>DCUM01000117.1 GCA_002327255.1 bacterium UBA2214 | reverse complement strand
CCCAACGCCACCGTCATGGTGGTCGAGCATGCGGAACGTTTTGGCCTGACGCAGCTGCATCAACTGCGCGGCCGCGTCGGGCGCGGCTCGAAGCAGTCCTATTGTATTCTCATCGCCTACGGGCAGCTCAGCGCCGAGGCGCGCACGCGGCTCGAGACGCTGGCGCACACCAACGATGGGTTCAAGATCGCGGAAGTCGATTTGCAGCTGCGCGGGCCGGGCGAGTTTTTCGGCACCCGGCAGCACGGCATGCCGGAACTAAAGCTGGCGAATCCCACCGTGGATCTCGCGTTGTTGCGGCTGGCGCGGGATGAGGCGTTCAAACTGATCGAGGAGGACCCCAACCTGCGCGGTGAACAGGCGCTGGGAACGCGCACCTATTTCAACAAAAATTTCAAAGACCGTTATGGTCTGGTGTGGGTGGGATAGAAGGCGATCTGCTGTTTTCAGAACTTGTTATATTACGAAGCACACGAAGAAGAAACCTGCAGGATTTTACTCATTATTCACATATTCAATCGTTTCGCGGTCTTTGAGGTTTACGAATTTATCAAGGTAAATGGACTCGTAATTTATCAGGTCAAGAGATAGTTTAATGGATGGTAATGAACAATCAATTTAGGTGATGACTATGGACGACAAGGAAAAACAATACGCCGTGCTTTTTCTCAATCTGGTGATGTGGTTCCAGGCCATGGCCATGCAGCAGATGGGCAAGCTGAAAAACCCCGTGAGCGACAAGATCGAGCGCGACATGGAGCAGGCGCGCCTGACCATCGACATGCTCGACATGCTTCACGCCAAGACCAAAGGCAATCTCGACGAGGAAGAAGGCAAATTTTTCAACCATATCCTCAGCGAATTGAAACTCAATTTTGTCGATGAGTTGAACAAGGACAAAAAGGCCGCGGCGGCAGCGCCCGATGCCCCGGCAGCGTCGCAAACCGCAGCGCCACAAGCGCCCGAGAATACGGAACCGGCCCGGGAGCGTGCAGCGCAAGCGCCCCATGACACTGAATCCGCCCCGGAAGCAGCGGCCCCAACCAAGAAGAGCGATGAGCCAGACGACGACACAACACCGGCGTGAAGTCTGGGATGCCTTCTGGCGGGACAAGGAAGAGATTGACCAGGTCTATTCCAATTCCGACCGCGTCATCCGGCAGATACGCGCCCTGGGCAATCCCGCGGGAAAATGGATTCTCGAAGTGGGCGCCGGCTCCGGCCGCGACAGTTTTTCGCTCAGCGCCGATGGCGCCCGGGTGGTCATGCTCGATTATTCCCAACCGGCGCTGTGCGTGATTCAGCGTCTGGCGCAGGACTGGCAGCACCCCGTCGCACTCGTGCGCGGCGATGCCTTTTATCTGCCGTTTAAAAATGATTGCCTCGACGTGGTTTTTCATCAGGGATTACTCGAACATTTCACCAATCCCGAGGATATCCTGGCGGAGAATTTTCGCGTGCTCAAACCGGGCGCCGCCGCCGTCGTTGATGTGCCGCAGCGCTATCATCTCTATACGGCCGTCAAACACGTACTGATTCTCCTCAAAAAATGGTTCGCCGGCTGGGAGAGCGAATTTTCAAAGCCTCAACTCGAGCGTCTCCTTGCCGCCGCAGGTTTTGGAAAACTGAAGATGTATGGCGACTGGATGCGGCCCAGTTTCTGCTATCGCGCCGGCCGCGAAGTCCTGAAGAAAGCCGGCGTCAAACTGCCGCTCTATCCCGGGCCGTGGCCGCTGTTGAGCAAGGTGCGTTCGCTTTTGCGGGAAGAGTTCCGCCGCACCCCGCTGGCGCTGTATACCGTCATGGATATCGGCGCCGTGGGGCTAAAACCGGAAAAGAACCCCGGAGCGGCCTCGTGAGCAGCCCAAAACCGGAGCGGCCGCTGCGCATCCTGGTCATCAACTGGCAGGATATCCGCAATCCACTGGGCGGGGGCGCCGAAGTGCATTTGCATGAGATTTTCAGGCGCGTGGCGGCATGCGGCCATGAGGTGACGCTGCTATGCAGCGCGTTCGCCGCTGCGCCCGCGGAAGAATATGTCGACGGGATACGCACCATCCGCAGGGGCCGGCGCCATACGTTCAATTTTATCGTGCCGATGGCCTATCGGCGGCTGCGGCGGCAACAACCCTTCGATATCGTCATCGATGATCTCAACAAGATTCCCTTCTACACCCCCTGGTTCGTCCGCGAGCCCTTGTTGACCATCGTCCATCATCTGTTCGGGCGCAGCATCTATCTGGAGGCCTCTTTTCTGCCCGCCTCCTATGTCTATTTATCGGAACGCCTGGTGCCGCTGGTCTACCGGCGTACACCCTTCGCCGCCGTCTCGGCCAGCACCCGCGACGAGTTGCTGCAAAAGGGCATTCAATCGGCAGTGGCGCTTTTGCCCAATGGGGTTGATTTGACGCAATACCAGGCAGACCCGGCGCAAAAGAGTGAAAAGCCGCTCATCGGTTATCTGGGGCGACTGAAACGCTACAAGAGCGTGGATCACCTCCTGCGCGCTTTTGCGCTGGTGCAAAAAGAGATCGCGGAGGCACAATTGCTCATCATCGGTGACGGCGATTATGCCGCGAATTTGCACAAGCTGGTTCGTGAATTGAACCTGCAAGACGCCGTTCGCTTCACCGGACAGGTTTCGCATGAAGAGAAGGTCAGGCAACTCAACGCCTCCTGGGTGGTGGTCAATCCCTCTCCCAAGGAGGGCTGGGGATTGACCGTCATCGAGGCGAATGCCTGCGCCATTCCGGTTATCGCCGCGGATTCACCGGGTCTGCGCGACTCGGTACGCGACGGGCAAACCGGCTGGTTCTATCCTTATGGTAACATCGAGCGTCTGGCTGAATGGCTCGTCACCATGTTGCGTCAACCGCAAACGCGTGAGACGATGGGCGCCGCAGCGCGTCAATGGGCGGCCGGCTTCAGCTGGGACGCCTCCGCGCAACAGGCTTTGAAAATAATCAAACAAACAATCGATAATTAAACGGAGAGACCCATGGAGAAATTCAAACTGGTACACCGGATCGGAGCTGCGGCGGCCTTTGTGCTCTCGTTCCTGATCTATATGCGCACCATAGCCCCCACGGTTTCGTTCTGGGATTGCGGGGAGTTCATCGCCTGCTCCCATCTGCTGGCCATCCCGCATCCCCCCGGTGCACCCTTCTATCTTCTCATGGGCTGGCTTGCGAGCATGCTGCCCTGGACGGCGGATATCGGGCTGCGCGTCAATGTCCTCTCCGCCATAACCACTTCGTTGATGATTATGCTGACCTATCTGACGATCGTCATATTGATCAAACAATGGCGCGGTGAAGCGAAGGACTGGGCGGACAGCCTCATTCTCACCGCCAGCGGTCTGCTGGGCGCGCTGGCGCTCGCTTTTACCGATACCGTCTGGTTCAACGCCGTGGAAGCCGAAGTCTATGCGTTTTCGACGCTGTTCAACGCGGCCATCGTCTATCTGGTGCTGGACTGGCTCGAGCATTCCGAGAAAAAAGGCGCGGAACGCTACCTGCTCTTCATCGCTTACCTCATCGGCCTCGCTCTCGGCGTTCATCTGCTCATGGTGTTGGCGGTGCCCGCCATCGCCCTGGTGGTCTATTTCCGCCGTCTCGAAGTGACCGGCCAAAAGATAACCGCTCGCAACGCCGCGTTCTTTGTGCTGGTGGTCGGCGCCATTTTTATGGCCATCTATCCCGGCGTCGTGCAATATGTGCCCTTCCTCGCCGGGCATGTCGGCATGTGGGCGGTGCTGCTGCTCTATGCCGTGGTTCTTGGCGCTTGCTTCTGGGCCATCAGCAATCGCCATCGCATCGCCAGTATTACCTTTATCGGACTCCTTCTGGTTTTGATGGGGTACTCCACCTATGCGCTCATCTACATCCGGTCGGGACTCAATCCGGTCATCGACGAGAATGATCCGGAAACGGCTCAGGCCATGGTCAAGTATCTCAACCGCGAACAGTACGGCACCTGGGGACTCTTCCCGCGCCGTTTTCAGAACCTGCAGCCGGAATGGCAGTTCAAACAGCAATATCCCGGTCAGAATTATCAGACCTATCAATTCAGCAAACAGATGAATTTCATGTGGGATTATCAGATCAAAAAGATGTATCTGCGCTATTTAGGCTGGCAGTTCATCGGCAAAGGCACCACACTGGGCCCGGACGGCTTTATCGCCGAGAATTTCACCGCCAAAGGTTTGTTCGCCTTGCCCTTTCTGATCGGTCTCATCGGACTCCTGCACCATTTCAAAAAGCACTGGCGTCATGCCTCGATGATCCTGGCGTTGTTTCTCGCAACGGGGGTTGCCATTGTCATCTATCTCAACCAGGAGAATCCACAACCGCGCGAAAGGGATTATGTCTTTGTCGGCTCTTTCTATGCGTTCGCGCTGTGGATCGGTATCGGTGCGGGCGCCATACTCGAATGGTTGAAGGATCGCTTCTATAGGGTGAAGGAAGGCGCCGGCAAGACCTCCAACATGGTCTTCAAGGTGCTCGGTACGGTGGCGATCCTGGCGATGATTGTGGCGCTCCCCATCAATCTCATCGCGCATAATTTTCATGATCATGACCGCACCGGCAATTATGTGGCCTATGATTATTCCTATAATATTTTGCAATCCTGCGAACCCAATACCATTCTCTTCACCAATGGCGATAACGACACCTTCCCGCTGTGGTTTCTGCAGTACGTTTACAACATTCGCACCGACGTGCGCATTGTCAATCTCAGTCTGCTCAATACCAGCTGGTACATCAAACAGTTGAAAAATCAGGAGCCCAAGGTGCCGATTTCCCTGACGGACAACCAGATCGATCAGCTCGAGTTGGTTCCCTGGAAGACGCAAAAGATCAAATTTCCGGTGCCGGAACGCACGCGATCAGAGGTGCTGGGTGAAATCGGCAGTACGGTGACACAGCCGGTACAAGTCCTCAACGAGATCGAGATCACTGTGGAGCCGACCGTTTTCGGTCAGGCGTTGCGGGTGCAGGATTTCATGATTCTCAATATCATCTATGCCAACCAGTGGCGCAAACCCATCGCCTTCGCCGTTACGGTTTCGGACGACAACAAAATCAATCTCAACCCCTATTTGCGCATGGACGGGCTGGCTTTCAAATTGGTGCCGATGAGTGGCGAAGTACTGGCCAGCGAACGGCTGCATAAAAACCTGACCGAAGTCTTTAAATATCGCGGCCTCGATGATCCGTCTGTCTATTATGATGACAACGTCATCGGACTGTTGCAGAATTATCGTGCCGCTTTTCTGCGCCTGGCGCAGGAATATCTGATGAACCGGCAGAATGACAAGGTCATCCAGGTTCTCGATCAGATGGAGAAATCGGTACCGGAGAAGGTGATTCCGGTGCCAGACTACCGTCTTTCGATGCGGATCGGGCAGCTCTATGATTTTGCGGGCAGAACCGACGAATTCATTCGCCGCGGCCGGGAGATCATCAAAACACAGCCTGACAATCCCATGGTCGTTGGTTATATGGTCGCGAGCCTGAGCCGCATGGGTGATCACCAGCAAGCCATTGAATTGCTCGAAGAGTGGGTCAAGCGTCATCCCGATGACAGCGAGGCCAAGGCGCGATTGGCTGAAGAGCGCCAGTTGGCTGCGGGCGGCCGCTAACCCCTGACTCATCGTGACGTATCAAACGCATGGAGTCTATCGCTGCATAGACTCCATGCTTGTTATTAAAGGAACCTATTGCGTGTTAACCGGGTTTTATAATGGAATGTGGTCATTTATTGTGCACCACAGGTGGTCGCTGGCAAAAATGGCGGTCAGCGCAGGCCTCGTCTTCCTGCTGATGCGCAATATCGGCTGGTCGCAATGGCTGGCGCAGTTCGAACAGGCTGCCTGGAGGGGCGTGGTATTCAGTCTGACGATATTGGTCATCAGCAATCTGCTCGGCGCGCTGCAATGGTTTCTGCTGCTGCGCCATAAAAAGATCTCCGTCTCTTTCGGACAGGTGCTGTCGTTTTATCATGTTGGATTGTTTTTCAATAATTTTCTCATCGGCAATGTCGGCGGCGACGCCCTGCGCGTTTTCGATATCCGCAGGGTATGCGGTGAAACCAGTGCCGCCCTTTCCACGGTGATCATGGATCGTTTCATCGGTTTTATCGCCATGGCTTCCCTGGGCCTTTTTGCAACGCTGCTCATGGCCAGAAAAATGTTCGCCGCAGCGGCCATCGAATCGATCATTCTCGTATTTGCGATTTGGGTTTTGGCCGCCGCTTTCTTGTTCCATGAGCCCCTGGCTAAAAAATTTTCGTGGATGTTTCGCCTGTTCCTGCCGCAATCGCTGCATGTGAAAGCCAAGGCGTTTTACTACAGTCTGCACGACTTTCGTCGCAAGCGCACCTTCCTGGTACGCTTGTTCGGTTTGTCCCTGATCATTCAGAGTCTGCGCATTCTGACCCATTATGGCGCTGCGCAAGCACTGGGCGTGCGCACCTATGTCAACTACTTTTTTCTTTTCATCCCCATCGTGGCCCTGGTCGCCAGTCTGCCGGTCTCTCTGGGCGGTTTGGGGGTTCGTGAACAGAGCGCGGCGACCCTGTTCGGTCAGGTCGGATTGCCTGCGGCGCAAATTGTGGCCTTTGAATTTCTCGCCTACCTGATCGGCATTCTCGCCACCCTTCCCGGCGGTGTGATTTTTGCCTTGAGACGGGAGAAAAAAACGGGGTGAAGCCGCCGGCCTTTGTGCCTTTGTATTGTATGAATTTTGCAGGTTAAGAAATTGATTCGTGGCCTTCGTGGTTTTTTATTTCTCAGTCAGGAGAACCTACATGCCCAAAGTCGCCATATTGATGGGAAGTGATTCGGATGCGGAAGTCATGTCCTCCGCTCATGCGCTGCTCGATTATTTTGGCATTGCCTTCGAGGTGCGGGTACTCTCGGCCCATCGCAACCCGGACGAGACCGCGCAATTCGCCAAAAATGCGGAGCAGTCGGGTTTTTCAGCGATCATCGCCGGTGCCGGCATGGCCGCCCATCTGCCCGGCGTTGTCGCCAGTCATACGCTCCTGCCGGTGATCGGTGTGCCTTTGGCGGGTTCCGCACTCAACGGGGTGGATGCCTTGTATGCCATCGTGCAGATGCCCAAAGGCATTCCTGTAGCCACCATGGCCATCGGCAAGGCGGGCGCCGCCAATGCCGCCATTCTGGTCGCCGAGATGCTGGCAACGACCCATTCGGATATCAAGGAAAAGTTGCGCGCATTTCGCCGTAACGGCTGTAAACTATAGCATGGGATCGATGATGCGTTATCTGATCACCGGCAGCAATGGGCTGCTCGGACAAAAACTCACCGCCTCGGCCCCAGCCGATGCGGAAATCGTGCAGATCGATTTGCAGGAAGGGAGCGTCACCGCGGGCGCATTCCCTTATCGGCGTATTGATTTGGGGGAGCGCGCGGTGGTGATGGCGCTTATGAAGGAATTCCAGCCTGATTGGGTCGTCAATGCTGCGGCATACACCCATGTCGATGGCGCGGAAAAAGAGCGCGAACGGTGCTGGCGCGCCAATGTCACGGCGGTCGAAAATCTGACCCGCGCCTGTCGTCGCCATCATGCCAAACTGGTGCACGTGTCGACCGATTACATTTTCGACGGACAAAATGGTCCGTACAGCGAAGAGGAGCGGCCCAATCCCATCGGCTACTATGGCAAATCCAAACTGGCCGGCGAGAATGTGTTGCGCGCCTCGGATATCCATTTTGCCGTGGCGCGCACCATGGTGCTTTATGGTCAGGCGCAAAGCGTGCGCCCCAATTTCGTCACCTGGCTCATCGATACGCTGCAAAAACGCCAGACGGTGCGCATCGTTGACGATCAGTTCGGTAATACAACGCTCGCCGATGAACTGGCGGAGGGATTGTGGCGCATCGTCGCCGCCAATGCGAGCGGCTTTTACCATGTTGCCGGCCGTGAAATCATCGACCGCTACCACTTTGCACGCCTCATCGCGGAGGTCTTTGGACTCGACGCGGCGCTGATCACCCGCATCAAAACCGCAGAACTCGGCCAGACAGCCCCGCGTCCGATGAATTCCGGCTTGCGGGTCGATAAGGCCCTGCGCGTGTTGGGTCTCTCTCTGAGCGATGCGCGCGGCGGTCTGTTGCGTCTGCAGCAACAGCTTGCGCCGCCAATGACGGCATGAAACAGATGTGGAAAGTTATTGCGACGGGAGTCATCGAATCAAGGAGCAGCCTTTGAAGACCCTGGTAATCGTTCCCACCTATAATGAACAGCAGAACATTGTGCCGTTTTTACAGGCCATTTTCCAGCAGCAGATTCCTGATCTCGAGATTCTGGTGATCGATGACCATTCTCCGGATGGCACCGGTGACCTCGTGGCTGAGCAGCAGCGCCACGATCCGCGCGTCCATCTCCTGCGGCGGGAAAAGAAACTGGGCCTCGGCACCGCCTATGTCGCGGGATTCCATTATGCCCTGGAACGGGATTATGCGCGCATCATCGAAATGGATGCGGATTTTTCACACGACCCCAAAGATTTGGCGCGTCTTCTCGAAGCCAGCGCCGCCGCCGACATCGTCATCGGTTCGCGTTATATCAACGGTGTCAACGTGGTCAACTGGCCGCTGCGGCGGCTGCTGTTGAGCATGTTCGCCAGCACCTATACGCGCTTCATCACCGGCCTGCCGCTGCGCGATTGCACAGCCGGCTTTAAATGTTTTCGCCGTGAAGTGCTCGAGCACATCGATCTGACCCGGATCCAATCCGACGGCTACTCGTTTCAAATCGAGATGAATTTTCGCGCCTGGGTCAAGGGATATCGCATTAAGGAGATACCGATCGTCTTTGTCGACCGGGCGGCCGGCTCTTCCAAGATGTCGAAACGCATCGTGCGCGAGGCCATCTGGATGGTTTGGAAACTCAAATATTTACAATTGTTCAAAAAACTTTGAGGTCTTGAGACACCATGCGCGTCAGGCCCTCTTCAATATCCAGGAGCGGTGTCTTCAGGCTCTGACGGGTGTGCACTGTGTCCAGCGAGACATCCGCGGGCCGGGGCGCGGCCGTCTCATGGTCGTGCATGGAGACGGGCACCAACAGCTGCTCTGAATAACCAGCCAGACGGCAGAGTATTTGGCCAAAGCGGAAGCGATCGGCCCGCTCGGCGCCCGCGCAGTGGATGATGCCGGAAAAATCGTTGTGTGCCAGTTCGAGTAGCTGGCCGGCGAGGTTTTCGACCCATACCGGCGTGCGGAACTGATCGGTATACAGGGTCGCCGCTTGTCGCTCGCGCAGGCGACTTTCCAGCCACCCTGAAAAAGAGCCGCCGCCGAGACGCGGCCGGCCGTAAATCAGGGCGGCGCGCGCAATGACATGGGCGCCAGGAGATGCCTGGATGAGCGCCTCGGCGGCGGCCTTGGTGCGGCCATAAACCGAGAGCGGCGAAACCGCATCGCTCACCCGATACATGCCGCGACGGCCGTCGAAGACCATATCGCTGGAGACGAACACCAGACGTGCCTGCACCGCATCCGCCGCCTCGAGCAGGGTGGCGGTGGCCGTTAGATTTATCTGCTCCGCCTGCTGCGGATTCTTTTCGCACGCGTCCAGATTGGCATGGGCGGCGACGTGCAGGATGACGCGGGGCCGCAACCGGCGTACGAAGGCGTGAACCGCGTCATGCTGAGAAAGATCGAGGGCCACCATGCCCGGAAAACAGGTGGTGTTGCAGAGCGCAGTGACGCGCCAATCTTCTTGCGCTTGCGCGTACAAGGCGCCGCCGAGAAAGCCACTGGCGCCGGTGATGAGCAATTTGGGCGCTGCCATAGAATCAGGTGCTCCAGGGATGGGGTCTTTTCAGGAAATTACGTATTTTTGAGCTGGAAAGCAAGCATCGGCTGGCTCTTCCACGAAGATTGATTGTCCATGCGGGGGGGAGGAGGTTTCGCATTGTTCATGCTGCGATTCAAAAAAAGTTTGCTGATTTTGTTTGTCGTATTGCTTTCATGCCAGAGTGGAAACAAAATATCATCCATAAGTGATGGCGAGGGGGAGCGCTCTGAGCGGGAAAAAATCTTTCTTCGCAAAGAGGGGACTTTTCGCTATGGCGAGACCCTCGAACAGGTTCTGTCGCGGGATATTTTCGATCGCGTCATGACATCCGATATCGTCGCCTCGTTCAGTCAGGTGTTCGATGTGCGCAGGATACGAGGCGACAGCCGCTATAGTATTCTAACCGATTCGCTGGGCACGGTACACGGATTTGAATACTATCCGAGTACGGATCGCACCATTCGCGTGCTCCGCGATTCTTCGGGGGTTTTGCAGCCGGAGATTTTACAGGTTCCCCTGATGATGCGGGAACAGGGGATTTGCGGTTATGTTCGCACCAGCTTGTATGATGCGGTAAAGTCCATGGGACACAGCGATGAACTCATCGTCGCCTTCAGCGATGTTTTTCAATGGGATATCGATTTTTTCGTCGATCCCCGCGTCGGCGATGAGTTTCGCATTCTGTTTGAGAGCATCCATGCCCTGGATCCTGCCAAAGCGGACAGCGTCGGCGATTTCGTCCGCTATGGCCGGGTTCTGGGTGGCCAATACCTAGGGGCCGGTGGGGAGTATACCGCGGTCTGGTTTGAAAAAGACGACAAGGTGCGCGGCTATTACGATCTCCAGGGACGCTCTTTTCAGAAGACGTTTCTCAAGTCACCGCTCAATTACCGCCGCATCAGTTCCCATTTCAGCGGCGGNNTGGGCGGCCGCCGCCATCCGATCCTGAAAATCGTCCGGCCGCATTACGGGGTCGATTTTGCGGCGGCGGCGGGAACGCCGGTTTCGGCGGCGGCGGATGGTGTGGTCATCGAAAAGGGCTACGATGGCGGCATCGGCAATTTCGTCAAAATCCGTCACAAGAATCCGCGTTTTGTCACGCTCTATGGACACTTGAGCCGGTTCGGGGAGGGCATTGCGGCGGGTGCTGCGGTGCGGCAGCGTGATGTGATTGGCTATGTGGGCAGCACCGGCCTGGCGACGGGCCCGCATCTGCACTACATGTTCTATGAAAACGGCCGGCCCATCAATCCCCTGAAGATCAAGAATTCCTCCGGCGATCCGATCCTTCCCTCCGACCAGGCGGCTTTTGACAGCCTCAAGGAAGTACGGGTGCGCCAGCTGCTGTCGTTGCGGCCGCGGTTTCAGCGCATGCCGGAATATTCGCTCTTCAGCGGCCGCCTCCGGGTCGGCGCGCAATACCTGCCGCAGCGGTGAATGGCGGATGACGGCTAGAGGTTGGATTTCGGACGGCGCTGGCCAAACTGGACGGCGCAGGGCGCATTTTTGCTGACGACCTGCTGCAGCGCCCGGCACCACAACGCCGCAAATGTGCGACAGCTTTTGGCGCCATCGAGGTGTTCTTCGCCGGGAAAAGAGGCATGTTCACAGCGGAGATCGCAGAATTTTATGCGGCTGGTGGAGACGCCGGCGTTTTTGTCATCTTTCATGATTTGTGTTCCAAAATGTATCGCGGAGTGATGTTTCATCCATGAAACTGCGCATCTTGACCGTTGGCAAACCAGCCAATCCACATTATCAGGCTTTGTGCGCGGAGTACCTGTCGCGAATCGGACATTATGCCTCCGTGGAGCACCACTGGATCAAAGCGGAGCGAATCCTGCAGCAGCCCCCTGAAGAGATCTGCCGCCGTGAGGGGGAGCGCATGCTGGAGCAGGTGGCGGCCAATGATTATTGCGTGGCACTGGACAGTCGCGGCAAAGGCATGGACTCCCCCGTTTTTGCACAATTTCTGCAACGCCAAATGATGGCCGGGGGGCGGAATCTGGTTTTTTGCATCGGCGGCGCGCACGGCCTCGGCGCACCACTCCTCGAGCGCGCCGACCAGCGTCTCTCGTTGTCCGCCATGACCTACGCCCACGAACTGGCCTTGACGGTATTCCTCGAACAACTCTATCGCGGTTTCACCATCCTCCGGCATGAAAAATACCACAAATAGCGAAAAAAAAGGGCCGTTGCGCCCCTGCACAGACGGCCTTATGCTCATTCAGCCAAGTTCCGGATAACCCGTTTCATCAACCAGGAGCATCGATATCCGATGTCTCCCTCTCTATGATCAAATTGATTATTCCAAGATTTCCAAGGTAGCGTGTTTCCCGGCTTTGCGCGACACAGCGCTCAACAGCACACGGATGGCATGTGCGGTGCGGCCATTTTTTCCGATCACTTTGCCCATATCGGGTTGGGAGACCCGAAGTTCATAGACGACGGTGGTCTCGCCGAAAACTTCAGAGACTTTCACTTCGTCCGGATTATCGACCAGATGTTTGACGATGTACTCCACGAATTCTTTCATCGGTACGCCCCTTCCTGCTAGCGTTAAGGCATCATTTCTCGGTCCATGGATTGGGTTTTGGTGCAAGACGGTGCTGCAAGAAATATAAAGAACAAATGAAGTTACGACAATTTAAATATATCCACTCGGCCCATTAATGTCAAGCGAAAAATGGCTTATTTGTGGCTCACAGAAAAAATGCTTGACAAATTCGAAAATTTTCTTATATTATAGGTTGTTAGCACTCATCTAAAGAGAGTGCTAACAGTAAATAACTAAAATAATAGATTAAGACACATTGGAGGATGTAATATGAAGATTAAACCTTTGGCTGATCGCGTGGTTGTCAAGCCGCTCGAAGAGCAGGAAGTCAAACAGGGCAGCATCATCATTCCCGATACGGCGAAAGAAAAGCCGATGCAGGGATCCATTGTCGCGGTCGGACCGGGCAAAATTTCCGATAACGGCGCCAAAATCGAAATGACCGTCAAGGTGGGTGAAAAGGTCCTGTACGGAAAATATTCCGGCACCGAAGTCACCATCGATGGCGAAGATTATTTGATCATGCGCGAAAGCGATATTTTTGCAATCATGTAAGAAAACGGTTTTTTAAAACGAGCAATCCTATCAGGAGGTTTTAGCATATGGCCAAGATTATTGAATTTAATGTTGAGGCGCGCAACGCCATGAAAATCGGCGTTGACAAGCTCGCCAAAGCGGTAGGCGCCACCCTGGGGCCCAAGGGCCGCAACGTTGTGATCGAGAAAAAGTTCGGCGCCCCCACGGTGACCAAAGATGGTGTCACGGTGGCCAAGGAAGTGGAACTCGAGGACGCGCTGGAGAACATGGGCGCGCAAATGGTGCGCGAAGTGGCTTCCAAGACCAGCGATGTCGCTGGTGATGGCACCACCACCGCCACGGTGCTCGCTCAGGCCATCATTCGGGAAGGTCTGAAGAACGTCACCGCCGGCTCCAATCCCATGGCGATGAAACGTGGCATCGAAAAAGGCGTCAAGGTGGTGGTCGAAGAGCTGAAAAAGCTGAGCCGTCCGCTGCCCGGCAAGACCGAAATCGCCCAGGTCGGCGCCATTTCCGCCAATNNATCACCGTCGAGGAAGCCAAGAGCACCGATACCACGCTGGAAGTGGTCGAGGGTATGCAGTTCGACCGCGGTTATATCTCCCCCTATTTTGTCACCAATCCGGACACCATGGAAGCTTCCCTCGATGAGGCGATCGTGCTCATCCACGACAAAAAGATCAGCGCCATGAAGGATTTGCTGCCGATTCTCGAGAAAACCGCTCAGACCGGACGTCCCCTGCTGATCATCGCCGAGGATGTTGAGGGCGAAGCCCTGGCGACTCTGGTGGTCAACAAGCTGCGCGGCACCCTGCGCGTCGCCGCCGTGAAAGCCCCCGGCTTTGGCGATCGCCGCAAGGCCATGCTGGAAGATATCGCCACCTTGACCGGCGGCCGGGTGATCTCGGAAGAGACCGGTTTCAAGCTGGAGAATGCCACCATGACCGATCTCGGCCATGCCAAACGCATCACCATCGACAAGGACAATACCACCATCGTCGAAGGCGCCGGCAAGACCGAAGACATCAAGTCGCGCATCGGCCAGATCAAGAAGCAGATCGAAGCCTCAACCTCCGATTACGATCGCGAAAAACTGCAGGAACGCCTGGCCAAATTGGCCGGCGGCGTTGCGGTGCTGAGCGTCGGTGCGGCTACGGAAGTCGAAATGAAAGAGAAAAAGGCCCGCGTCGAAGATGCCCTGCACGCCACCCGCGCCGCGGTTGAAGAAGGCATCGTGCCCGGCGGCGGTATCGCCTATCTGCGCGCCCTTCCGGGCCTCGATAAACTGCAGGTCACTGGCGATGAGAAGATCGGCGTTGCCATCCTGCGCCGCGCCCTCGAAGAGCCCATCCGCCTCATCGCTGAAAATGCGGGCTGGGAAGGCTCCATCGTCGTGCAAAGAGTCCGCGACACCGAAGGCGCTTTCGGCTTCAACGCCGAAACCGAGGTGTTCGAAGACCTCTACAAGGCCGGCGTCATCGACCCGACCAAAGTATCGCGCATCGCCCTCGAGAATGCGGCCTCTGTGGCCAGCCTCTTCCTGATGACCGAGTGCGCCATCGCTGAAAAACCCGAGCCCAAGTCGGCGACCCCGCCGATGCCCTCGGGCGGCGATATGTACTAGACGGAACCCCCCAAAGGCCATCCCATACGGGATGGCCTTTTTTTTGGTGCACCCGGCAGGTTTCACCGCTTCAATTCGCAACATCCGCATTCCAGCAAACTCCCGGGCAATTCGGCATTTTGGCTGTCCGGCAACGGTTTCATAGCCCCAACCGACGCGATTCGGCGGCCTCTGCACAGCCCCGCGCTCGCTGGACGGATGAGATTACGGCGCACGGTCATCGCCTGTATCCCCATATTTAGTCGCCTGCTAGACGAAAAACACCATAAATAGTCCTTTTGGGGTCGTTTTTGCCGCCCGGCAGCAGAAATGACTTGACTTTCTCATGAAAATGATTAACTTGAATATTGTGCCGAAAGGCACAGTGTCGGGTGTGGGTAGCTGTGTGTGGTGCTGGGAAAAACACCCTTTTTAGCGCTGACCTCGTGTCAGCGCTATTTTTTTCCCCTTGTGTCAGCACGCTGCGGTCTGGCGCAGGCATCGGATGAACGCACAGTCTGAAGGCACCTGCCAGGCGCTTCTGAGCCGGCACATGATTCCATACAAGGTCAGGATTCGATTATGCCCAAAAAAGCACGGACAACATGCGAAACCCCCTTCACATTTCTCAGTGAAGGCCAGCAGATCGCCGCAGTGGCGCATCAGTGTGGCAGCCGCCAACTGGTTATCCTCTGTCATGGCTTCACCGGCAGCAAATGCGAGCACCGCCGCATCTTCGTGGAACTGGGGCGCGCCATCAATGCCGACGGCGCGGATGCGCTGCGTTTCGATTTTTACGGGTCCGGGGACAGTGCCGGCGACTTTGCCGACACGTTGATCAGCCACAACATCGCCAATCTGCGCGATGCCATGGCGTGGGCGCGGCAGCAGGGCTACGACAAACTGGCGCTTCTCGGTTTGAGCATGGGCGCTGCGACCGCCATTCTCACCCTCGCCGAAACCCCCGCCGATGTCCTGGTCACCTGGTCCGCGGTCCCCGATATGCAGCGGGTGTTTCAAGGCTACATTCAGGATGTGCACCTGCTCTCCCGTCAGACGGAAATCTATGAGCACGAGGGCTGGTTGATCCGCAAGGCCTTTTGGGAGGACGCCATTCAATACGATGTCGCCGGCGCCTTTGCCCGTCTCACGATGCCCAAGTTCATTTTGCAGGGCGGCGCCGATGACAAGGTCTTCATCGAGGGATTCCACCATTTTCGCGATCTGGCGCTGCCGCCGGCCGACTTTATGGAAATTCCCGGCGCTTCCCATGCCTATACCGCATCTCACCACCGCAATCAGGCCATCCGCCAGACTCTGATCTGGCTGAAACGCAATTTTTATTCCAATTTGTCATCGTGAGGCAGCCATCATGTCCGAAGAAGAAAAACGCAATCCGCCGCCGCCCAAAGAACTTGTCAAGGCCTATGCCAATACCGACTTTCTCAACAGTCCCGATGCGCGCACCATCCGCATTCTGGCGGAATATCTGGAACCGCTGCAGCGCCTGCGCCGCAACCGCATCAAGGATACCGTAGTCTTTTACGGCTCGGCGCGTATCTTGCCGCTCGAGGAGGCTGAAAAACGTCTGCAGGAGATCCAGGCCAGAAAAGAGGAGGGCCGCAATCACCGCAGCAAATACCGCAAAGAACTGGCCGACGCGCAACAGGCCGTGCGCATCGCGCCCTATTATGAAGCCGCCCGCGAACTGGCGCACCGCCTCACCAAATGGTCCATGGGTCTCAAGGAGAACAAACGCTTCATCGTCTGTTCGGGCGGCGGACCGGGCATCATGGAAGCCGCCAATCGCGGCGCCTGGGAGGCCGGCGGCAGCAGCATGGGCCTGAACATCAGCCTGCCCTTCGAGCAATACCCCAATCCCTACATCACCGAGAATTTGTCGCTCGAATTTCATTACTTTTTCATGCGCAAATACTGGTTCGTCTATCTGGCCAAAGCACTGGTGGTCTTTCCGGGCGGATTCGGCACGCTCGACGAACTCTTTGAATTGCTCACGCTGGTGCAGACGCATAAAGTTTCCAAAAATCTCTGCATCATCATTTATGGTGGCTCCTATTGGCGCCAGATCATTGATTTCGACAAGATGGTCGAATGGGGCGTCATCGATGCTGCCGATCTCAAACTCTTCCATATCGTGGAAGACGTGGATACGGCCTTTCTGACCCTCAAGGATCATTTCGAGCGCCGCTTTGTCGGCAGAAGGCGCTATGGGTATTTGTGAGACGGGCGCTTTCTGGTAAACTGAAGAACCAGGCCAAGAGGCCAAGACTGTTTGCCCGTTGCATCACCATCCCGGCTCCACGGTGCCTGTCATGAAGGGTTCCACCCGCGCCGGTTTTTGCAACGGGACTGAACCCCGTGAGAAAGCCGCATGAGGGTGGGAACGCGGACGATCCTGGCAACAACCGCCACGCCCGCCGCAGCCGCGAAAACGTATCGCAAAACACTCCCGCGTCGGAAAGATGCGTACCAAGAAAAGAGTACTGGCATGGCGATTGAAAATACATTATATTGCACCATGAAAAGAACTCTCGCTCTCCTCCTGCTGGCCTGCGCCGTCCTGGCAGATGCCCGGGAGGCGAAATACTTCACCCGGGATCACGGCGCGGTCATCCGCGGCGATACCACGCGATGCGATCTGGCTTTGATCTTCACCGGCGGCGATTTCGCCGACGGCGGCGATCACATCCGCCGCACCCTGGCGGAAAAAAATCTCCAGGCCGGATTCTTCTTCACCGGCGATTTTTACCGCGATCCCGCCACAGCCGGCCTCATCAAGGCGCTTGTGGACGATGGCCACTATCTCGGTCCCCATTCCGACAAACACCTGCTCTATGCGCCGTGGCATAACCGTGATTCCTCCCTGGTCGATGAGACCCTGTTCAAGAAAGACCTGCTCGATAATTACCGCATCATGGAAACTTTCGGCATCGAGCGCCTTCCGGACGCTCTCTTCATCCCGCCCTACGAATGGTACAACGCCCGACACGTCCAATGGGCGGCCGATCTCGGTGTGACCCTCTTCAATTTCACCCCCGGAACCGGCACCCATGCCGATTATACCACGCCCGATATGAAAAACTATGCCCCCTCCGAGGTCATTTGGAATAAAATCTGGGACTATGAATCGCGCGACGCGCACGGTCTCAACGGCTTCATCCTGTTGATGCACATGGGCACGGACCCGCGCCGCACGGATAAATTCTATCTGCGCCTGGGTGATTTGATCGATGCGCTGCGCGCCCGAAACTACACGCTGGTGCGTATCGATTCCCTGCTGGCACCCCTGGCGTACCCGTAATGCACCCATCCTGAAAGGAGAAACTGCCATGTTCAAAACCCTCATCGGCCTGCTCATCCTCATCGCCGACATCTGGGCGATTCTGCAGGTCTTCAACAGCCGTGTTTCCACCGCGGCGAAAATTCTCTGGACGCTTTTGATTCTCATTTTCCCCGTGGTCGGCTTCATCATCTGGTTTTTTGCCGGCCCGGGCGGCAAAAAAATCTGACCGACAGTCACGGATCCATGACCCTGCTGTGACAAGACGAATTCTCTGAAACGACGACCATGAGACCTGCCTTCGACATCGTTTTGAAAAACGCCCGCCTGCTCGAGGGCGCGCATCCCCTCGACATCGCGATCCGGCAGGGATGCATCGCTGCTTTGCAACCACTTGATGCGACCACCGGCCAAACGCTCGATGTGGGCGGCAGACGGGTCATCCCGGGCTTTATCGATCTCCACATCCAGGGCGCCGGCGGCGCCGACGTCCTGGACGCCACTCCCGAGGCGCTGCAAACCATGGCCAAAACCCTGGCCCGCCTCGGCACCACCGCTTTTCTCGCCACCAGCGTCATCTTTCCCGAGGGCGACAACCGGCATCTCCGCCACGCCGCCGAAGCGATGCAGACGCCCGTCGACGGTGCGCGGATTTTGGGCATCCACCTCGAAGGCCCCTACATCAATCCGCTCAAAAAGGGCGGACTGGAGCCGCGCTGCATTTACGACCGGAAAACGCGCCCGCTCACAGAGGTGCTGGATATCTGCGGCGGCGCCCTTAAGATGATGACCCTCGCGCCGGAACTTCCAGGCCATCTCGATCTCATCGATGCCCTCCTGGCAAACGGCGTCGTGCCCGCGCTCGGCCACACCCATGCGACCTACGCGGAGACGCAGACCGCGTTCGCCGCCGGCATCCGCCACGTCACCCATCTCTTCAACGCCATGCCCGGCCTCAGCCACCGCGAACCCGGCCCCCTGCTGGCGATTTTCGAACACCCCGAAGTGACCGCGCAGCTCATCAGCGACGGCGTCCATGTCCATCCCGGCATGGTGCGCCTGGTCAGCCGTCTCATCGGCATCGAACGCTGCATCCCCATCACCGACGGCGTCCAGGCCATCGGGCTGCCCGAGGGCCGCTACATCTATAACGGCCGCGATTATGAATCCAGGGACGGCACCGCCCGCTACCTCGACGGCACGCTCATCGGTTCCGCGCTCGGCATGGCCGATATCGTCTGGCGTTTTCAACGCTTCACCGGGTGTTCCCTGCAGGAAGCCGTGACCGCGGGCTCCTGGCAGGCGGCCAGAGTCCTGGGCGTGCAGGATCGCAAAGGCCGCATCGCCGTGGGCCTGGATGCGGATCTGGTGGTGCTGAATGAGGATCACTCGGTGTGGGCGACGCTCGTCGAGGGCCTGGTGGTATGGCGTGCCCCATAGGCTCAACGGCCGCAAAGGCCGCATCGCCGTGGGCATGGATGCGGATCTGGTGGTGCTCGATGCGGATGACACGGTTTGAACGACCCTGGTGGAAAACTGCGTGGCCAGGTGCGCATCACCGGACGGATACCGTTTTTTAATTATCTTTTATTACCTATCCTCACTCCGAGAAATCCATGAAACGAATCGTGTCGGTGACCTTACTCCTGGCCCTGTGGTTCGGACTGGGTTGTGCACACCATCCCGCCGCAGAGCCGGTTGAATTCGTCGAGAGCATCCCGGTGGAGACCTCCCTGGACAATCCCGATATCCGCAATACCCTCGAAGTCTGGCTCGAGCTCATTCACGGCGCGAAAAAACGCATCGATCTGGAACAGTTCTATCTTTCACACCGGCCGGGCGAAACGCTCGACCAGGTCACGGCCGCGTTGATGACGGCGGCGCGAAACGGCGTGCAAATCCGCATCATCGCCGATCGCCGCATGCATAAAACCTATCCGGTGCTGCCCGATTCCCTGGCGCGCCTGGAAAACATCTCGGTGCGCCTCATCGATTTCGTTGCGCTGGCCGGTTCCGTGCAGCACGCCAAATACTTTGTCGTCGACGGCGAAGTGGTCTTCCTCGGCAGTCAGAATTTCGACTGGCGCGCGTTGACCCATATCCACGAACTGGGTTTGCTGATTCGCAATCGCCACGTCGCCGCCGTCTACCAGGACTTGTTCGACCTTGACTGGCGCCTCGCAGCGCTGCAGGACCCCGACAGCAGCCGCTATGTTCTGACGCCGGCATCCTATGCCGTGCCGGTCGAGATCACCAGCGATCGCCATGGCCCGGTTTCGATCCATCCCACCTGCAGTCCGAAGATTCTCATCCCCGACACCACGCTCTGGGATGAAATCCACATCGTACGCCTGCTGGACGCTGCGCGAAGCGAGATTTGCCTGCAATTTCTCTCCTATTCGCCGCGCGGCCGTGATGGCACCTATTATGAGGCTTTGGATGGCGCGTTGCGCCGGGCGGCAGCCCGCGGCGCCCGGGTGCGGCTGCTGGTCTCCGACTGGCAGAAGGGCTCGCGCGCGGAAGCGTCACTCAGGGAACTGGCCGCCCTGGAGAACATCGCGGTTCACTTCAGCGTCATCCCCGAATGGTCGGACGGGTACATTTCCTACGCGCGCGTGGAACACTGCAAGTTCATGGTGGTGGATGAGAAGGCGTTCTGGCTGGGAACCAGCAATGGGGAAAAAAGCTATTTCCACACTTCGCGCAATGCCGGCGTGGTCATTCGCAGTGACAGGCTGGCGGCGCGGTTGCGGCAGATTTTCTACAAAAGCTGGGAGAGCGAGTACGTGGAAGCGGTCGATCCGGAGCGTTCCTATGCGCCGCGCGAGCATGCAGGGGAATAGGGCACGGTCACTTGCGGCGGATTTCCTGGATGATGCGGTCCAGCGACTGGAGAAAGCGGGATCGATCCGATGGCTGAAAAGAAGGGGGGCCGGCGGTGATGGCCCCGGCACCGCGCAGATCGGAGAGCAAATCGCGGGTGGCCAATGCGGCACCGATATTGTTTTCGTTGAAAATTTTTCCGCCGGGCGTAATGACGCGGGCTCCCTGGGCGATGCATTGCGCGGCCAGCGGAATGTCGGCGGTGATGACGATGTCATCGCTGCCACAATGGGCTATGATCCACTGATCAGCCGCATCGCCGTGATGATCCACCAGCACCAGTTCGATGCCGGCTTGCGGCGGATGGCGCAACGGCTTGTTCGCGACCAGCATCACACCGAGCCCATAGCGTTTGGCCACTTTATAGACCTCCCCCTTGACCGGGCAGGCATCGGCATCGACAAAAATCCTGATCATTTTAACTTTCAGCCTCCAAGGGGGGAGCATGCCCGGACGATCCCGGATCATGATCGCCCGCACGATCCTGGATTCGCCGGATGATCGCCCGGGGAATCTGTTCCCCGGGCGGAAGCGATCGTTTCGGGCCTCTGCCCGCAAACGTTGCGAATGGGGCAGGATGCCCCCTGCCATCTGTCGTCCGGGNNGGAGCAGTTGTTCGCTTTGGACAACTCTTATTTGCCCGATTTTTTGGCCTTTTTTTCCGCTCTCTTCTCTTTCAGGGTCTTTTCAGATTTCTTCTTGGTCTCTTTTTTTTTCGCATCCTGACTCTTGGCCATGGCGTCCTCCTTGGTTGATGATCGTGTGCCTTTACCAAATGATAACCTAAAATATAAAATATTTATTCTTGCGTCAAGATGAATTTGAATTTTTACTTGTTTTTGGTGAAGCGATTGGCTATTTTTTTCGCAATATCAACCGCTGCTCATGAAATTCATTCATGGAGTCGTCAGTGCGATGAAATTTAAAAAGTATCTCATCATCTCGGTCATCCTCCTGTTGGTGATTGTGCTGGTTTTTTTGTGGTGGCGCTACTATTTTGTCTTTGGCGAGGGCGTCAAAGCCGGCACGCTGAATTTTATCGTCCGCAAAGGGTATGTATTCAAGACCTGGGAGGGAAGGCTGATTCAGGCCGGATTCAAGACACCCTTGCCCGGCGCCTTGCAGAGCAACGAATTCGAATTCAGTGTCGCCCAGGACAGCACGGCCAAACGCCTCGAACGCGCCAGCGGCAAATTCGTCGAAGTGCGTTACAAGGAGTACCTGCACGCCGTGCCCTGGCGGGGCATGAGCAACTATGTGGTGGTAGAAGTGTTGCGGATCGAAGCGCATCCCGATGAGCACGCACTGCCCTTCTAATTCCCGTCGCTCGGAAAAACAAGGAGACTTATGAGATTGCTCATGCTCGTCAATCCGCTGGCCGGACGCAAACGTGGCGGCGCCACGGCGGAGAAAGCACTGGCGTTGTTTCGGCAACACGGTTTGGAAGTCGAGATGAGAACTTCCGGGTATGCCGGCCACCTGATCGAAATCGCACAAAAGGAAGTCAAGGGGGCCTGGGATGGCATCATCGCCGTCGGCGGGGATGGCACCCTGTATGAGGTGGTCAACGGCATGATGCAGGGCGACGCCTCCTTGCCGATTCCGCTGGGGATCATCCCGGTGGGCACCGGCAACTCTTTCTCCCGCGATGTGCCGCTGGACTCGGTGGAGCATGCCATCACTGTCATCGCTGCGGGAAAATCCCGCAAAGTGGACCTGGGGCATTGTGCGGCTGCGGATCGCGATTTTTATTTCATCAATATCCTGGGTTTCGGGTTCGTCGCCGACGTGGCGCAAAAAGCGAGCCTCTACAAACGCTGGGGGGATCTCAGCTATGTCATCGGTGTTTTCATCATCACCCGGCATCTGAAATCCTATCCGCTGACGGGCGAGATCGACGGCCGTGCCTATCACGGCGACAACATCTTTGTCGAAATCTGCAATTCCCGCAAGACCGGCGGCGACATGATCATGGCACCGGACGCCGCGATCGACGACGGCCGTCTCGATGTGGTGATCATGAGCCGTGCGTCGCGACTGCGCCTGCTCGCCGCCTTGCCCAAAATTTTCAAGGGCTCGCACGTTCACATGAAGGAAATTGCGACATTTCAGGCGGAAAAAGTCCATTTTGCGCCCGCCGAAACCCGGATTCTGACCCCGGACGGCGAGATTCTCGGCCACACGCCCATCACGGTCTCCGTCCTGCCGCGCCATCTCACGGTTTTTGCGCCGGCGAGTGATTCTGCGGCAGTCGCACAAACATGATCAGTCCGTCCTTGCGGTGCGTTCGCGTAACACCCCTTCCTGCTTCCTTGATGGAGCCTGGCGAAGCCAACGTCCGCTGCTTGCGACAGGATGATGGCTACTCATTCTCTGGTGCATCTGCGACATGCGGTTCCTGAAAAAAATAGTGCAGGGGCGGAGTTCGAATTCGACGGCAGGCACAGCCAAAGGGGCATCTACGGCATGAAGGTACTGAAAAATATAGTGCAGGGGATCATCTCACTCACGGCCTGGATCTCGGGCGTGACCACCTTTGCAGTAGCCGGTTCGGTGGTGCTCGTCGCCAGCCTCTTCATCGATCCGCGGCGCTTCGACCGTCTCATCAAGGCGGCCTGCCGCCTCATCATGCGCGCCCTTTTTGTCCGCGTCAGCGTGACGGGTGCGCAGCATCTCGATCCACAGCGCACCTACCTCTTCATGTCCAACCACGTCAATCTCTTCGATGTCTTTGTGTTGTATGGCCATGTGCCCCACTCCTTCCGCGGCGTCGAGCTGGAAGATCATTTCAGCTGGTTCTTCTATGGCCGCATCATCAAAGCGATCGGCATG
This sequence comes from bacterium UBA2214, assembly GCA_002327255.1. GTDB lineage: Bacteria > Zhuqueibacterota > Zhuqueibacteria > Residuimicrobiales > Residuimicrobiaceae > UBA2214. The sequence goes on along the minus strand of DCUM01000117.1, from coordinate 10,326 downwards.
ATTCCCATCAGCCAGACGCGGGCGCGTTCGGCCCTGAAGAGTCTGGAAAAGGCGCAGCAGGCGCTGGACGCGGGGACTTCCATCCTGATTCTGCCGGAGGGGGGACGCACGCTGACCGGCCGCCTGGCACCGTTCAAGCGCGGCACCTTCTATCTCGCCAAAGCGGGCCGCGTGGATGTGGCGCCGATGATGATGATCGACGCCTTCCGGATCAACCGCAAGGGGAGTCTGCTCATCCGGCCGGGCAGGATGACCCTGGCCGTCGCTCCGCCCATACCCTACGATGAAATCAAAGAGTTGCCGGTGGAGGCGATCAAGGCGCTGGTGTTTGAGCGGATGGCAGCCTTGAGTGAGGAGGAGAGAAAACAGGCGCAGACAGTGGCCTGCCGGCCTGTCTGCGCCGCGTCTGAAGGATTGTAATTATACCCCCGCAATCCGCTTTTTATACTCCGCCAGGGCTTCATCGAGACGCTGACGCGCGGTGGTGTCGCCGGGGACGTTGTGGGAGGGATGGATATGGAGCTTGATGCCGCGATCCGCCAAAATTTCCGCCACCGTGCACACCGTCATCCACACCGCGGTGACGAAGGCCATGGTCGAGACCGGCCCGATTTTGTCGACATGATTTTTCAGCGGCACGGAAGCATCCTGGGCCGGCACACAGGTGTCCACCACCACGTCGGCCAGTTCGAAAATCTGTTTTCCTGATGAGTGACGCGTTTTGACGTTGGAGAATTCACCCGCCGACCCGAATACCACGATTTTCATGCCCAGCCGTTTTGCCTCCAGCGCGATATCGATATTGACGTTGTTGATGCCCGAGTGGGAAAAGAGCCACATGGTGTCGCGCTGGTCAAAATTGTACGACTTCATGATCTGCTGACCATAGCCTTCGACGCGTTCGAGAAAGACGAACTGGTGCACGCCCATCTCGCCGACGATGTGGGTGAAGAAGGAGAGGGGGATTTCGATCATGGGATGAAATCCGACGAATCCGCCGATGCGCGGGTACATCTCTTCAATCGGAAGGGTGGCGTGGCCGCAGCCGAAGGTGTGCACCCAGCGGCCGGCGGCGATGGATGCCGCCATCAGTTCCGCCGCTTTTTGAATGTTCTCCATCTGCGTCGCTTCGATAGTATCCATGACTTTGCGGCTGTTCTCCAGCCATTGTTTTGCCAACATGTGCATCTCCTGTCGATTAATTGGGAATGAATTTGCAAGTTTTTCAACGCATGGGCCCGGGGCTGTTCATGATGTATCCGGGTAACATATATTATTTGCAGCCGGGAAATATACCCGGTGCGTCATTCCGATCGGTCTGCGTCTTCCATCCTGTTTGAGTCGCTGCAAAGCGCTTTGCCTGAATCGCCTGCCCTGGATACCATTCTGCGCTTCCGCGCTTCATGATCACTTGATTGAACAGCGGCTGTGCTCCATCATAAGAGGCGGCTGAAAAAAGTCAAATAATCCCGGGCGTCGCGTTTTTTGCGACCCCGGGGGTGCACAGGTGACTGGTTTTATGGACGGGATGGATTCAAGTTGCTGCAGATAACCCGTCAACACGCGGTGCCAGGCCTTCTGCAGCAGCCTCAAAGCAGGTGGCGCCCACCGCCTGGCTCTTGTCAGCTCCCGGCTTGGTTCCGGCGCTGAACCACCGATAATAGCCCCAGCATGATGACCAGACTGACCGGGACGATGATGAAGGCCATGCGCAAACCGTGGCTGTTGCCCACCAGTCCGGAGAGGTAGGGCATGAGGCTGCCGCCGGTGAGCGCCATGACAAAGACGACGCTGAAGGCGGTGCCGGAAAGATGGGGATAGCGATCGCCGACCAATCCCAGGATGACGGGAAAGACGGCGGCAAATCCGAAGCCGATGAGCATCACACCGGCCAGCGCCAGTCCCAGGTTCCTGGTGAAAATCAGCAGCAGCGAGCCGGCGATGGCCAGAAAGATGAATCCGCGCAGCAGCCTGTCGGCTTGCATGGTCTTGAGCAATTTGGGAATGATGATGCGGGCGGCCATCAGGGCGAGCCAGTAAAATGAAAGGTAAAAAACCGCCCGCGATGTATCGATCATCAACTCTTCGCTGAAGAAGGTGGAGGTCCACCCGCCCACGGTGATCTCCATGCCGCTCTCGAAAAACAGGATCAGGCCGAAGAGGAGCAAGGGGACTTCCTTGATGAGTTTCAAGCCTTCCTTGAGGGGAAAACCCTGCATCTGCTTGGGCGCCGGGAAGCGTATGAAAAGGAAAAAGAGAATCGGGATGAGCAGCGTCCAGCCGATAACGGCGATCAGTGTGGTATAGTCGAAATAGCCCAGCAGGACGCCCAGACTCATGGGGATGCCAAAGGCGCCGATGCCGAAAAAGACGCCAAGGAGGCTGAGCTTGGCGCCGCGATCCTCTTCGGCGATGTCCGCCACCAGGGCGTTGGAGCCGCCATTGACGACGCCGCCGCCGAGTCCGACCAGAAACATGGCGAGGCGCATGATGGAGAGTTGATTCTCAAAGGCGAGAACTTCCAGACCGGCCAGGATCAGGGCGCAGGAAAGGATGAAGGGTATCTTGTAACCGTAGCGGTCGACGACCGGGCCGAAAAAGAGCGAGCCGATGAGCATGCCGACGGTCATCAGCGGAAAGAGCGAACCGGCGTCCACCTTGTCGAGACCGAATTTGACGATCAGGGAGGGCAACACGGAACCGAGGATGGTCATGACGATGCCGAACACCAGCATGGCCAGACACGCCGCGGCAAAAACATACTTGCGGTTATAATTCATGACTGCTCCCAAATAGCCTGAGTAATTCATTAACCAGGGGGACTCGAAGGAAAAACCAATTAATTAAATATCAATAGTGCAAATTCACGACTTCGTGTGCTTCGTGCTCCTTTACGCCCCCAGCGCCAGCCGGCCCGCGCCGATGAGACCGGCATCACCGCCGAGCGTCGATACGGCCAGTTCGACCTGTGCGAAACTGATGGGCTGCGCCCATTGCTTCGCCTCCGCGTGGATGTGGTCGAGAAAACGGGCGGCCGGCCCGAAGACGCCGCCGCCGAAGATGATTTTTTCCGGATTGAAGGCGCTGACGAGATTGGCGATCGCCATACCCCAGTAGACGATGGCCTCGTTGAGAACCCGCCGGGCGATGGCGTCGCCGCTGTCATATGCGCCGAAGAGGTCGGCGGCGGTGATTTGTTCGCACGTTTTTGCGCGCAGCGCGCCGCGGTAATCGGGCTGCGTTGCCAGATACTCCCGCGCCATTTTCGCCAGCCCTTCTCCGGCGGCGTGGTATTCAAAACAGCCGCAGCTGCGATATTTTTCCTGAAAGGGTTGTTGCAGGCCAAACCAACCCACGGCGCCGGCGATGTCGTTGTGGCCGCGCAGAATGTTTCCGTCAATGAGGATGCCGGCGCCGATGCCGGTGCCGATGGCGAGGAAAATGGCATTCCGGCATCCCCGGGCGATGCCTTGCCAGGTTTCGCCGAGAATATAACAGGCGCGGTCGCTGTCAATGGCGATGCGCACGCCCGGCAGCGCAGCGGCAAGTTCCTGGCGCAGCGGATAGTCGTCCCAGCCGGGGATATTGGGCGCCCAGACCGAGCCTCTGTGGGCATAATAGATGCCGGGAATGCAGACGCCGACGGCCTCGATGCTCTCCCGGCTGGCGGCCGCGATCATCTTTTGCGCGGTTTCAGCGACCAGCGCACCGACTCGCCCGCCCTGCCGTCCCGCCACGGCAACCGTCTCCTTGTGCAAAATTGCCCCATCGTTGCTGAACAGCGCAGCGGCGAGTTTGGTGCCACCCAAATCCATTCCCAGGACGGGCATGGGCATCTCCTCCTGATAAATATTTATTTTCTAAAGATGCCAAAACCCCGGTAAAAAAGCAAGGGAAAAATATCCTGAGCCCGGCCACGTGCATACCGCAGGGATTTTGCCAATACGGCGCTTCCGCTCATCCTCTATTTTTCTCCTCTCTTTACGGCAAAAACGCTTCACGCGCCCCATTTAGGCCTGATTCTTGCCTGAAGGGGTGTGATGTAAAATCAATCATTCAGGCATCCATGGCAAGGCAATATTATATATTACATAATATCAATATATTATCGTATCCGGAGCGTCCTCTATGCTTGTGAATGTCTCGCGTAAAGTTGACTCATTATATCACACCTGTTTAAGGACGATACTTTTTGTCATCCTTCTGACAGGCCTCTGCCCGCGAATGGCCGCCGGACAACCGATACGATTTCGCGATGTGACCAAGGCCATGCAAGTGCCCGGGTGGGTGGTCAACGGCGCCAGTTGCTACGGTCACGGCGCTTTCTGGGTCGACATCTCCGGCGATTCGCTGCCCGATCTCTATATCGCCAACGCGGTGCGTCAGGCCAACAGCAAACTCCCGGAAACCCTCTACATCAGCCATGCCGGCGCCGCTTACACCGAAGAGGACGGCGCCCGCGGCGTCTCCGATGCCCACGGTCTGACCGGGACGCACGGCATCTGTTTTGCGGATTACGATAATGATGGCGACCTCGATTTTTTTAATGCCAGCACCGACGACCGCATCCGCCTCTATCGTAACAAGGGCAATGGTTTTTTCGAGGACGTCTCCAATGCCGCCAAATTGATCGGTCCCAAGGTCAATTATCCCACCTACGGTGAAGTGGGACTGGGGACGCGCGGCATCGTCGCTTTCGACGCCGACAACGACGGCGACATGGACCTCTACGCCGTCAACTGGGGACCGGCGGAGAACAAGTATNNCTCGCCCAGGATCGCGGCTGCACGCCGGTCAATCCCAGCAACGAGGGCACCCAGAGCGTGGTCGCCCTGGATATCGATGAGGATGGCGACATGGATCTCTTCGTCAGCCATCGCAATTACGCCTATCTGGGGAAAGATGCCCAGGGAAACGATCTCTTCGGATCCGGTCCCATCCCGACTCCCAATGATCTCTTCATCAACGACGGCACCGGCCGTTTCACCGAAGTCAACATCCGCGAGCGCGGTCTCTACAGCGATTCCAACGACTGCAACGGCACCACCTTTGCCGACTATGATAACGACGGCGACCTCGATGCCTTTGTCATGCATACCGAGTCGAAAAAACGTTACGTCCGCGTCTACCAGAACAACGGCAAGGGCTTTTTCAGGAATGTCAGCGCCACGACGCTGATCGAACAGTGGGGCTTCACCTGTTTTCTCTTTGACGCCGACAACGACGGTGATCTCGACGTCTTTGCGCCCCGGACCCGCAGCGAAGCCGCATTCTATGTCAACAACGGCGACGGTACCTTCACCCTTCAGGCCAACACGGGCGTCGAGGTGCTCGCCTTCGACCCGCGCGGCGGCACCATCGCCGATTTTGACGGCGACGGCGATCTCGACATCTATTTTGTGGATGCCAACAAGGATGCCAATCCGCTTTACAGCAACCGGCTGTTTCGAAACGATACACCCACCTCCAACCGCTGGGTAAAAATCTGGGGCAGCGGCCCCAAAGGCGATCTCGGCGCGTTTGGAACCAAGATTTGGCTCTACGAAAAAGGCGGCATGGAGGATACCTCCAAACTGATCGGCTATAAACAGGTGATGAATGCCTATGGTTACCTGGCCCAGGATGACATGGTGCAGCATTTTGGCATCGGCATGCGCGATTCGGTGGATGTGAAAATCCAGATGCTCGACAAGACGGTACTGAAAACCCGCCTTAACGCGCGCACACGGTTCTATTTCTCCAAACCCAAAAACATCACCATCGTCTCGGGAAATGGCCAGTCCGGGGTCGCGGGTACGCGGCTCGCCAAACCCTTCCAGGTGCAGATCACCGATGCCAGGGGCAAGGCGGTGCAGGGCGCTGAAGTCCGTTTTACCGCCGTCAGCGGCGGCGGCACCCTGGTGCAGAGTCAGCCCCTCACCAGCGACGGCCGCGGCATGGCCCAGGCCGACTATATCATCGGCAATCTCGCCGGGGTACAACGCGTCACGGCAACCCTCTCCGGCGTGGTGGATGGCGCGGTCGATTTTCTCATCACCGGCATCAACACCGGTCCGGCCCGGATCGAATTGATCACGGGCGCGAATCAATCGGCGTATGCCGGTCAGGTGCTGCCGGACTCCATTCGCATCCGGGTGAGCGACAGCATCGGCGCCCCGCAGGCGGAGCATCCCGTCCATTTTGAACTGCTGGCCGGAAATGGCAAGCTCAAGCCGGGCGATTTACCCGTTCTCGATTTGACCACCAACCAGCACGGCATGGCCGCGGTCGCCTGGCAGCTCGGCGCCGTGCCCGGAATGCCGCAAACCTTGCAGATCACCTCCAGCGCCAGTCAAACTCCCCTCAGCGGCTCTCCCATCAACGTCACGGCGACTGCACTGCAACGGCCCTATATCGTCGGCCCGCCCGCCGATCTGCGCTATGTCAGCGGCGACCAACAGAGCGCCGTGGCGGCTCAGACCCTGGCCGATCTCCTGACCGTGCAACTGGTGGACAGCGCCGGACATCCCTGCGATAACTATGATATTCTCTTTGAAGTGGTTCAGGGCGCCGCCACCCTGGACGGCGCGGCACAAAAAATTGCCAAATCCGCAACGGACGGCATGGCCGCTGCCGCCTTGCGGCTGGGCACGCAGGCTGGAACCTATAAAGTGCGCGCCCGCCATGCGTCCCTCGCCAAAGAGGTCTATTTCACCGCTTCCGCGCTGTGCGACATCCCTGCCATTCTTGTCAAGACGGGGGGGGATGCGCAGAGCGGTCCGCCGTTGCAGACTCTGCCCAAGGCCCTGGCCGTACAGGTGACCGATCAGTACGGCAACGCGGTCACCGGCCAGGAGGTCACCTTTATGATGACTTCCGCCGATGGCTGGATCAATGACCTCAAGTCGGTCACCGTGGCAACCGACAGCAGCGGCAGCGCACGGGTCTTTCTCAGGTTGGGCCCGACGCCCGGCGTCTATTCGGCCACGGCGCTCTCCCAATACCATCAGGAGGCTTTGAGCGGTTCACCGCAGGTTTTCAGCGCCACCGTTGTTTCAAAACCCACCCTCCTGCATCTCGCATCCGTGGACAGCACCTCCGGGCTGGCCGGCCAACGCTTGTCAGAACCCTTGCGCATACGGATCACTGACCAGGCGGGCTACCCGGTGCCGAATCACAGTGCCACCTTTCTGGTGCGCCGCGGCGGCGGCAGTTTTGATAATCAAACCCAGGCCACCCGGCTGAGCGATGCCAATGGCGTCGTCGCCGTGACGCCCACCCTGGGAGGGGCGATCGGCAAATACAACAACGTCTTCGAGGCGCAATCCTATCAAGAAGCCGGACAGCCGCTGAGCGGTTCGCCGATCCGTTTTTATGTGACGGCCAAAAAGAGCCTCGCGCACAAGATGTTGTCCGTGAGCGGAAATGGATCAAGCGGCCAGGCCGGAGAGTTTTTGTCCCAGCCGCTTGTCGTTCGCATTGTCGATCAACAGGACCAAACCGTGGCCGGGCAGGATGTGCTCTTTGAAGTCGTCAAGGGCAGCGGTCTGCTCGGCGCCGGTCAGACCAGCAAGGTCACGGTACAGAGCAACAGCCTCGGCCTGGCCCAGATCAGTTTTCGCCTCGGCCGGGAAACAGGCGCTGGCAAACACCAGGTACACGCCACCGCCACCGATGGTGTCGACAACCTGCTCAACGCTCCCATCGTTTTCACAGCCAGTGCGCCCTATGGCCAACCCGATTCGGTGCTGTCGACGGTCGCAACCATCACCCCCGTAGTGGCGGATGGCATTGCCGAGTGCGAAATATCAATTCAGGTGGTTGATGCCGCCAACAACCCCGTCCCCGGCGAATGGCTCGTCTTCCTCATCAGCGGCAATGGCAATCGCATCACACCGCCGGAGGCGCCGACGGATGCGCAGGGCATGGCAAGAGCGATTTTGCGCTCGACCGTCGCCGAAATAAAGACGTGCCGCATCTATCTCACCAACAAAAAAATCTATCTGCAAAAAGCGCCACAAATCGACTTTATCGCCGGCACGCCCTTCAGGCTGGCGACCCTTTCGGGTGATTTTCAGAGCGGCATCATTCAGTCTGCACTGGAAAAGCCCATTGTGGTGTGCGTCGAGGATTTCAATGGCAATCCGGTTCCCGGCGTCAATCTCACATTCTCATTTCCTTCCGGTTTGGGCGCCGTGGTTCCGGACAAAGGCGTCGTCACGGATGCAGAAGGAAAAGCCAGGGTGACCTGGATTCTCGGTCCCGTCAACGGCCAGCAGCAGATGCAGGCGCAGGTCGCGGGCAGCACCATTACGCGGACGATTACCGCTACGGGGACACTGCCCGATGCCATCAGACTGGTTCGCCATTTGGGAGAGAGACAATTTTCTGCGCCGGGCGGCGTTTTTGCGGATTCGCTCACCGTACAGGTCGTGGACGGCAGCGGCGCGCCCATTTCCGGCGTTGAGGTGACCTTTGCCGTCCTCCAGGGTGATGCCACCCTGAGCACCACGGCCGCGGTGCGCAGTGATCATTGGGGTCTGGCACGGGTGCGCCTCACCGCAGGATACGGCATCGGTGCCGTCAAAGTGCGCGCTATGGCGTCCTCCAACGACTATGTTGATTTCAATGCGGCAGTCTCCACCTCCGTACCGGAACGGCTTTCTTTGGTATATGGCGACAGCCTGACGGACCGCGTCGGCACGATCGTCTATCCGCTCAGTGTGCGTGTCAGTGATTTTTTTGCCAATCCGGTGGCGAATGTGCCGGTCCAGTTTACCAGCAGTGATGTTGGCATCGCGTTCCTGGACAGCCAGCCGATGTACACTGACGACAAGGGACTTGTATCCGCGCGCGTGCAGTTGGGCGCCCAGGCGGGCCTGTATACCATCGAAGCGCGCAACTCCAATTTGAACGGTTCTCCCGTCGCCTTTCACCTGTTCGCCACGGCTTCTTCGCCTCAAAATCTGATCAAGTATGAGGGAGACCAGCAGTCCGCGCGGGCCCTGTATCCCCTGCCCAGTCCCATCAAGGTCAAGGTGATCGATTCCTATGGCAATGGCGTGCGGGGTCAGGTGGTGCAGTTCAGCGTGCGTGCGGGTGGCGGGCAATGGTATCCCAACTCCATTCTCACCGATGAAGGCGGCCTGGCGGCAACGGCCTGGACGCTGGGACTCAGCGGCACCCAGGAAATGGAAGTCCGTTGTGCCTCCTTGCCGGGCATTCAGCAGTTCTTCACGGCCAACCTGATCGCCAACATACCGCCGGTCATACGCAGCATCGCGGATACCACCATCACCGAGACCCATACGCTGGTTTTTGAAGTGGAGGCGATCGATCCCGATAACGGCGCAACCACGCTTCAGGTGGAGAATCTGCCGCCGGGCGCCACCTTCGACGCGCTCAACAGCCGGCTGTTCATCTGGCGTCCCGATTACACCCAGGCCGGAACCTATTTTGTCACATTTATCGCGCGCGACAATAACGGCGGCGAGACCAAAAAAGTGGTGACCATCCGGGTGAGAAATCTCAACCGGCCGCCGGCCATCTATGCCTTCCAGCCGGAATCGTTCTATCTCCAGGCGGCTACTTTCAAACCCTACACCTTCGTGGTCCTGGCGACGGATCAGGACAATGATCCGCTGCAGTACATCTGGCGCCTCAATGGCCGAATTGTCGGGCAGAAAGATACGCTCACCCTCTTTACGGGCACGACCCTGCCGCCCACTTTCTCACTGGTCGCCACGGTCAAGGACCGGGATGATTCCGTCTCCCAGGCCTGGTCGGTCCTGCAGGCCACCGGCGTCGCGGCCAGGGAAATCATGCCGCAGCACAACCGCCTGGCGCAGAATTATCCCAATCCCTTCAATCCGGAAACTACCATTCAATACGAACTGGCTGCGGCGCAAAAACTGGAAATCAAAATATATAACATGTCCGGCCAGCTGGTACGGACGCTCTTTGCGGGTACAGCCCAGGCGGGTTATCATCATCTGCGTTGGGATGGCAGGTCCGATGGCGGCGAGATTCTTCCCTCCGGCGTTTATCAGTGTCTCCTCGCCGGGGAGACGTTTCGTCACGGAATCAAACTGGTATTTCTAAAATAATCACTACATCATTTTTAATGGGTGAGGCTATGTTGAGGTTAAAAGCAGCTTTGGTAGCATTGGTGGTGGCAGGGATGTGGCATACAGTCGCAGCGCAGCCCACGCACACCCGGACTATTTTCACGGCGGATTTGCAAAGTCCCCCCACGTCCATCGCCACGGTGTGGGAGGAGGTCAACGGCACCTATTCGTCAGCAGGATGGACCACCAAGACGGGCGGCATGATGAAGCTCATGCTGCA
>DCUM01000244.1 GCA_002327255.1 bacterium UBA2214 | reverse complement strand
GCGTCGCAGATGAAGCGCACGCTGAGGCCGCGTTTTTTGGCGTTGATCAGTGCGGTGGCGATGTCGTCGTGGGTGAATGAATAATAGTGCACATCGAGGGAGTACCTGGCCTTGTCCATGCGGTCGATGATGATTTTGGAGAGATCGGTCTGGCCCTGAGCGGCGTCGCGCCAGGCATAGGCGCTGTTGACGGAGCGGTTGAAATAGACCGCGATGCTGCCGGAAGAGCGTTCCGAAGCGGTCATGAACAGGAATTGATCGGAGGCAACGCTGCCGTTGCCATCGCCGGAGACGGCATAGCCCTGGTACAGGGTGACCGGTTGCAGATGGTTCACTGTGATTCTGTGATCGGCAGAAAAGGCAGAGTCCCCGACGCTGTTCCATGAAGAGGCATCCTGGCGTTTATATTTGAAGAGCGAGGTGGACGGCACATCCGTTGACCAGGCGATCGTCACCGAGCGTGGTGTGATGGCCTGCTCAGCGGGTTGGCGCAGGAGCAGGGGACCGCTGCGGCTGATCAGATCGGAGGCGAAGCGGGGACAGATCTGATAACCGCTTTTGACAGGTGGCCTTGTGGTGGTGTCATACTGCCTGACGACGCCGATGACATCGAAGGCGCCCGCGGGCGGAGCGGGCAGCGCCGCGTCGGGATCCTGATAGAGAAACGCGCTTGCCGTGTGGTCTGCGATGGTGTAGATATCGCCGTTTCTTTGCTGCACGACGATGCCGTTGATGCGGACCAGGCGGCTTTCATTGGGCTCCGAGAAATCCGCCAGAAAGCTGTTGGCCAATTCCTCGCAGGTGATGAGCCGTGGGGCTGGCAGGGTCTCCTTTTCTGCAATGATCTGCCACACGGTCGGATCCTTGATTTTTGTATGGCCGTAGAGCTGGGTGATGGCGCCGCTCACGCGCACGCGCTGCCCCAACAGCACCGGATGGAGCATGGGAGTATTGCTGATGATATTGATGCCGCCGGTGCTGTCCTGAACATAGACATCCAGAGTCGTGGCGCTGAAGACAAATTGGGGTACCGTGACGATGCCCTCGATCGTCACCACAGCGCCGATGTTGTTGGGGGCGGCAGGGCGGCCTGATTCGCTATTGTGATGGAGGTCGATGATGTCCGTGGCCGTCGCACAGGTCCGGGTTGCCAAAAAAAGGGGGATGCACAGCATGATCATTCGTATGAAATTCACGATCTATCCAATCCTGGCTAGGAAAAAATCAGAGATGATGGGCATATTCCGCATGGGTTACGAACTGGACCTGGAGTGCCACCTTGCTGTGGGGCATCTGTGGAAACCATGATTCCCGCTGCAATTCGCTCCATTCCTGCGGGGACCATTGCGGCTGCTTTTGATCGAGCCGGTTATAGCCAGGCCACTTCAGGAGGGCATCCGGCCAGGCGCCCGAATAGGTGATCTCGAGGAAATCCGGTTCAAAATGGGGTGGAAATTTTATTTCATACCAGTTGTCTTCGTCTCGGGGAGGAGCCTTCTCACCCCGCGACGGCAGGAGCCGGTTGAGCGGATCCGCCGCTGCATACTGCCGGAATGACACGGCCTGATTCCCGACCCGGATCCCATGCAAGATCAGATCACGATGGAGACTGAAATAGAGGCGTTGTGTTCTTTTATGGTACTCGATTTTGACTGTATCGATGGCCAGAAAGCTTGCAGCATGGGATTGGAGCTCAAACCGGATATGATGCGAGGTTGCGGAGAAAGTGGCTGGTGAGGCAGGTTTGGAGCAAGTCGACAGCAATCCCAGCCAGAGCAACACAACAACCCCTTGTGCCAGGGGATAGAAACGCGACATATACTCCGCCAGTAAATAATTCATCAGGACTTCACAGAATAATATAGTGATATGAGCCCTATTTGTCAACGACTAATTGTCGTGAGAAAACACTTGCTTATCACATGCGGAAATGGTAAATTAAACCTCTTTAACAAAGTTTAATCTATTAAACATTAGCCAGGGGCAGAGTGATGATACAACCCTACGATTTATTGACGCAAGAATACATCGAAGTGATCAGCGAACTGATAAAACGCAATCGCGTCGCCCGGGTCAAGGATATCGCCGGAGCGCGGCAGGTTTCCAGCGCCAATGTTTCCATCGCCCTCACGCAACTGGCAAAAAAGGAACTCGTCTCGCACGAACAGTATGGTCATGTATCCCTCACCGCGCAGGGACGCCGCCTGGCGCGGGATTTAAACCGGCGGCACCAGGCGATCAAACAGTTTCTCACAAGAATTTTGGGGATTGAGCCGGAACTGGCCGAGGCCGATGCCTGCAAAATCGAGCATGTCATGAGCCCGGCCAGCCTGACCGCCTTGAGTGCTTTCCTCGAGTTCGAAAGCCATTGTCCACGGAAACCGCAACGTCATGCTGTGCTCTTCGCTTCCTGCAGCCGTTATAACCAACACGGGAGCGGCTGCAACGTCTGTCGGGATGAGGAGGGCCAAAACTGATGCAAACCGGATCGGACGCGATAAAAAGGACCACTTCGCTCTTCAGACTTCGCAACGGTCAGCATGGCCGAATATGTGGCATTGCCGGGGGGGTTCGGCTGCGCCAGTCTTTGAACCAGGTGGGCATACACCTGGGGGATACTTTTGTGGTCCTCCGCGGCGCCCATTTGGGCGGGCCGATGCTCATTCAAATCAACGCGGCCCAAATTGCACTTGGACGCGGAATGGCGGAAAAGATCATGGTGCAATCCCTATCCAACTCCAATCCGGATATACGATGATGGCATCTGCCATGGATGCATCAACCGCACCGCCTCATCCTCCCCGCATCCTGCTGGTCGGACAACCCAATTGCGGCAAGAGCACGATTTTCAATCAGGTTGCCGGATATCAATCCATCTCCACCAATTATTCGGGTGCTACTGTTTCCTATACCAGCACCCGGATCACGGTCGGCGGGCAGCTCCTCGAGCTCGCGGACCTGCCCGGGCTCTACTCTTTTGTCGGCCGGGATGCCGCCTCTCTGGAGAGCAAACGCTTCATTCAGGAGCGCAATTATGCGCTCATCATCAATGTCATCGATGCCTCCCTGCTCAGCCGCAGCCTGGAATTGACACTGCAGCTTTTCGAACTGGGCGTCCCCATGATCGTCTGCCTGAATATGATGGATGAAGCGGAGCGCAAAGGCGCCATTATCGCTGACGCTCGACTTTCCGAATTACTGGGCGTGCCGGTGATACCCACCATCGCCGTTCAGGGGAGCGGGATTGATGAATTGTTCATCCGGGCGCGGGAAATGATTGAAAAACCATTTGTTCCCACGGTTTTTCCAATGAGCCGTCATGTCGAAGAGGCCGTTCAGGCTGTTCATGACCAATTGAAGGCGCAGTCGCCGCTGCCGCTGGAAAATGTCAGGTTATGCGCCATCAGACTGCTGGAAGATGAACCCGATGCGTTGAATTGCAGGGATCGGTATTCCCCGGAAATATCTGCAGCCGTGCGCCACTGGCAAGATAAACTGGAGCAGGATCACGGCCAACCGCCAGACAGCGTCATTGCCGCAGAGCGTCATGCCTTGTCCATGCAGTTGTCGGAACAGGTCACTGTTTTCCGGCAGCCGAAGCACAGCTTTCGCACCCGCATCGACCGGTTTGTCATGCATCCGTTTTGGGGGTATGTCATTTTGGTCGCGGTGCTCTATTCCTTTTTCATCGGCGTTTTCAGATTCGGCGCCTTGCTCGAACAACCGGTGTTGCATTGGTTTGCTTTGGGAAGCGAATGGATCAGGCAGTTAATGGGGAGCACTTCCATTGCTGCGCACGTCGTGATCGGTATTTTACAGGGTTTGGCGGGGGGAACCGCCATCGTTTTGCCCTACCTCTTTCCATTTCTATTGGGCATGGCCATTTTGGAGGATGTCGGTTATCTTCCCCGCATCGCTTTCTTGATGGATAATTTTATGCACCGCATCGGTTTACATGGCACGGCGGTCATACCCGGCATCCTGGGGTATGGCTGCAGCGTTCCGGCCATCATGGCGACGCGCATTTTGCCGAGCAGCCGTGATCGCTTCATCGCCGCGGTGGCGGCCCTGCTGATCCCCTGTTCCGCCCGCATGACGATCATTCTTGGGTTGGTGGGATTTTATCTGGGTGGAAAAGCCGCCTTTTTTATCTATCTCTTCAACCTGATTGTCGTCACCCTGGTTGGGACTCTGTTGGCGCGGTTATTTCCGGCCGATTCGCCGGGTATGATTTTGGTGATTCCCCCCTATCAGCGCCCGCAATTCAAGGCACTCCTCGCCAAAACCTGGCTGCGCAGCAAGGATTTTGTCATTTTTGCCTGGCCCATTCTGATCATGGGCAGTCTGGTGCTCAGCCTGGCGGAGGCCTATCACTGGGATCATGTCATCAATGAACTCCTCTCGCCTTTGACGCGTCTTCTCGATCTGCCGCTCGCCACCGGAACAACGCTCATTTTCGGCATTTTGCGCAAAGAACTCTCCATGGTCATGCTCATGCAAGCCCTGGGGACGACGGATGTCGCTGCGGTGATGTCTTCGGTGCAACTGGTCGTCTTCACCTTGTTTATTGTATTCTATTTTCCCTGTCTCGCGACGTTTGGCATCCTGGGTCGTGAGATCGGGTGGCG
>DCUM01000008.1:44015-44198 GCA_002327255.1 bacterium UBA2214 | reverse complement strand
TTTGTCTGAAGGGCTCGAAATGTTCGGCCGCATCATGTTCAGCCAAATATTGATGGCGCCAGCCAAACCTTTGGATCGGCTCGCGCCACAGTCAACCAAACTGTATAGTATGCTGCGCCGTTTGCTATACAGGTGCATCGCTACTGAAGCGTCATACTACGGATTATTTGGGAGACAAAATCA
>DCUM01000008.1:0-43950 GCA_002327255.1 bacterium UBA2214 | reverse complement strand
TGATATGCCCGATCTTGACCTGCAAATCATGCTCGCCGGTTTTAGGCCGGACCTTGATCTCCTTGATCTGAAAGGTACTTTGTTTTTTTTTGGCCTCCTGCTGCCGCTTGGTCAGTTCATACTTATAACGGCCATAGTCCATGATCTTGCATACCGGCGGCTCCGCATTTGGAGACACCTCCACCAGATCCAGACCAAAATCGGCAGCTACCGCCAACGCCTTGGCAATCGATATAACTCCGAGCTGGTTTCCCTCAGGATCGATAACTCTCACCTCTCTAGCGCGGATCATCCTGTTAATATTCGTCTTGTTGTCTTTCTTCGCTATAGCTATACCTGCACCTCCTCAATCCATCACAGATCTTGACCTGTCTCAACAGGCCGGCCCATGTTCCCATAGTGAACGTGAAATATATAACCCCAGTCAGAAATGCAAGAAAAATTTAATAGCACAAATTAAAGCATTAAAGCGCCTTCCGGTTGAAAGCCGCCGGGGAAAGATGTTGCAGGGCATTGTTGCTGGAGTAACGCCTCACTGCTGTCAATTCTCAAATACTTGAAATGCAAAGGAATATTCATTTTCACTCCGGCAGCCCCCATATTCATCTAACAATTCAAGCCAAATACACCTTAAAACGCTCTGCCCGGCTGAATCATCTGGATTCGCAACATCTCTTTTTCCGCTTCTTCGGCCAAGGCGTGTTCGGGCGCCAGCTCTCGGACCTTTTCAAAAGCGGCAAGGGCTTTATCGTAATCACCGGACCTGAAGTAGGCTCTGCCAAGATCAAAATAAGCCTCTACAAGCCGGGGAGATTTGGCGACCGCCTTTTCATAGAATGCAATCGCCTCATCGGTCCGGCCCATGGCCGCGCAGGTACGCCCCAGTCCTCTGAGGGCCGGGGCATAGTTGGCGTCATATCCAATGGCTTCTCGATAATATTTTTCGGACGTTTCGTATTGCTGCTTGTTATAATAAGCCCAGCCGAGATGGGTTAGAGGATAGTGCGGCGTTGCATACAGCAGATCTCCGGTCAGTTCCTTGAAAACCGCGATCGCCGCGTCCCATTTTTCCTGAGTCAGATAGACAACGCCGAGACTGTTTTTTGCGGGCGCAAAATCCGGTTTGATAGCAATTGCCTTTTTAATGTGATTTTCGGCATTTTCCAGGCTGTTCTTAGCCATATACGCCAAACCAAGATCGTGTTGCAGGTACGGATCCTCAGGATTCATGGCCTCGGCCTCAAGCAGCTTGCGAAGCGCCGATGTGTAATCCCTCTGCTTTAAATACGCCTCTCCCAGATCCCGCATTGTCGCGCTCTGTATGATCAGGTCGCTTTTGTTCTGTTGCGGCGCACAAGAAGCAATCAGCATCAACAAAACACATGCCGACGCGATACGCTTAGCTTTTTCCATCAATGGATACCTCCATTCATCGGTTCTTAGTTCCGCATTCCTTATTCAGGCCGGCTCAAACTGCCTCCGACCAGGGCGATTTGCACATTTTCCAGTCGCATAAACTCAATCAGCCTCTGATGCAGGGGAACCGATGTCAGTAAAATTTTCCTGCCCTTCCCGTGCTCCACCAGAACGCCGGGAACCATCATGGCCGTATTGTATCTTGGAGAACGCCTGGCGCAGAAAAATATCGGATCTGTCGTAAAGCCAAGGCCGAGACCCGCGAAGAGCTTATTTAAAATTGTCTGTAAATCATCCCGAGGTCTAATCTGAACAATTTGCAATGTCCGACCGATGCTTTCAAGGGCATCACCGTACAATTCTCCGAAATCGATCAAAAGCGGATTGCCGTCGGGTTTTGAAATCAGGCCTAAAAATGCCTCAACCTGCATGCCGGCATAGGGAAAGCTGATGGGAACCTTTTCCGAATAAGGATATTCCAGAGCCGCGACAAGATCTCTGACAAGCGTGCTGGCCGACGTACCGTCTACGGTCCGAATGTGCTCCGCCGCGTCATCGTACGATCGTTTGGGCTTTGGCGGAAGATCCGGATCGGATTTGAGCACATCCTTGATCTTGATCCCGTTCTGCTCCAGATAAAGACAAATGCAATCCGCTGTGCGTTCCTGAATTCGATCGATATGGGTAATGCAGTCCCGAACAGCGGACAGACCCGAAGCGCTGGGTTTTGGAATGATCCACTGCGCCGAGACCTTAAAAATAACGCCGTTATCGTTAAACAGAATTTCATTATTCGAATCCGCGTGAACTTCCGAGGCTACCGTATCCAGAATACTCGAAACCGTCGGTTTGCCGGGCATCGAAACCGGACGCAGATCTTTCCAAAAGCCGCGGATCAGTTCCAGATCGGCCTTTGCCATGGATTCGTCGACAAACATCATCCGTGTCCCGTTTTCAAAAGCGAAGACCGGGAAACGCGCCAGGTCGAGCTTCAAATCCGGTCCGGAACCGCGTGGAAAATAATAAACGCCCCGGCTTTGCGACCTGGCTTCCAGAATGGCGGCCGCTCTGCCAAAGGGGCCCATATCCCTGCGTGTCTCCTGCGGCGCATTCGGGGCAGATGCAGGTTCAGGGAGCGCCTGGGCCTGGGATTCGGCCGGCTCAACGACCGCCATCATCTGCTCGGGATGGCTGACAAGCTCCGGATACCACGGTTTGTCTTTCATGGAAGGGTCGGGCAGCCGAATCACCTGCTCAGGGTAAATCCGGTCAAAATCTTTTATGTCCGGATTCAAGGCGGAAAACAGGCGGATAGATTCTTCAAAAGGTCTGGCGCCGTAAAGCCGGTAAAAGATTTTTGACAGACTGTCTCCTTTTTGGACCGTATACTCTTGAACATAGGGTTCCAGGGTGTCGGGAAGCCCGGATATGGTTACGAACGGAAGGGTGACGATTCCGCTTTCCTGGCCCGGCAGGAGGCTGTTCTCCAATTCCTTCAGCGGAATCAGGATCTGCTGTCCGGGATGAATCGTATCGATATCTTTGATGTGCGGGTTGATGCGTTTAAATATGCCCAGGAATCGGGGAAAGTCTTTCTCGGCGATCTCTCCGCGCTGGCGGAGAATCTTCAATACCCAGTCGTTCTTTCCCACGACATAGGCGTCGCACAGGATATTCTTTCCATAGTCTTCTCGAACCATATAACTTTTGTACAAAAGTGCATTGTCGGCAGGCGCCGGACAAAGCAACCCTGCAAGCGCAAACAGGATCAGCAGGCCAATGACGCGAAGACCTCCTGACTTCATTCGGACGTCATCCTTTTTAAATCAAGCATTCTGGCGATTTCCTCGGATACGCGCCGCACAAAAGACTCAAAATCCAAACCGGTCAAAGGCTTGCCGGGCGCCGGCATTTTTTTCAAATCTTCCGGCCGAACCAGCACGGGATGATTCATCAGCCGCCGATCCGGAACAATCTCGAATTCCTCCGGAAAATGCCCGGAAAAATACATATCCTGGAATCCGGAAAATTTAAGGGCGTGCGCCGTTGAATCCAGCACAACCACATCCGCTGAATTCAGAATGCCCTGCTCAAGCGCCACGGCCAGACCGGCGAGGGTTTCTCCCCCGTGCGTGCAGGCAATATTTCCATTTCGGTTTGCCGTGAGCTGCCAATCCATGATTGCCTGTTCCGAAACCTCAACCGTGAAAACCCGGCGGCAACCCGCCAATTCGTTGTACTGCTCAACCAGACGAATCACCCGGGGCATGGAAACCGGATTCCCGATCATGGCTGCCTGCGCCACGCTCGGTCTGACAGTCACAGGTACAAATCGACGCTTCTGAGGGTCCGGTTCGAGGTAATAGCGATAAACCGGATTCGCATGTTCGGATTGAACGCCGATGATCTTGGGCAGGGTTGAAATAATTCCGGTTTTGAAGAATTTGATAAATCCGCTCATTACCGCCGTGATATTGCCGGCATTTCCAATCGGAACCACCACGGCCTTATCTCCCAATTCATACTCAAAATCCTGGGAAATCTCGTAGGAATAGGATTCCTGGCCCAGAATCCGCCAGGAATTCTTGGAATTCAACAAGGCCACGTTGAAGGTATCGGAGAGTCTTTCAACCACCTTCATGCAGTCGTCAAACACACCGGGAATTTCAAACACGCGCGCCCCGCTGCCCAGAGGCTGGGAAAGCTGCTGGGGAGTCACCTTCTTGTGAGGCAGCAGCACGGCAGATTTCACCTGCGGCTGCAAATAGGATGCATACAGGGCAGCTGAAGCCGATGTGTCGCCCGTGGAAGCGCATATGGCCAGAACTTCGGAAAGATGGCCGCAGCGGAGCAGGTAGTTGATGTAACTCAACGCGCTGGCCATGCCTCGATCTTTAAACGAAGCGCTCGGATTCTGGCCGTCGTTCTTAAAATAAAACCGAAGTCCGACCTCTTTCTGCAGCCTTTCATTGGCTTCAATGGCGGGGGTGTGCCCCTCTCCGAGATAAACCACCGCATCCAGAGGAATGGCCGGGCCGATAAATTCGTGATAACGGTAAATACCCCTTAAGGCCGGCTGGGTAAGCATTTTTCGATAATCAAAAATCTTGTGCCACGTTTTGCCCGGAATCTTCATGAGCTGGTCAAACCGCTGATCTTCGAGCAGGAGCACCTCCCTGCAATCCGGGCATGTGTAAAGCAACTTTTCAATGCCGTAGATCCGGTCGCATCCCAGGCACCGGTATGCCATTGCACCCGGATGCTTCGGAATTATAAGTGGCCGAATATCCTGTGGAAAATCTTCAAGCTTCACGGTTTTCGATTCTTTCCATATTGTCCATGTAGGGCCGCAGGGCCCTGGGGATTGTAACGCTTCCGTCCGCCTGCTGATAGTTTTCAAGGATGGCGGCAACGGTTCTGCCCACCGCCAGTCCCGAACCGTTCAAGGTATGGACCAGTTCCGTCTTGTTTTTTCCTTTGCGGCGGAATCGAATGTCGGCCCGACGCGCCTGAAAGTTCTCAAAGTTGCTGCATGAGGAAATTTCCCGGTAAACGCCCTGAGACGGAAACCAGACCTCGATGTCATAGGTCTTGGATGCCGAAAATCCAAGATCCCCGGTGCACAGGGTCACCACCTGAAAAGGAAGTTCCAGCCGTTGCAATATGCTTTCGGCATTGGCCAGCAGTTTTTCAAGTTCATCATAGGAAGATTCGGGCGTTGTGAATTTCACCAGCTCAACCTTGTTGAACTGGTGCTGCCGGATCAAGCCGCGCGTGTCCTTGCCGTAGGAACCCGCCTCAGACCGGAAACACGGCGTATAGGCCGTATACAACAGGGGAAGGTTGTTTTCATCCAGCATCTCTCCCTGGTGGATGTTGGTCACCGGCACCTCGGCCGTTGGAATCAGAAAAAAATCCCATCCCTCCAGCTTGAAAAGATCGGCCGCAAACTTGGGAAGCTGGCCGGTTGCCGTCATTGCGGTTCGATTCACGATAAACGGAGGAAGAACCTCTTTATATCCATGTTCTTTCGTATGGACATCGAGCATGAAATTGATTAACGCTCGCTCCAGCCGGGCTCCGGCGCCCAGATAAAGGGGAAAACGGGCGCCGGCGATTTTGGAAGCCCGCTCGAAATCCAGAATTCCAAGGCGTTCGCCGACCGTCCAGTGGGCTTCAGGCGTAAAATCAAACCTGCGGGGTTCGCCTGTCTTTCGAACCACCGGATTCTGTGAACTGTCTGTTCCCTCTGGAACCGAGGCGTGGGGCAGATTCGGCAGACTCATCAATATATCATGAAGCGAGGCTTCAAACTCGGAAAGCGCCCCATCCATTTCCTTGATCTGCGCAGACACATCCCGCATTCCCAGCACCAGTTCATCGGCACTCTCGCCGCTTTTTTTCAATTTGGCAATCTGATCGGAAACCACATTACGCTGATGTCTCAGGGTTTCAATCTGAACAAGAACATCCCTTCGTTTTTCATCGATCTGAATAAATGCATCCAGTTTGAGTCCTTCGCCACGAGCGGCCATGGCATTTTGAACTTCCGTCAAATTCTGTCTGACAAACTTGATTTCTAGCATAACAATCCTTATTATTTATCAAATATGCAAATCAATGCCTCGAAGGGAGGGCGGCGGGGCAGAACATAAAACAGAACAAGACCCAGAGGCCTTGCGCCCTTGGCTCCGCCCTTAAAAAGGAAGGGGCATGTTTTGAGAGAAAGCTCGGTTGCTCCACGACAGTTCTGGTTCTGTCCAAAATCAGGGGCTCCGGTGTGTAACGGCATATCTGTCGGAGCCGGAAATCTGTCGAAAAAATTAACATAGGCAACCCATATAGTCAATGATTATTGCGAGTTGACTTTATTGACTTAATATGTATACTAAAAATCATCTTGTTAATTCATCCCATTGGAGACCATATATGGACGAAATTCAAGAAAAAAAAATCGACATCCGTCTTAAAGTGGATGAGGTGCTGAGTCGTTTTCCAGCCGGTGAGATCAAGAAAAGGGTCCGCGCCTTGCGGGAACGCCTTTTTGATTTTGCAAACTTTCTTGAAGCCAAGATCGTTATGCTGTATCTGAGCACTCAATACCCCGTTGATGCCCGGGAAATCATTCAAAACACCCTCGAGTTGAACAAGATCGTCGTACTTCCCATGTTTGGCCCGGAGTTGAAGATGTTTAAAATCGACAATCTGAATACGGATACCAAGCCAGCGGCCAGCGGCATGTTTCTGCCGGTAGAAAGCAGATGCAAGCTGGTTCCGGTTGACCGGGTAGATATCGCAATCATTCCCAGCCTCGCCCTGGATGAAAAAGGCGGAAGAATCGGAGCAGGCGACGGATTCTACGACCGGTTGATTCCAAAGCTTCCGGCCACAACTCGAAAGGTATCCATCGCACTGGAAGAACAGATTGTGCCCCATATCCCAATGGATTCGCACGACAAGCACGTGGACATCATTATCACGGACGCCCGCATCATCTACAAAATCTGAAACCTTGTGCGCGACGCAGTATTCGTCTGGCGCTCGAAACGTTTTTGTCAGGTTGCGATTTCCGCACAAACGGATCTTGACGAAGGCGCATACTGAAGCCATTTCACAAAGCAGGATCGATTTTAATTGCCGCTTTGGAGTCATTTCGATAACGGACTTGAAAAACAACCGGATATCGTTTATGAGAAAGCTTCGAAGGGCGGCGGCAACCCCCGCTTCATATTGAAAACCGGAAGAATTCAATTTCAATGGATACAGATTCCATAAAATATCAACGCCTGCGAGAAGAGATGACGACATCTCAGATTCAGGCGCGTGGCATCAAAGATCCGAAAGTCCTCGACGCCATGCGAAAGGTGCCGCGTCACCTGTTTGTCAGTGAAGCCTTGATGGATCAGGCATACGGAGATTTCCCCCTGCCCATCGGCGAACAGCAAACCATTTCCCAGCCTTACATTGTTGCCGCCATGACCGAGGCCCTGGAACTGACCAAGGACGACCGTGTGCTCGAGATTGGCACCGGTTCCGGATATCAAGCCGCCATTCTGGCTCAAATCGCCTTTCGGGTTTTTACTATCGAAAGGATTCGCTCCCTGTATGTCAGGGCCCGGAAAATTTTTGACCGGCTGAATTACTTCAACATCATCACCCGCTATTCGGACGGCACGTCCGGCTGGAAGGACGAAAGCCCTTTTGACGCTATCATTGTAACCGCAGGCGCGCCCGATATACCTGAAGCGCTTGTATCACAGCTGTCCATCGGCGGACGCATGGTGATTCCAGTGGGCAATGCCCATGTTCAGGAACTGGTCAAACTGTACCGGACCGAGCGTGGAATTCAAAAGATCTCTCTGGGGGGGTGCCGGTTTGTCAAACTGGTGGGGGAATACGGATGGAAGGATGAATAATTGTCTTTAAGCTGAGGATTCTCCCTGCCCGCCGCAGCAACCGCCCGCCCGGTGCAACATCTGACCGAAGCGGAATACGAGCGTGTTATTCCGAACCCCATGCCGAATCATTAAAAAACGACCTACTGAATTGTTATTCGAACATGCCCCTGTTCCGGGCGGACTCTTCAACAAATTCGATAAATGCGCCAGCGAGCGGGGAAGGAGTGCGCTGCGTGTTGGTCGTGAGGTAAAATTCCTGCCGGATGTCCAGCCCGTCAATGTGCAAGGCGCATAAGACCCCGGATTTTAACTCCTCTTCCACGGCGATGCTCGACAGTATGGAAATCCCGACATGATTCTTAATGCCCTGAATAACCGCCTCCGTGCTGCCCATCTCCGCTGCAATTCTGAGTTCATCCACGCAAAAGCCGTTATCAATCAGGTGGCGTTCGAAAGACCTCAGCGTCCCGGATCCGCTCTCTCTAACAATAAAAGGCTCTTGAAAAAGCATATCCAGAGAAACGCTCTCGACCGAGGCCCAGGGATGTCCTGCGGGAACCACAAGGCACATCTCGTCTTCGATCAGTTTTTTCTGTGAAATTTTTTTATCCGAACTCAACGCTCCGACAATTCCAAGCTCCAGCGTACCGGCCAGAACGTCTTCGATAATTTGGCCGGTGTCTTTGACAACCAGCGCAAGCGTTACGCCCGGCCGGGCATTGGTAAATGCACCGATCAGTTTGGGCAGCATGTAAACGGCGGGAATAGTGCTGCCGCCGATCGTCAAACGGCCCTGAACCTTTCCCAGAAAATCCGTCATGGCCGTTTCGGCCTCATCGCGCAGCGCCACCAGCCGACGGGCATACCGGAACAGCAATTCGCCCGCTTTTGTGGGAATCGCTTCCTTGGACAGCCGGTCGATGAGCCGGCACCCGAAATGATCCTCCAGGTCCTTCATATGGCTGCTCACCGTGGGCTGACTCAGATGAGCCGACTCACCGGCCTTGGAAAAGCTTTTCAGCTCCACCACCTTGGTAAATATGTAGAGTTGCCAAAGATCCATATTATATTCCATCCAAGTGAAATTTTTCCTTAAGACGCCGACACACCATCGGGGGCACCAGGTCGACAATGTTGCCGCCGAATCTGGCCGCCTCCTTGATGATGGTGGAACTTGTGAATATCCAGTCCATGCTGGTCATCAGAAAAACCGTTTCGATATCGCGATTGAGCCGGCGGTTCATCAGGGCCATCTGAAATTCAAATTCAAAATCGGAAAGCGCGCGCATGCCGCGAAGGATGGCATCGGCTTTCATCTTGACGCAGTAATCGACCAGCAATCCGTCAAAATAATCCACATCGACATTGGGGCAATCCCTTGTACTGCTTCGAATCATGTCGATGCGTTCTTCAGGCGTAAAGAGGCCTTTTTTTACGGGATTGTTCAGAATGGTTACAATAACTCTGTCAAAGAGCTTCACGCCTCTTCTGATGATGTCGATATGCCCGTTGGTGATCGGATCAAAGGATCCCGGATAGATCGCGATCTTGTTCGCCATCTTTCCTCTCATAGAATAGCACCCGGGTATCCCCGAGGTGTTTGTCCTTGTGAATATTCCAGCCGGCCGCCGCGGGCAGCGGCTCACGAGAACCGGTTTCATACACAAAAAGCCCGCCGGGGCGCAGGAGCGCTCCCGAAACGACGGCCGTCAGCAGCTGTTCGGTCTCCTGGTAACGGTAGGGCGGATCACAAAAAATGATATCATAGCGGCATGAACGCTTCGCCGCCCATTTGATGAAGGATATCGCTTCGCGGCGAAAGACGTGCCCCGCTATCTCAAGTTCCTGGAGATTTCGTTCCATAATCTGCACGGCGGCTGGCATGAAATCGACAAAGGTCACCGCCGCCGCGCCGCGGCTCATGGCTTCAATACCCAGGGCGCCGGTGCCTGCGAACAAATCCAGTACGACCGCCCCCTCCATCCAATTCCCGAGATAGGAAAAAATGAATTCCCGGTTACGATCGGACGTCGGCCGCAGCCACGCGCCTTTTACAGAGTGTATCTGCCGGCCTTTATACCGCCCGGAAATCACCCGCATGGCGGATCATCCTTTCATCCCGGGTCCATTTTTCCGGGTAGCGGGCCTGCTCTCCGGCCCTTTTTTCCGGTTTGCGTTCTGTCGCACGGCTGGGTCGGGGCTAGGCCCCCGCCAGTTCGAGGCGATAGACGCCGGTTACTTTTTCTTCTGCCTTCAACATCATGATGACCTTGCTGAGGCGTAATTCCGGATAGCGCCGGGCGATCGCGCGGCCGTAGGCCGCAAAATTTTCCCGCGTGCCGGTCACCTTGATAAAGAGGGGCACATAGCGGACTTCTCCCCGCAGCATGGCCTTGCCATAAGAAATTTCCGGCTTTGCAAAGCTGTTGTCGCCGGCCATTTGCCGCAATTCGCCCTTCATCCTCGTCAAATCCGCCGCTGTCGTGGTTGTGCCCGTCGGCGGATTGATATCCGCGAAGGTGCCATTGATGAGGGCGCGGACGCCGGAATAATAGCCGCTGGAGGGAGAAAAGGATAGTTGTCCGGGCATCCTGGCCTGCAGCGTCGCAAAATAGTTTTCGATGGCGGAGCGCCCGTCCGCGGCAACTTCGGCCGAAAATGAGCTCTCGTCCATAATCAGGGTTGAGAGCCTGACGTCCGCGGGGAGGGCTGTCATGATATTGGCGATGAGCTGCATCGCTGTGGCCAGGGCATTGCTGCCGGCGTATTCCAGCGGCGGGGACTGCCGGGCGGGGATGCTTGTCATGGCGCCAGCAGGCGTACTTTCCGTGATCGCGACCGGTGTCGTGGCCGCGGGGCTTTCGATCGCGCCGGACGTCTCCGCAACTTCACCAGCTGTTTGCGTCGCAGGCGTATAGACGCTTAATTCCTGGGATTTGTAGAAAAATCCATAATACGCCGCCGCAACAATGGCGAGGAGAAGACCCAAAATAACCAGCAGGGGGCCCCATACGCTGCGTTTGCGGTTCTCGCCATCTTCAAACTGATAATAATCCAGCGGTGGATGGGTGACGGGCGGCGGCGCCGGAGCTTCGCTGGCCAGTGGCGGCTGGGGTTCCACCAGGGGGGGCTGCGTCCACTCCTGGCTTTTCTCGCCAGAATCCTCGCGTTGATCAAACAATAGATTCATAAACACCCCTCAAGATGTTATGACACTCGTGAAGGTCAATTACAGGAGATGCAAAAACACCGGATTCATGCACGGAAAAGGCCCAATAAAGGTAAAAAACGATTGGGATTATCTTTTATCAATTGTTCCGCCTCCAGGCTCAGCGCATGATCCATGCGCTCAAGCGGATCGATCATCTGCACCATCGCATTGCGTTGCAGGCGTTGCAGGCTGTAAATGACGCCGGTGGGGGCGCCTGAATTGAGGAGCAGTATCTGTTCGATGTTCTTGAGCAACACTTCATCTCCGAGTGCGTCCAGTTGGCGCAGGATTTCATCGTTGATCAGCGTCGCAATCTGTTCGCTGTTCTCTTCGTTGAGCGGATACTGGGCAAATTTGATTTCTCCTTGACTGAGAAACCGCTGGTTCTTCAACAGGGAGACCGCAGCGGCGGCCGGCTCGATTTCGATGAGCGCCGCCAGCGGCCGGGGTTCCACTTTAAGAATGCCCAATCCTCTCAGCGCTGCCAGTAAATCCACATCGACCTGATTCAGGCTGAGCGGCGTCGATTTGAATATATCCTGCAAAAAGGAGACAATCGCCTTGCGGACGACCGCGACAACGATCTGGTCGTAGGGATCCCGGTCGTGTTTTATTTTCTCATAGTTGGCATGATATTCGTCCCGCGGTGCGACCAGAACCTGCTCCAGTTCCCATTCGATTTGCTGCCGGATGTCCATTTCGCGCATATCCTGATCCACTTTCAGGCGTTTGAGCAAAACCAGACGGCGATCGAGACAAACAGAGGCGCGTTTTGCAGAAATGGCGAAACGGTCCAACAGTTGATTGATGGTCGTGGAATAATGTGCCGCGACATCCTGGTCGCCAAAAGCCTGAACATCGAAGGGAACGCTGAGATGCATGACATCCGCCGTCAATAATCGCGGCGGTTGCGTCATGGCCGCTTCGACAAAGAGAAGCTTGTCGCCTCTCATCATCAATCCCAGCTGTGTATTTTCGTTTTCCATCATGTTAAACCCCTTTTGCTCTTATCGGCTGTTTCAGTGGATCAAAACGGCCCCTCCATGTGACCTGCTTTCTTTTTATTTGACACATACCCTGTCCCGGATGCGCGCCAGGGTTTTGGGTCCGATGCCCTTTACCTCCTGCAGTTGCTCGACCGTGGTAAAACCCCTGTTCGTTTCACGGTAGGCCATAATTCGTCCCGCCAATGCCGGGCCAATGCCTTCCAGCTGCTGCATTTCCTCCATGGTTGCGTTATTGAGATTGATCCGTCTGATTAATCGGTCTTTGCGCTGCAGCGATGAATAGGCGGGTTCCTCGCTGGTGCGTGTTGCCTGCGCGCTGTACTGCTGCGCAGCGGCGACCGGCATCAGATTCATTTGTTGCGCCAAATCGCGCTGCTGCGCATGCCAGACCTGCAAGGATTCGCTGCCCCGGGTTTGCCGGTAAAAATTCACAGCGCAACCGACCAGGAAAGAAACCAATAATAGCAGAACAAACCGCTTTTCTTGTGCACTAAAGGCCAACATTTTTCAACGAATAGCCTCTCTCATTTTTTCAAAAAAACTTTTATCCGTTTTTTGGGGGAAAATATTCTCGTGCCTGGCCAATTCCGCCAGTAAGGAGCGCTCTTTTTCGGAGAGTTTTGTCGGCGTATAGGCGGTGATGCGGATGAGTTGGTCGCCGACGCCGCCGTTCAGACCGGGGATGCCTTTGTTCCTCATGCGCAGGATTTTTCCGCTTTGTGTGCCCGGTGCAATGGTGATTCTCGCCTTGCCGCTGAGCGTCGGCACCTCCACTTCATCTCCGAGGGCCAGTTGGGGAAAGCTCACCAGCAATTCATAGAGAATATCGTTACCGTGGCGCTGGAAATGCGCGTGGGGTTTTTCCTCGATGATGACCAGGACGTCGCCGTTGGGCCCGCCGCGCGGGCCGATATTCCCCGCGCCGCGCACGGTGAGATATTGTCCTTCGGCAACCCCCGGAGGAATCTCGACATCCAGCGTGGCTTCTCCGCGCACCCGCCCTTCGCCGCTGCATGCGGGGCAGGGATTCTCGATGATTTTTCCCTCCCCATAGCAGGTACCACAGGTTCGGCTGATGGTGAAGAAGCCCTGGCGGTAAGCCACTTCACCGCGGCCCTGGCACTGCGGGCAAGTAATCATGGAAGTGCCGGTTTTGGCGCCGGTTCCGTTGCACTTGTCACAGCGCACCTGTTTTTTGATTTTGATCTTTTTGGAAACCCCTTTGCCGATCTCTTCGAGCTCCAGTTTCAGACGCACCTGCAGGTCTGAGCCGCGCTGCACGGTTGAGCGTCTGCCGCCGCCGCCCATGCCGAAGATGTCGCCAAAACCGCCGCCGAATACTTCCCGAAAGATATCGAAAGGATCGGCATATCCGCCGCGATCGAATCCGCCAAAGCCACCGGCGCCGCGGCTGCCGGTGCGTCCCCACTGGTCATATTCCCGGCGCTTCTGCGGATCAGAAAGCACAGCATAGGCTTCGGCAATGGCTTTGAATTTTTCCTCCGCATTTTTATCCCCGGGATTCTTGTCCGGATGATACTCCATGGCCAGTTTGCGGTAAGCTTTCTTGATCGCATCCGCATCCACATCGCGGTTCACACCCAATATATCATAATAATCTTTATCTGCCATCGATCATTCTCGATTGAACGGGTTCATGGTGTTCAGCTATTTACTGACGATAACCTGTGCATGGCGCAAAATGCGCTCCTTGAAGAGGTAGCCCTTTTTATGCTCCTCGATGATGCTGTTTGCCTCGGCGCCTTCGACCTCGACATGGAGAAGGGCATCATGGAATTCCGGGTCGAATTCACGGCCGAGGACTTCCATGGCCTGCAATCCTTCTTCCTGCAATATCTTGAGCAAATTTTTCTGAAAAAGCCGGAGGCCCTCCAGCAACGCTGCTGCATCAGCGGCCTTTTCGCCGCTGGTTAAAATGCGCTCGAGATCATCCAGAGATGGCAGCAATTTGCCGACCAGCTCCATATTGGCATTTTGGATCCATTGCGCGGCATCGCGCTCGTTTCGTTTCCGATAGTTATCGAACTCGGCGGCCAGGCGCAACAATTGATCTCTTGCT
This sequence comes from bacterium UBA2214, assembly GCA_002327255.1. Classification (GTDB taxonomy): domain Bacteria; phylum Zhuqueibacterota; class Zhuqueibacteria; order Residuimicrobiales; family Residuimicrobiaceae; genus UBA2214. The sequence goes on along the minus strand of DCUM01000008.1, from coordinate 29,838 downwards.
CTTTGATTCTCCTCGCTCAGTTTGTCAAACGGTTGCTGCCCGTCTGAAACGGCCGTTTCCGGCGCTGTGGCGTCCTGCTCCTCCTGCACGATCGGAGGATTCTCCGGAATGGCTTCATTGCTTTTGTCGATATCATGCATCACTACCGCTACACTACCTTTCTGTCTTTTCCGGTTTTTGATTTCCCAATAAAAATCCCAATGTCTCAGCCATGAACTGCACCAGGCTGACGATTTTGGCATATTGCATTCTGGTCGGGCCGATGACCCCGATGCTCCCTGTGGCGCCGGCCATCATATACGTGGTCGTGATCACACTGCAATTTTTTAAAACATCCTCTTTGTTTTCTTCCCCGATAACTATTGAAACACCGCTGCTGCCGGATTCATTCAAAACGCGCAGCAGTAAATCGCGGCGATCGATGAGATCCAGGAAGATGCCGACCCGCGCCTGAGAAGCGAATTCCGGCTGTTGGATGATCCGGCCCGCGCCCGTGATATGAAAATCGACAGGAGATTCCTTGCCGATCAATTTATCCGTTTTGTTTTTAATCACCATCAAAACCCGGCGACTCTCTTCATCGAGATCGGCAAAGCGTTCATCAAAAGAGCGCTGGAAATCTTCGATGGCCACACCATGCAGGCGTTCATTGAGCAGCAGGCGAACCGCATCCAGCAGGCTGGACGGGACAATTTGTTCAACTTCAACAATGATCGTTTTCACCAGTCCGGATTTAATGGTCAGTACGACCAAAATCTTATTTTCCGTGACCGGGATGAGATCGATTTTTTCAAGCCGCCCCTGATTGAAGCGGGGGGCCAACACGACGCCCAATTGACTGGAAACATCACTCAGAACGTGTGAGGCCTTGTCGATAATCAGGTCGACATCCTCTGCAAAGTGGCTCAACTGCTCCATGATGGAACGGCGTGAATTGGAAGTCAGTCTTACATTGCGCATCATGCTGTCGACATAAAGCCGGTAGCCGAAATCCGTAGGAATGCGTCCCGCAGAGGTGTGCGGCTGCGCGATCAGCCCTTTCTCCTCAAGGTCCGCCATGACATTACGAATGGATGCCGGACTCAAATTGAGTTCTGCGTATTTCGCCAGATAGCGTGAGCCCACCGGTTCCGCGCTTTCAATGAAGCTCTGCACGATGGAAACGAAGACTTGCCGTTCACGCTCTGTCAGTTCGATATATTCCATTTTATTTTCTGTGTCGTCCATTCATTGCACAATCGCCTGTATATTTCCCTTGCCGACAGCCGCCAGGCGGCGTCAGGAATGGGACAAATTAAAACCGACCTAAAAATTACTGATTAATACGCGCCTAGTCAAGAGAAATTTCCTTATCCCGGCACAGCGCGGTACCGTCTCGATTCACAGGTGTTTTTTGATGGCCAGGGCGCTCCCCATCAATCCCAGGACCCCGCCCAAAAGCAGTAACAACCACAGCGTATGGGCGGGGATGACGAGCATGCCCGGCAGGGATGCCCCCAGATATCCAAAAAGCATATAGAGCAGGGCTGCGGAGAGACCACCCCCGGCAAGGCCTTGCAGCGTACCCTCCAGAAGCAGGGGGATGCGGATGAACGCCGAGGTTGCCCCGACCAGCCGCATGGTTGCAATGATGTGTTCTCTGGCCGTTATCACCAGTCTGATATTGTTCGAAACCACAAAGAGCGACCCGACCGTGACGAACAGGAGAAGAATCCAGCTGATGGTGCCGGCCAGCCGCGCATAGCGCTGCACGGTAATCCATGTTTTAAAATGGTACACCACCTCCTCGATCCCGGGTTGTCCCCTGATCTGCCCGGCAATCTGTTCGAGATCGTGCGCATTTTGATACTGTGCCTTGAGGTGCAGGGTGAAGGACGCCGGCAGCGGATTTTCATCCAGCACGGAAAAGAGTTCCACGCCAAATTCGCGTTGAAAATCACGCGCCGCATCTTCCCGGGATGTGAATTGAACTTTTGTGATGCCGGGAAGCCGTTTCATCCGCTCAGAGAGCGCTGCAATTTCGCGTTCATCCAGGGCATTGGATATAAAGGCCTGCATCTGCAATTGCTCATTGAGCAATTGCTTGAAATAGGATATGTTCGCTGAAATCAACGAGAGAAATCCCAGCAAGGCAAGAAAAAAGGCCACGGTTAAGACGGAGAGCAGGCATGATCCCCGGGCGCGCCTGAATCCATCCCTGCTCTCCTCCAATATATAGCGCATGCGCATGTTCGTTCTCAAGATTATGGGATGATCTGTCCATTATTGATGTGCACGACGCGCCCCCTGTAGCGCCGCACCATCTCATCGTTGTGGGTGGCCATGACGATCGTCGTCCCGCGCGTATTAATCCGTTCCAGTACATCCATGATGCTTGCGGCGGTTACCGGGTCGAGATTGCCGGTTGGTTCATCCGCCAGCAGCAGAAAGGGCTCATTCACAATGGCCCGCGCGATCGCCACCCGCTGTTGTTCGCCACCCGACACTTCGTCGGGCATCACGCGCGCTTTATGGCTTAATCCCACATCTGCCAGCGCCCGCAAGACTCTTCGCTTGATCTCTTTTTTCCGGGTGCCGATGACTTTGAGCGTGAACGCGACATTTTCAAAAATATCGCGATCCATGAAGAGACGAAAATCCTGGAAAACGATGCCCAATTTTCTGCGCAAATAGGGCACATCGTGTCTCTTGATAAAGAGGGAATTGTATTCGCCCACGCGCACATGACCTTCGCTCGGCAATACATCCATATAGATCGTCTTCAAAACCGTCGATTTTCCCGCGCCGCTCGGACCCACCAAAAAAACAAATTCTCCGGCGGCGATTTTAAGGGTAATCTGATCAATGCCTTCGCCGTTGGCATAAGTGACCCTGACATTTTGCATCTCGATCATCGTCCGTCACTCCCGTTTCCCATCAAAGAATCGCCTTTTGTATCACAAAGTGCACCCGGTCTGCCTTTTCGGAGCCGGGCCGCAGTGTAAAGTCCGAATAGGAAGCGACCAGCCGAAAGGGCGTCCTGGAGATCAGACTGGTCACCTCTTCAAGCGCGCGGATTCGCTGCCGGTGTATTTCAGAATAGGTGTTTGTCGCATTGCCGTGGAGGCGGATATTGAAATAATTATACTGTATGTGATTCCCGGCATCAAAATAGCACTCGCGATGGTAGACTCCTTCGCTGAGCCGTTCTTCATGGCGATATCCGGCGAATGTTTCCTGTGAATTATGCAATGTGCTCACGTCAAAAATAAAAAGACCCGCCGGCTTGAGGTGATGATAAATTTGACGCATCGTCTCGATCCAATCGCGCTCCTCCAGCAAATAGTTCATGCTATCGTATAAAGAGAGCGCCATATCTACCGGCCGGCGTAATGCGATGCGACGCATATCGCTGCACCAGAATAGCGCCTGGTGTGGCGGTTGATACGTTTTCGCCACGGCTCTTTTAATCATGGCCACGGAGGCATCGCAGGCCAAAACGTGCATGCCGTGGAAACACAATTCCTGCGCCAGATTTCCCGTTCCACAGGAGAGTTCGAGAACACGATGAGGCGACTCTCCGTGCAACCGCGCCAGCTTGAGAACATAAAGCGCCCAGCGCCGATAATTGACGTGATCCATCACCTGGTCATAGATGGCTGCCAGGGCACTATATGGATCCGTGGGGTTTTTCTCCGCCTCTGAAGCCTTGTTCCACCATGCTGTCATCTTACAACATCCCATGCAATCTGCTGCATGCCACAAAGCGTTTTATCGCGCCCGGCCGAAGCGTCTGTCGTTCCCTGCCATTTGCGCGCAGGACGGTACCCGTCAGGTTTTCAACTCTTTCTTGCGCGCCGCGGGAAAAAGAATATTGTTAAGGATGAGCCGGTATCCCGGCGAATTTTTGTGCAAGGAGAGTTGTGTGGGTGGATCGTTGACAAAATGCTGATAATCTTCCGGATCATGCCCGGCATAGAATGTGAAGGTGCCGCGTCCTATATTGCCGCGCAAATATTTCACCTGTTCCGTGCCCTCGGCTTCCCCCATGATCGTCACCGCCGATTTGATGAGACTCTTCTTATAGCCGGTTGTCTGCCCCATAAAGCCTTTGATGGCGGAGACATGGTTTTGGGTCAACATGGTTGGAACCGGATCGTACTTGGCGGAGAATTCGAACAACGTGAAATAGTCTCCCTCCGCGCCCCTGGACACGGGGGCATAGGAGGGCGGAATATCGATGTCGGAGTATTCATAGATCAATGGATTGGTCTCTATTTTAAAATTTTCGAACGCAAAGGTCATCGAATAGTCCAGTTTGGATTGCGCGTCGGGATCGACGGGATCGCGATCAAACGGAACATCGACGATATCGACCTGTGACGCAGCGAGGGCGATGTCATAGGAGTCGGTTGCCGAGCACATGGCGAAAAGGAACCCCCCGCCGGCCACATAGTCCCTTATGGCCAGCGCCACGGCCAGCTTGAGTTTGGAAACTTTATTAAATCCCAGCTTTTTGGCCACCGCCTCGTTTTTGGCGACCTCTTCCCTGTACCAGTCCGCGTTGCGATAGTTGGCGTAAAATTTCCCGTATTGTCCGGTAAAATCCTCGTGGTGGAGATGCAGCCAGTCATATTTGAGCAGATCGCCCTGGAGTACCTCTTCATCCCAAAGAACGGTATAGGGAATCTCCGCATAATCCAGGGCGAGCAAAACCGCATCGTCCCAGGCTTGTTTGTTGGGCGGCGCGTAGATAGCCACTTCCGGCGCCTTCTCGAGCAGAACGACCTCCATGTTTTCCTGCGCGATGGTCGCATAAATGGCGCTTGCTTCGGCGCCGCCGATCAGGGAATAGGAGACGCCCCGGATTCTCAACAACCGTTCCATGGCAGCGCTCTGATCCATCAAAAAAGACCCCCCCCGATAATTTAACAACCACTCGACCTCGACGCTGCTTTCCAGTGCGGCGAAGGCGATGCCGTAGGCCTTGAGATGGTCGGATTGTTTCAAGTCCATATTAATTAATATCTTTTGGCCCTGGCATATCGTCGCCAGCATCAAAAAAACCATGGCCATGTGCGTGCGTTTCAAGCTTCACCACCGCTTTCTCTTGATTTAGAGAACCCGCTTTTCCAATTGGCGAATGCGAACTCTCACTTGTTCAATATAAATACTTTGCGGGTATTTTTCCAGAAAAGATTCATAAATTTCTTGTGCCTGTTGTGCCTCCGCGATCTCTTCATGAATCTCGGCAAGGCGAAGGGTCGCCAGATCCGGTCTGCTGAGAAGCGCTTCCTGCAAAAGTTGCCGACAAATAACCAGGGCTTCCTGCGGGCGCTGCATTTGGCGCAACAAGCTGATTTTGAAAAAGCAGACCGGCTCATGGAGCGGCGTGTTTGCGGTGCGCCGGGAAAGTGTCGCCAGGGTGTCGTAAGCGGCCGCATATTCGCGCTTTTTATGCAGCCATTTTGCATGGCCATAAACGGATAGCCCCGCCGAATCCTGATGATTCTCGCGCAGAAACAAATAGAGCTCCAACAGATTGTTCTGCACGGTATCGATGGCTGCGGCATTTTTATGCTCCGTGGCATGGAGTTGATGGGAGAGTTTCTGCAGCGCGGTCAATGGATGACCGCGGTACAGATCCAGTTCCGTCAACATCAATAGCGCTTGCTTGCGGAATGGCAGCGACTGCGGAGATTCCCGCTGCAGTCTGTTCAAGTAGTGTTGCGCCTCCTGCAAATCGCCACGGGCAATGGCACATTCGGCCAATTTTTGCGTTACCTCCAACCGCACCGTGATGGGCAGGGAGACGGTTGCGAGAATGCGGTTGCAGGCAGCTTCCGCCTTCGGGATATCAAATAAAACATCGAAATAGAGTGACGCGAGCCTTGTCAAAACCTGCAGATTATCCGTCCAGCGGGGATGATCGACCAGAAAGGACTCGTAGGCTTCAATCGCAGGGTGATACTGGTTCTCTTTTTCCAATATCTGTGCCCGGGAAAACCTCGCCCGGACGCGCAACGCCTGATCGGCGTCCTTGTTGGCTATGATGCGGTCGAGCGCCTCTCCTGCCTCCGCCAGTGCGCCGTCATTCAGGGCGACTGTGGCGAAAGAGAAATAGTATTGGCCGCGTTCGGCCTTTTTTTGCTGTGCCAATATGCTTTCCAGCGCGGCATAATGGTTGAGGGCGTCCCGGTATTGCCGGTTCTGAGTGAACAGGGCGGCCAGGAGGCGATGCCCCGATTCGCCGAACAGGGGGTCATTCTTCAAGAAATAGCGCAGCGCCTCCAGGGTGGGTTGAAGAGCGCCCTCCGTACGGGTCATGGATAAAAGTTGTGATTGAACAAAGGGGAACTGGGCCGGATTTTTATGCAGGAAGGTAACATACTCCTGACACATTTTTCGGTAATCGCCCAGCGCCTGATAGATGCGCACCAGTTCATGGAAAAATTTATGGGGATCCTTGAAGCTCTTGCGGCCGTGCGTGTACATCCACAGCGCGTCTTCATAGCGTTGATAATCGATGAATGCCGTCCCCACGAGCGCATAGGCCCGTTCATTGACCGGATTGTTGACGACCAGTTCGCGCCAGCGTTTGACGGCCTCCGTGTGCTCGTCCTGGAGGTAATCGATCATGGCCAGATCAACCTCGAACTGCAAATCGCGGTATCTGGCTTGCAGATCGAGAATCAGCAATTTCAAGGGCTCATAATTATTCAACGGCACCCAGCAGCGTTTGGCGCCGAGATACGGGCCCAAATCCCGTTGAAACGCCCTGCTCCGGGCTGCGCTGGCGTACAGCTCGGCGGCTTGATCCAGGCGCCCGTTCATTTCCAGCTGCTGCGCCATCTGCAATGAGATGCGCCCATCCTGATCATTTTGCGCGGCGACGGGGACGGGAATGTGCAGCGCAGCGATGGCGATCACAAGAGCCCACCCCCTCCGCCACACGGAGGTGCTATCGCGCCGGTGCCGTTGGTTGCTCTCTTTCACTCAACGCCTCGAAATATTTTCGGATCAGTTCCAGATAATCCCGGGAATACCCTTCTTTTTTGGCCCGCAGTAAATCCTGCTGCAACCGGGCTTTGGTTTCGCCAAAATCATCCGGCAATTCTTCCGGGTTCACCCCTGCGTATTCCTTGCCGGTTTCGGCCTTGCGTTTCTTGCTATATTCGCGCTCTCGCACCGATCTTTGGGTGTCGAGCATGCGCGATAGAATGCGGTTCTGGCGTTCGATGGTGGGACGGTTAACGGCATGGCCGAGCAGATCCTTTTCGACCTGTTTCATGTCGGTTGCCATCTGGTCGAGGTCGCCGAGAATCTCGGCCAGACCCGACGCCTCCGCTGCCAGCTGTTCCAGCGATTTGCGAATCTGTCCCTGTTGCGCGGCGAGCCGGGAAAATGCCGCCTGTTGTGCCAGCGACATCTGTTGACCAGACCCCATCATCCCCATGGTCTGCGCATTGACGCCCTGTTGGCCGTTGGCGAGGCCCTGCATCTGTTGCATGAATTGTTCCATGCTCATGCCGCCACCGCCGCCTTTCATCATGCCTTGCATGGCGGCGTCTATCTGCAAAACGGCCTCATTCAGGCCGGTCATGGCCTTGCCTTGTTGTTGTCCGGCCGCATCCAGCGCGCGGTTTTCAAAATTCTGCAGCGCATTTCGCATCGACTGGTGCGTTTGCCCCAGGGTACTGCCAATCCGCGGACTGATGCCAAAACTTGTTTTTGAGGCCTCGAACATATCGTTCATGACGCGCCCGAGACTGCTGTGGAGCTGTTGCTGTTTTTCCGCCGCCTCGGGTATTTGCGCACTGGCGGCCGGAAGCGCAACCGTCTCGCGCATAAGTTTTTCCTGCATTTGTGAGAGGGTGAGGAGATTTTTCATCCCCTGCTGCAGAGCCCGCATGGCGCGTTGTTGCATGGCGCCATTCATCATATCCTTGGCCGTCTGCAGTTGTTGGCGCGCCTGCTGCAATCCCGACTGCACGTGTGCCGCAGCCGTCTGCATCTTGTCACCACGCTGCTGCGCAAGCGCCTCCTCCATGGCCTGCATCTGCTCCGCAACCGCGGCTTTATCGAGTTCCCGTTGTGCGTTGGCGATCTCCTCCTGTGGCATGCCCGGTTCCTGGTTCATCTCTTTCTGCAATTGCTCGAGCGTCTCTTCGACACGGTTCAGTTTCTGCCGCAACGCGTTCTGTTCCTGCGCCAGGCGCTCGCACGCCGCGGCATCCTTCTGTTGGGCCTGCTCAGCGATCCTCTCCTGCTGCATCTCCATGTCCTGCAGCATCTTTATGGCCTGATCGACCTGCTGTTCCAGTTTGAGTTTTTTCAAGAGGGAGATCGTCCGCTCCAGGCTCTTTTGCAGCGATTCATCCGATGTCTTCAGCTCCTGCAATGCCTTCTGCAACAGATTGGGATCGAGTTGTTGCATCGCTTCGGCCACTTTATCCATGGTTTTCTGCAGTTCAGGCGTCATAATCTCGTTGAAGAGCTGTTGCAGTTCTTCATACTTGCGCAGGGTCTCCGGCGACAGCAGCCGATGGGCCTCCATCTGTTCCACCATCTCGTCCAGCCGGCGGGATATCTCTTCCAGCGTGCTTTTAATTTCGCTTTCCTGTTTGAGGGTCTCGTCGATTTTCTGTTTTTTCTGCCAATTGACATCATCCGCCCGCTGCATCTCCCGCGCCAGATCCTCGATTTGTTTTTTGAGCGCGTAGCTCTTTTCCAGGGTATTTTCCAGGGCAGCAATGGATTGATCCTGACTCTGGGTCACCTCTTCAAAAAGCTCGTAAATGGACGGGAAGCGCGCCCGGAATATTTCGCTTCGCCCTGTTTGGGGGCCACTGACGGCATCGTTGTCGCGCACTTCCGCATAATAGACCAGCACCTCCTCCGGCAGCAGCGGGGAATGAGATAAATCCCACTCGAAAGCGACCGTCCGCTGTTCACGGTGCGGCCCGGGAAGAATGATTTCCTGGCGCGCATAGCGCGTGGAATCGATCGCCATCTCCGCATTGGCGAGGACCTGATAAACGATGAAGAGTCCGGCAATGCCAAAATCGTCCTGCGCTTGAATGACCAGCGGCAACCTCATATCCTCGGATAGATCGATGTCCTTGCCGGGGCTGAGAATGCGCACATACGGCGCCTGATCCGATATCGCACGAAGATGAAAGAGTATGGGATTGGTGCTGTGGAGATTTTCCTGATCCACCAATTCATAATGGTAGGTATCATCCGACAGCAAGGTAAAGGCCGTCTGCAGGGACGGACCCGCCACTTCCAGCGGCAGTACCTTGCCTTTGCCAAAACACAATTGTCCCGATTGGATGGCTTTGTTCGCCGAGGCATTCCATTCAATTCTCGAGCCGCGCAGCGCGGTGATATCACCCCGGTTGGCTTCGAGCTCTTTCGCTGCCAGGCCGCTGTAGAGCGGCGCAATAACCCGCACCTGCAGGTGGCGCAAGAGCGGCAAATCAAAGACACGGGCATGAAAGGATGCACTGCGCTGCGCCTGATGCCATACGGCATAGGTCAGGGAATCTTTTAGTGATGGCAGGGTATAACGAAACGTATCTCCCGCCGTCCGCTGCATTTCGAAGCGCTCGGTGCGGCCATGGCGGGCTACTTCCAGGGTCAGCGCCGCTCTGGTCTGGCCGCTGATCCCGGCCTGAATGGATAAATTCTCTCCGCGCACCATGGTACAATGGCCGGGAAGTACCCAGATCGCGTTTTCTGCGGCAGCCGCCTGTTTTGAAAAGGGGAAGAAGGTGCGGGTCATGCCCTGGGAGAAAAAATGGGGAAAGAGAATCACTGCCAGGGCAACGCCGGCGAGGAGCAGGAGCAGGCGACGCAGCTCCTGCCGCAGCGGTTTGCGGTCGATGTCCGCGGTAAAATCGTATTTCTCGGCTTCCGCGGCGACGGCCTCCATGGCGCAATCGATGAGATTTTGAGAAGTAAAATTTTTTTGGCTTTCCGCCAGCGCGGCCAATTGCAGGGCGTTGGCGAGACGGTCCTTGAGGTGCGGGTGGCGCCAACCAACCTGCAGGGCCATTTGATTGAGGGTCGGCTGGTTGGGTTGAAACAACCGCAGCCACAGGGCGCGGCCGGCCAGGCGCACGAACAGGGCGATGAGAATGGCAAAAAACAGAATGAGAATGACACCCCGCGTCCCGGAGGAAAAGGAGATCAGCCCCTGCAAGACCATCACGCCGGCGAGGAGGGCGGTGGAAATCCAGCCCCAGCGTGAAAAATCCGAACAAAGCCGTATCTCTTTTTCCCGGGTGCGATAGCGCGCCAATTTCTCGAGCCATCTTTGATACATAGATTCGTTCCGTCCGTTGCTCAGTTGGTTAGGGCATGGATAATGATATTGGCGCCCATGCGCAGGGCCTGTTCCCGTTTCTCCGGCGGATCTCCGTGTACCTCCGGATCCGCCCAGCCGTCGGAGATGTTGGTGTTATAAACATAGAACACCACGAGTCTCCCCTCATGAAAATAGCCAAATCCTTTTGGCGGGCCGCCATCGTGTTCATGAATTTTGGGCAATCCCGCATGAAAGGGAACCATCGCCGAGTATAGCGGATGCGAGAACGGGATCTCCAGCAGCTCTTTGTCGGGGAATACCTTTTTCATCTCGCGGCGAAAATGTTCATCCATGCCATAATCGTCATCCGCGATCAAAAAGCCCCCATGGGTCAGATAGGTGCGCAACCGCTGCGCTTCCTGCTCAGAAAAAAAGATGCGGCCATGACCTGTCATGAAGAGGATGGGATGGGCGTACAAGGCCTCATCCATCAGAGACAACCGCACCTCTTCCTGGCCGACGGGGATGTTGGTGCGCGTTCGCAAGAAGTGATGCATATTGGGAATCATGGACGGATCATTATACCAGTCTCCGCCGCCGCCATATTTGAGCCGTACCAGTGAAAATGAGGGCCGGGATGACTGCGTCTGGCTTTCGAGGCACAGCGCAGAACCGAGCACGATCAGACTTGCCAAGAGGTTGATTCTGGAAAATTTCATGGTCACTCTTCCAACCTGAGAAAATGCATGAAAACAGACAGACCGTTAGTAATGCTTATAAAAACAGAAAGACAGGCAATAATCTCTGTAACTATGCACCGCAAAAGTCCCCGGGCGGCTTGATCTCTTTCTGTTATGCGCTCGTGTTCAGGAAAATACCGGGCTTTATACTGAAAGCCTGCAAAAAGGTTCTGCGCCCTGCGGGCTCTGCGGTTAAATCTGGATGGCTGAATAGTTACTAATGTCTTAAAACCCGGATTCGGGGTTATCCGATCAAACCGGCAATCCGGCGGGTTTCAGCGTTTTCGATGCCTAACCGGGATGACACAGTTATTCCATGTTAAACTCTTTCTTCACACGAAACCCACCGCGTCCACAAAATACGAATATATGGGTTAAGATATTGATTTGATGATATTCAAGAAATAGCCTCTCTCCCTGCGCTTGGGGGCCCTGGCGTGTTTCAATTTTGCAGGCCCCCTCCAAAATACAAAAAGAGCCGGTCGAATGGCCGGCTCCATGAGTCTGAACCATTCGACGCCATGGTCCTACTGCACCGTCTCGTCCTTGATTTCCACATGGACAAATTGTTTCAATTCGTCAATCCATTCATTGAATTCCTTCTGCATTTTCAAGTCCAGGGCCATGCGCTGCAGGGACTCGTAATCCTTCTGAAAGCTCAATTCGCGCGGTTCTTCGCGCGCGTTGACCCGGAGAATATGGAAGCCATACTGCGTCTTGACCGGTTCCGTGTAGTGGTTTTCCGCCACACCGGAGATGGCATAGACGAATTCCTTGGCGCGTTCGCGCAATTGCTCCAATTCAAAATGGCCGAGGTAACCCGCCTCGTCTTTGCTGGAAATGTCTTCGGAATATTTTGCGACCATCTCTTCAAAGGCGGCGCCCGCCGTGAGCCGGTTGTGAACAGCCTTGATGGTATCTGCGGCTGCTTTCTCGTCTTCTCGCGAGGGCTTTAACGTAATCAGGATATGGCGCGTGTTTATTTTTTCACCCCGCCGCTCCAGCATTTGGATGATATGATAACCAAATTGTGTTTTAACCACATCGGATATTTCATTGGCCTGCAGTTTGTAGGCGGCCTCCTCGAAATCGCGGACGAACTCACCTCGTGCCATGAATCCAAGATTTCCACCCCGGCTGGCGGAACCCGGATCCTGCGAATATTCTTGCGCCAGGCTGGCAAAATCCTCCCCGGCCAGGAGGCGCTCTCTGATGGAGGATGCTTTGTCAAAAGCTTCTTGGGTTGCACGCTCGCCGGGTTTGGTGGTGATGAGGATATGACTGATATCCACGCTCTCCTTGATCGGGCCGATCGAATCCCTATAGGCCTTGTAAAAGTCTTGCACTTCGCGCCGGCTGACGGTGATGCCTTCCATTTTTTTCGACTGAACCGTACGAATGCGCAGATTGCGCTCGATTTCTTCGCGATAGTTGCGGCGTACTTTGGTGATTGGCGCCCCAAAATACTCCTCCACTTTATCTTCGCCACCCAATTGTTGAATCACGCTCTGCATTTGTTGTTGCAAGTAACGTTCCACTTGCTGGGCATCCGCCTTGATGGTGTCCTTTTCCGCCTGAACCAGCAATACTTTTTGATTGATCAAATTGGTCAACGTCTCGTTCTTCAGCCGTTCAAATTGTTGGGGTGATTTGCCGGGGTCGAGATGCATTTGCATCGCCATCAAATAGGCCCCCTGCGCCACTTCCGATTCCAGAATGACGCCATCGTCCACCACCGCCAATATGCGATCCAGCACCTGCTGTGCCAAGAGGGCCTGGTGCGCGCCCGCCCATAACAGAGAGGACAAGAGTGCTATTTTATAGAGTTGCCTGTTCATTGCGCTTCTTTCTCGCTAAGTGATTGTAACGCTTCCAGATCCGTTTGTATCGCGATCTCCCGGCTGAGCCATTGTATCAATTGCTGATATTTTTTTTCCCGCTTGCTCGCCGCGATTCTTTGCACAATTTCATCGCGCACCTGCTCCAGGGGCATGGTACTCCCCTTGCGCAGAGAGGATTCGATCCACAAGAGATTGTATCCCACTTCCGACTTGATGGGGCGCGAGACTTCCCCGGTGCGCAGGGAAGGAATCGCCCGGGCGAGCAAAGGCGACAGCCGCGACAGCGTCACCCACCCCCAGTCGCCACCATCGCCGCGGCTGCCATCCATGGAACGGCGTTTCGCAACCTCGGCGAAGGGCGTGCCGCTGACGATCATCTGGCGCACCGCATTGGCCTCCGGCAGTGTTGCAACCAGAATGACGCGCAGGTGGTAAGTCTCCTCCGGGAGTGAAAACTCCCCGGCGCATTCCTGGTAGTAGGATTCGATCTCTGCGTCGCTGACAGCGGCATGATCCGTCAATTTTTGTGCCAGAAAAAAGGTGACCACGCACGCTTTGGCCTGGCGTTCAATGGCCTCCTGAACCGCGGCTTCCTTATCAAGGCCTTCGCGCAGCGCCTCCTGATAGAGCAGTTCCGATTCAACCCACTGCTGCACCAGGGTTGCGGCCTGCTTCGCGCTCCACGGATTTGCTGCGCTGGCGGGTGCCATTCTGCGAACTTCCTGGAGCGTCAAGGTGCTCCTGCCGACGCGTGCGATCGGGCGCTCGCCATCCCCGCTGCGGCAAGCGCACAGCGCCATCACACCGGACAGCGCCAGGATCAAGGTGATTTTCTTCATGGGCATTAAAACATATCTGGTTTATTTTTTGCTAATTATTGATAATAATAGACATTTATAGGATACTTTGCAAGAACATTTTCAACTGCGCCAGCGTTGGCCCGGGATGAAGATCGTGTACCTCGAACATCAAATCTTTATCCTTTTGTTTCAATTCGAAGGGAAAGCAGGCCTTTTGCACCATTTTACCAATCCAGGGGCGGAATAGTTCCCTTTCGGGAATGATCGCGGGGTTGAATCTGCCGATGATGCGCCCGTTACGAATGCCAACCTCTTCCAGTCCATTGTGGCGGGCCAGCATTTTGACCGTCACATAGTCGATCAGATTGCGGGCGGGCGCGGGAAGTGGCCCGAAGCGGTCGAGAATTTCCCGCTCCAGTTGTTCCAGGGCGCTGATATCTCTGGCTTCTATCAGGCGCTTGTAAATATCCACGCGGTCGGCGGCGGCGGGCACATAATCGGGCGGCAGGAAGGCATCGCTTTGAATTTCGACGCGCGCATCCGGGACCGTCGTCGTCTGGTCGGGTTGTGCGGCGGGCTGCAGGTGCAGGTCCTGGCGCAGTTCCTGGACCGCCTCTTCGATGATTTTTGCATAAAGCTCATAACCGAGCGCATCGACAAAGCCGCTCTGCTCGGCGCCGAAGATATTGCCCGCGCCGCGGATTTCCAGATCGCGCATGGCGATTTTATACCCGGAGCCCAGGTGTGAATATTCCTGAATCGTTTGCAGCCGCTTGATGGCGGTCCGGGTGAGCTTGCGCACTGCGGGGACGAGAAAATAGGCATAAGCCTGCTGATTGCTGCGCCCGACGCGGCCGCGCAATTGATAGAGCTGCGCCAGTCCGAGGCGGTCGGCGCGGTTGACGATGAGGGTGTTGCAATTGGGCACATCGATGCCCGACTCGATGATCATGGTGGATACCAGACACTGGATTTTGCTTTCGGTGAAGGCGATCATCACCTTCTCCAGTTCCCGGGCTTCCATTTGTCCATGAGCAACGCCAAAGGTGAGTTCCGGAACCAATTGACGCAGCAGATGGGCCATGGCATGGATGGTTGCGACGCGATTGTGAACAAAAAAGATTTGTCCCTTGCGCTCTGCTTCACGCAGCATCACTTCGCGGATCAACTCCTTGTCATAGCGGCAAACCTCGGTCTTGATGGCGAGTCGATTGCCCGGCGGGGTGTTGATCAGCGACATGTCGCGTGCGCCCATCAGCGACATGTGCAACGTTCTCGGAATGGGGGTCGCCGATAGCGTCAGCGTGTCCACATTGGCTTTGAGCAGCTTGAGACGTTCCTTGTGAAGAACGCCAAACTTCTGTTCCTCATCGACGATCAACAACCCCAAATCCTTGAATTTTATGTCTTTGGATAAAAGTCTGTGTGTGCCGATGATCAAGTCGATTTCGCCGGTTTCCACCTCGGCGAGCAGTTCCGCTTGCTGCCGGGAAGTTTTAAATCGGGAGAGTGCCGCCAGCCGCACCGGGAATTTGCCCAGGCGTTCATTGAAGGTTGCGAGGTGCTGTTGCGCCAGTACGGTAGTGGGAACCAGAACAGCAACCTGCTTGCCATCGTTGAGCGCCTTAAATGCCGCGCGCACCGCGACTTCCGTTTTGCCAAAGCCCACATCGCCACACACGAGCCGGTCCATGGGAATCGGCTTTTCCATGTCTTTCTTTATTTCGGCAATGGCGCTCAGTTGATCCAGCGTTTCATCATAAATGAAGGAGGCTTCCAGTTCCTTCTGCCAGATCGAATCTGTGGAGAAGGCATGCCCGGGGCGCATTTTGCGCACGGCATAGAGCTTGATCAGTTGCTCTGCGGTCTCTTTGACGCGCGCTTTGGTGCGCGATTTGAGCCGCTCCCACTCTTTTCCGCCCAGTTTGTTCAAGGCCGGCACATAGCCATCGCGTGATGCGTACTTTTGCACGCGGTCCATTTTTTCCAGCGGAACATAGAGCTTGTCGCCGTCCGCATATTCGATCTGAATGCACTCCCGCGTCTTGCCATAAACGGCGATCTGCTTCAGACCCTGAAAGACGCCTACGCCATATTCGGTATGAACGACAAAATCGCCCTCTTTGATCTTGAGCAGATCGGCAAAGGCCATGCTGCGGCGGCCGGATTTGTCCGTTTTGCCGATGCGGACGCGGCCGTATATTTCGCGGTTGGTATAGACGGTGCAATACTGTTCCGGCCACTGGAACCCCTCGGAGAGGTTAAGCGCCGCGACAGCGACCTCGGGCGGAAACTGTTCCTGAATCAGCAGATCTCTCATCCGCGCGGCTTGCGTGTCCGAATCACACAGGACGGCAATGAGCGCCTTTTGGCCCGCCGCGGCGGCGAGTTGCTCCTGCGTCGCGACTTCCTGGCGCAGCAGAGAGAGATTGCCGGCGAAATGGCTGTTGCGAAGCGTTGCCAAAGAGAGAACCGGGAAGGCCGTTTCTTGTTTAAATATATTTATTTCAATTGTTTGCAAGCATTGTGCCTGCTTTTGTATCTCTTCTGCGCCGGCATAAAAATCGCTGTAATGAAAATGCGCGAGGTTGTGATCCTGGACGAAGGTTTCGAAACGGACGGAATTGTCCGCGATGATGTTTTCTAACTCGTTATTATATAATGTTTTATCAAACAAAACCTGCATCGCATTTTCCGGGAAATAATCGACGAGGGTTGCGGAGTAGGCTGGAATCTCTGTGGAGAGTTCGATATACGGTCCATGGAGTCCGGCTGCCGCCAGCGGCAGGAGCGAAAGGGTCTGGCGCTGTGCAATGGAGAGCTGGGTCTCCACGTCGAATTCGCGGATGGATTCAAGCCGGTCGCCAAAAAATTCCAGGCGAAGGGGGTTGGTCTCTTCGTAGGGGTAGAGGTCGACCAGGCCGCCGCGCACCGCGAGATCGCCCGGGGCGTCGACGCGACTCTCGCGGACGTAGCCGGAGAGCACCAGATATTCCACCAATTCTGAAAAATCGTACGCTTGACCGGTCTGCAGCACTCTGCGGTTATTCCGCAGTTGCTGAGGCGGTATCGTCTTTTCGAGGAGGGCCGCGGCGGAGGTCACCACCACCACAGGATCTCCGTCGAGCAGACTTTTCAGGGTGTGAATTCTCTGGCCAATGGTGAGGGCAAGGGGGCCCACTTCATTCCACATCTGCCGGCCGTGCGCGGTGAAATGCACCACCCGGCCTTCCGGGAGCAGCGCCAGCAGATCTTCATAAAACTGGCGCGCCTCCTCGCTGTCCGGAAAGAGACAGAGCATGGCGGTGTGGCGGGTGCGAAAAAGATGGCGGATGAGAAAGGCGCGGGCGGCGCCATAACAATCCTGGACGACCACGTGCTGCGCCTCCTGCATATGGCGTTCCAGTTGGCGGCCGCAGGGGCTCGCAGCGAAGAGATTGGTAATGAGATCGGAAAGTGACATGGCGATTCATGGTCAGGGTTACAGAATGGTGATGGTTTCGGGTCACGATCAAGCCGGGGTTTAACCGGGCATAAGGGTGCCTTTACGAAATTCAGGGCCCCGGCCTGTCCTGTCTGTGCCGGGATGCCGCGGCCCTTCCGGCTGCGCCGGGAATTGCTCAGATCGAACAGGCCCTGGCAGGCACGGGACACTGCTCATCGTTGTAATTGGGCGAGGGCGCTGCGGACAAAACCATCGCCCTTTCCGAGGAGGGTTCGGGCCATGGGTGCGGACACCTCACCCATGATCATAACCAGGGCGGTTTTGACGTGACCGTCCGCCCTTTCCAGATAATCTGCGGCCTCTTCGTAGGTTACGCCGGTGACCTGCATGACAATTTTTTTCGAGCGTTCCTGCAGTTTTTTGTTGGTCATTTGCAGGTCGACCATCATATTCTCCCAGACCTTGCCCAGCCGGATCATCGCGGTGGTTGTGATCATATTGAGAACCAATTTGGTGGCGGTTCCGGCTTTCATCCGCGTGGAGCCCATGACCACTTCGGGGCCCACCACGAGGCAAATGGCGACGTCCACCGGGAGATTCATCTCTGTGCGCGGGGTACAGGTGATGTAGAGGGTTTTTGCACCCAATGACCGCGCTTTTTCGATGGCGCCAATGACATAGGGTGTCCTTCTGCTGGCCGCAATGCCGCAGACGATGTCCCTGGCGCAGACCTTGAGCGCCGCGATCGCGGCGGCGCCGTCCTCGGGTTTGTCTTCGGCGCCTTCTTGTGCCCGGGTGAGGGCCTTCATCCCTCCGGCGATGATGCCCTGCACCATCTCCGGGTCGACGCCAAATGTCGGCGGACATTCGGAGGCATCGAGAACGCCCAGGCGCCCGCTGGTGCCGGCGCCCACATAAATCAATCGCCCCCCCTGTTTGAAGGCGGCGATGACCAATTCGACCGCCTTCTCGATGGGGGCCATTTCCTGGCGGACGACGGCGGCGACCTTCAGGTCCTCGTCGTTGATATGATAAAGAATTTGTGAAATCGACTCCTGGTCGATATTCGTGGTCGCCGGGTTGCGGCTTTCAGTGACCAGATTTTTTATTTCATCAAATAGTGCTTTGGACAAAACAGCCTCCTCTTACTCGTCCCGTTTGATCAACACCATTTTGCGTTCCGCCGTCGGATCGTGCGTCAACACCGGCATGTCCAGGGTGATCACTTCCTGTTTGGGAAAACGGCGCGTGAACAGCATGCGTTCCGCATCCATCTGGCCGCCCTTGAGGGCGGCCAGTTCCCCCCCGGTGCGCAGCAGCGGCGCCGCCCATGCCCACAATTGTTCCAGCTTGGACACCGCCCGGCAGGTGATCAGGTCGAATTCGGGCGGCGGCGCCTGGCGTGCCAGGTTTTCTGCGCGATCACAGACGATCTCGGTGTCCTGCAAACCCAGCCTTGCGACGGCTTCCTGCAGAAATACCGCTTTCATGCGCCGCGAATCCAGCAGCGTCATCTTCAGGGCCGGGAGATAAATTTTCATCACCAAACCCGGAAAGCCCGCGCCGCTGCCCAGATCCAGAACGCTTCGGGCGGTTTTCACCACGCGCGGCTGGCAGAACCATAACGATTCACGCACATGACGACTGACAATGCGATCCGCATCCTGCCGCGAAATCAGGTTGATGCGCGTATTCCAGACTTCCAGCAATTCAACATAGGCGGTCATTTGATCAACTTGCCGCGTCGATAAATTTACATCTTTTGCCAATTCCAACAAAGAATTTTTATTCGCCGGTCGCATCTTCTGCCCCGCTTTGGGATGTTTCACGTGGAACCTTTTTAAGCTTGCGCTCCCGCTGCAACCAGACCATGATGACGGCGATATCCGACGGACTGACGCCGAGGATGCGTGAAGCCTGTCCGAGGGTTTGCGGCCGGATGCGTTTCAACTTATCCCGGCTTTCCGCCGAGAGCGAGCAGACTTCATCATAGTCGAGCGTTTCCGGTATCCGCTGCTCCTCCAGAGTCGCCATCTTGTCGATGTACATCTTCTGCCGTTGCAGGAATCCCTCGTACTTGATTTCGATCTCAACCTGGGTTGCGACGAGACGCCAAAAAACGGATGACTCCTCCTTGAAGAGCGGATGATCGCTGAGGCGGGCAAGGTCGCGCAATTTGATCTCCGGGCGTTTGACCATTTTCGCCGCCGTATCCGTATGCGGCGCCGGCGCGGCGCCGACGGCCGCCAGGATGGCGTTGAGATCCTCCAGCGCGGGGCGCCATGTCTGCAAATAATCGATGGCCTCGGCGATGGCCTGACGTCTTCTTTCCAGGTCGGCGTGCGTCTCCGTGTCGATCAGGCCCAGCCTGTGGCCATGGGACATCAGCCGCAAATCGGCATTATCCTGACGCAGGTGCAGGCGGTTCTCCGCCAGTGACGTGAACATTCTGTAGGGCTCATTAACCTCTTTGGTGACCAGATCGTCGATGAGAACGCCGATATAGGATTCCCGGCGCGAAAGAATGAAGGGATCCTGACCGCGCAGCGAGAGGACGGCATTGACGCCCGCCATAAAGCCTTGCGCGGCCGCTTCTTCATATCCCGAGGTGCCATTGACCTGGCCGGCAAAAAACAAACCGCTGATGCGTTTGCTCTCCAGGTTTGCCTTTAACTGGCTGGGTGGAAAATAGTCATATTCGATGGCATACCCGAGCCGCGTCAAGTGAGCCCTTTCCAGGCCGGGGATGGTGCGTACCGCGGCGACCTGTATATCCTCGGGAAGGCTGGTCGCAAAACCGTTGAGATAATATTCCTGCGAGGTGCAGCCCTCCGGCTCGAGAAATATCTGGTGGCTCTCCTTGTCGGCAAAACGGTTGATTTTATCCTCGATGGAGGGACAATAGCGCGGCCCGATGCCCTTGATGATACCCTGATAGAGTGGAGATCGGGATAACCCGCTGCGCAAAAGTTCATGGGTCTTTGCGTTGGTGCGCGTCAGATAACACGACTTCTGTTGCCGCAAAATGGACGGGTGACGGTGCGAAAACGGCACCGGGATCTCATCACCGGGCTGTTCGCTCATGACGGCAAAATCCACAGCGCGGCCGTCAATGCGCGGCGGGGTTCCGGTTTTCAGGCGCCCGATTACAAAACCCAGCTGCCGCAGTTGTTGCGAGAGTCCGCTTTCCGCGAGATCGCCGCTTCTTCCCCCGGGAAAATGACGCAAACCGACATGAATCAAACCATTGAGAAAGGTACCCGCCGCTATAATCACCGTGCGCGCCCGAATGTGCGTATCGATATCGGTGACGACACCACAAATTTGATGGTACTTGATGAGCAACCCCTTTACGGCATGCATGCGCAGGGAGAGGTTCTGCTGCCCCTCCAGGGCGCTTCGCATCAAGCGTGAATATTCGAGACGGTCATTCTGGCTGCGCGGCGACCACACCGCCGGGCCCTTGGAGCGATTGAGCATGCGGAATTGAATGGCGGAATCGTCTGCGACAACCCCCATTTCACCACCCAGGGCGTCAATTTCCTTGACCAGGTGCCCTTTGGCCAGACCGCCGATGGCGGGATTGCAGGACATCTGCGCAACCGAAAACAGGTTCATGGTGATCAACAGCGTCTTCGCGCCCATTCTCGCGGCGGCCAGGGCCGCTTCACATCCAGCATGTCCGGCGCCAATGACAATCACTTCGTAAATCAGCTTGTTCTCTTGCACGCCTATCATCCCAAAGTAAATGTTCCACGTGGAACGTCTATTTGCCAATACAAAATTTCGTGAAAATATCATTGAGAATATCTTCGCTGCTCACTTCGCCGACAATCTCTCCAAGACAGGCCAACGCCTGCCGGATATCAAAGGCGATGAATTCGGCGGAAAGTTGCCGTTGCATGGATTGCGCCGCCAGCCCCAGATGCTCCTGTGCCCTTTGGATGAGGGCATGGTGGCGGACGCGCGTGAGGACGCCCGGCTCTTCGGGCGTGCGTTTGCGGACACAGCGGACAAGCCACTGCTGCAAAATGTCCAATCCCGTGCCTTCCTTGCAGGAGATGTTGACGACGGTTCTGCCGGCGATGGCGTCTTTCAACGCCGCGACATCCAGCCGCAACGGCAAATCGGCTTTGTTGAGGACGATCAATATCTCTTTTTCGGCCGGTTGCATGAGCCGGGCGATCAACGCCACATCTTCCGGGACCAGCGCTTTGCCGGCGTCAAGCAGTACCAGGAGAATATCCGCTTTTTCGACCAGCGCGAGCGTCCGCATAACGCCTTGCAGTTCCACCTCATTCTGCGTCTCGCGGATTCCGGCTGTATCGGAAATTCTGAACAGGCATCCCTCAAGGCGCAGGGTTTCCTCAATGCTGTCTCTGGTCGTGCCGGGCTGGCTGGTGACGATGGCCCGTTCCCGCTGCAAAAGCCGGTTCAACAGGCTTGATTTGCCGACATTGGGCTTGCCCGCGATGACGACATGCGCGCCATCACGAATGACTTGACCGCCGGTGAACGAGCGCAGCAACATGGTCATTTCCTGGTCGAGCGCTGACATCTCCGCCTGCAAGGAAGCCCTGTCGACAAATTCCATATCTTCGGAAAAATCAAGTTCCAGTTCCAGCAGCGCGCAGAGTCTGCGTATGCGCTCTTTCATGGCGCTTAATTTTTGCGACAGCGTGCCGTCGAGCAGCCCGATGGCCTGCTGCAGTGCGGCTTGTGTTTGTGCCTGGATTAAATCTGCCACGGCTTCTGCCTGCAGCAGATCCATTTTTCCATTCAGGAACGCCCGCTTGCTGAAACCCCCGGGCTCTGCGGGACGGGCGCCCTGCTCCAGGCACAGGCGGATGATTTCTTCAATGATGAAACAGGAGCCGTGACAATTGACCTCCACCATATCTTCCCCGGTGAAAGAGTGCGGCGCTTTGTACGTGTGCACCACCACCTGATCCACCGCATAGTGCTTTTGCGAAAGAGGATCAAATCCTGCGATGCGGCCGACGTAACGTCCACTGCGGTTGCCTGCAATGGCCCGGCTTCCGGAAAAAATACGCTGCGCAATGTTGAATGCTTGCGAGCCGCTCAATCTGATGATGGCCAGGGCGGAGGTTCCGGGTGGGGTCGCCAGGGCCACAAGGGTGTCGTGCGTCGATGTCACTTTTGTTTTCTTCTTTTAAACGACAATGCCCCGCTTGTCGATGCAGCCGGGGCATTGGATTCGTGGCCATTATCACAGGCCTATTTTTTTCCGCCCTTGACGGGCGCTGGCGCCGCAATATTCACATCGCTGACAAAATATTTCTGATGGACGATAGAAATCACATTGAAAAGCGTATAATAGAGATTCAGTCCGCTGGGAAAACCGTTGAAGAGCAGCGTCATGAAAACGGGCATGATATAAACCATGGCCTTCTGTTTGGGATCCGTGATGGATATTTTCTGCTGCCAGATCATCGTCACGCCCATGAGGATGGGCAGAGCATTGACGCTGTCACCATAGAATGGAATGCTAAACGGAAGCGTAAAGAGAGTATCCGGGCCGGAGAGATCCTTGATCCACCAGACAAAGCCTTGCAACCGCAGTTCGATGGTGGAGCGAAACACGGTATAGAGCGCAAACAGAAGCGGCATCTGCAGCACGATGGGCAGGCACCCGCCCATGGGGTTGACGCCCTCCTCTTTGTACAATTTCATGGTCTCTTTATTGAGGCGCTGCGGATCCTTGCCATACTTCTCTTTGAGTTCGTTCATCTTGGGTTGCAGGGCCTGCATCCTCTTCATGGATTTGAAACTCTTGTTGGTCAATGGCATGGTGATGATCTTGATGATCAACGCGAAGATGATGAGGACCAGTCCATAGTTGGGAACCACGGTGTGGATTTTCTTGAACATCCACAGGGTGGCGATACTGAAAGGCTGGATAATTTTATAACCCATGTCCATCAGTTTTTCCAAACCCACGCCGAATGATTTTAAATACTCGTCATCCATGGGACCCAGGAACAGGGTGAACTGATCATTCGCTGTTTCTCGCGTGATGGGCATGGCCAGGGCGATGGCGAAATCCTTGCGCTTTTCGTTTTTTTGTTCCGGGATGACTGTTTCCTTGCCGCTGACCAGAACATATTCACCCTTCTGGCTGCGCGGGATGATAACCTGGGTGAAGTATTTGGTGCGCACGGCGACCCATTCAATGCTGCCGCTCTCTTTTTGCACGGCCGCCCGGGCTTTTTCGATTTTTGTCACCTGGCCGCCGGCGGCTACGGCGACTTTGGCGTAGAACATATCTTCACTGAGACTCTTTTCGGTGCTGGCAAGCCCTGAGGGCGCCGTCAGGAGATAGGTCTTGTTGGCGATCAAAGATCCCATGTTTTGCAGCGTGATGGAAAGATCGATGGTATAGTTGCCGGGGTGAAGTGTATATTCCTTGATCACCATCATCTGATTGTCAAGAGGATGGACAAATCGCAGGGTCTGTTTTTCGTCAGAGAGGCGGTACTCCGCCTGCGCGTCACTTTCAAAGGGCCAAAACGAAGTATCGACGCTGTCTCCTTCTCTGGTGACAAACTGGATGCCAAAGTTGGGCGCAAACTCTTCCGGAATCATGGTAACCAGGGAACCATCGATCTTTTTGTACTTTTTCAAGGTCCAGCTTTGCAAGGTGCCGCCCCGGGTTGAAAACCGGGCGTTGAAAAGATCGGTCTCGATGAAGATATCCCTGACCGCAATATCCTTCCGGCCCGCCCAAAGATCGTTGACGGGGTGTGGCACCGTTTCAATGACGGCCGGAGAGGTCATGAGGGGCGGCGGTGGTACAACGACACTGTCCACTTCCTGGATGACCGCCGGGGCTTTCTTTTCCATCTCGCGTTGATGGTAGGCTTCCGGAAAAAACATCTTTTGATAAAAGGAGGATTGCACGAAAATAAAAACCCCGCCTATCAGCAGGAAGGCCAGTATCGTTTTTTTGTCCAGATTCATATCGTTTCTCATTTAAACAGGGTCATAACCGCCAGGGAAAAACGGATTACATTTAAAAATTCTCTTACACGCCTTGAACATTCCGCGCAGGATGCCTTTTTTTTCAATGGCCTCAAGAGCATATTGTGAGCAGCTGGGGTAAAAACGGCAGGACGGCGGAAAGAGCGGTGAGAGGAAGCGTTGATAAGATCGTATGAGAAATAGAAGCGCTTTTTTTATCATGTTGCATTTCACGATAGGGTTCTTGTCCCGTTATCAGGTAAACTCAGGCGGCTTGACCGGAATCGCAGTGTTCTTGTGGAGGTCTGTTTCGATCAGACGCATCAGTTTTAAAAAGCGGCTGTCGCGCAGGAGGGGATCACAATGACCGCTCTTTTCCCGGGCCATGATGATCCATTCTCCTGAAAGCGCAAACTGTTTGTAGTGACGCCGCCAGAGTTCGCGGCTGATTCTTTTCAACCGATTTCGAGTGACCTTTTTTAACCCGCTTTTCGCGGTGAAGCCGAACCTGAGTTCTTTGCCCTTTCGCACGGCAATGATAAAGAGATCGCTTTTATAGATTTTGCCTTTGTGGAGAATGTCGGCAAAATCCCCTCTTTTCTTGACAAGAAGCAATTTGTCTAATTTATTATTATTTATCAAATTATGTCTCTAATCACTCGTCACTGACGGTCAGTTTTTTTCTGCCTTTTGCGCGCCGTCTCTTCAATACAGTTCTGCCGTTTTGCGAGGCCATTCTTGAACGAAAACCGTGTTTATTCGCCCTTTTTCTGCGGCTGGGCTGATAGGTGCGTTTCATTATTTTCTCCTTTATTTTAATAAAAAGCTAATATAATTACGAAATTTTTATCAAAAAATCAAGTATAAAATTTTGTAAACATTATCAAATAGCATCATCAACCATTGATTCTGCCTTGCCTGGTGCGACCACCTCGCTGGGGCTGTTATCCTCTTCCTCTGCAGCGCGCGCCGCGGCCAACACCGCACCCGCATCACCGCGCGCATACATCCTGACGATGTTGTTCCCCGCGAATCATTTTAAAAATTTCTTTTTGTCGTTGCTATTTGCCGTGCATTTGCTAAATTGTAGTGCTTGAGACGGCCTATTATCAACATGTGGATAAGTCTCTTTTCTTTGCCATGCTTTCGAAATAATGATTCCTCTCGAAAAATACTCTTGTTGATAACTATTTTTACAGCTTAATTTAACTTATTATATATTTTGTTTTTAAGTTTTTTATTGGGGTTTGGGGGGATGTTGATAACCTTTGGTTGATTGTTGATAACTGCTCTTGCTGCCCTTTTCTGGTTTGTTCCTTTTCTGCTGTGCAATATGTTGATAGTTTAGCGGTATCGTTCTTGGATGGGAGTCATATGCAGACCAATACAAATGCTACAGAAGTCTGGAAACAGGTTTTGGCGCTGATCACTGACAAGGTCAGCTCCAACAGTTTTGGAACCTGGTTGAAACCAATCATTCCATTAAAACTGGATAACAAGTCATTGACCATTCAGGTGCCCAACCAATTCTCTTATGAGTGGTTGGAACAGCACTACAGCGCCCTTCTCAATCATGCCTTGATGCAGATACTGGGATCCGGCTGCAAACTTTTATATTCTATTCGTATGGATGCTCCACAACCCTTTGAGATCACGCTGCCCGTTGCCAAAACCCCTGCCAAATCTTCGCCAGTCTATCATGACAACCTCAATCATCGCTATAATTTCGAATCGTATGTCGAGGGCGAGTGCAACAAATTCGCCAAAGCCGCCTCACTGGCCGTTGCCAAATCTCCGGGAAAAACCACTTTCAATCCTTTGGTCATCTATGGCGGTGTGGGCCTTGGCAAGACCCACCTCATTCAGGCCATTGGCAATCATTCCAAAGAGCATACCAAAAGCACACGCGTGCTCTATGTGGACAGTGAACGTTTCACCATGGATTTTATCACTTCGATTCAAAAAAACAAGACGACTGATTTTAGCGGCCTCTATCGCAATGTGGATATTCTGTTGATCGACGATATTCAATTTTTCGGCAACAAAGAGAAAACCCAGGATGAATTCTTTCATACTTTCAATGCGCTTCATCAGAAGGGCAAACAGATCGTTTTATCTTCGGACCGTCCCCCTAAAGAGTTGCAGGGTATCGAGGAACGTCTGATTTCGCGATTTCAATGGGGACTCGTTGTCGATATTCAAGCTCCGGATCTCGAAACCCGTCAGGCTATTTTGCAGCGCAAGGCGGATGAGAGTAATATTGAACTGCCGGGAGAAATCTTTCATTTTATCGCCACCCACATCACCTCCAACATTCGCGAGTTGGAGGGCGCCATGATTCGTCTTCTCGCCTATGCCTCCCTGAATGGTGAGGACATCACACTGGAACTCGCCAAAAAAGTATTGCGCAACGTCTGCATTGCAAAATCGCGCGCGATCAGTATTGAACTCATTCAGAAACTCACCGCCGAGCATTTTTCATTTGCGGATAATTTATTGCGCGCCAAAACCAGAAAAAAAGAGATCGCGCAAGCCCGACAAATAGGCATGTATCTCTGCAAACTGTTGACCGATAATTCGCTCAAAACCATAGGCCTGCACTTTGGAGGCAGAGATCATTCCACCGTCATCCATGCCATCAATTGCACTGAAACTCTGATGCAGAGCAACGATAAATATCGCGAACATATCGAGCATATCAAAAACAAGATTGAAATTTCCCAATTGTAGCGCCGCCCTGGTGTTGAAAAGTTGTTGATGCAACGTGGAAAAGTGCCTTTTTGCTGTTGAAAAGTACAGAGTCTTCAACATTTTTGGTGACCCGTTTTTCTCTCTGTTGATAAAGTTGAAACGGATAATTCTTTTTAACATTGTTTTGTGGACAAAAAGGTGTTTTTGCAGTCGTTCCTAATCCCATGTTTTTTTGAGAAAAGCGATGTTGTTTTTTTTTCGTAATGGTGTCTTATCCACATGTCCACAGGCCCTACTACTACAAATATCTTGATATATTATTTTTATTTATATAATTTAGAGGGTAGTTTCCCAGTTAACCGCCAAGGAGGCAGCGATGAATTTCTCCGTTTCGAAAAAAGAATTTTTTGAGGCCTTGCAAAAGGTGATCGGCGTTGTTCCGCAAAAAACGACCATCTCCATATTGACTTGCATTCTGATAGATTTGCGCGATGGCGTCCTGCATCTAACCGGAACCGATCTGGAAATATCTATCACAACCACCCTTTCGGTAAATATCGAAGAGGAAGGCGCAGTGGCCATCCCTGCAAAGATTCTTCTTGAAATTGTCAGAGAATTGCCTGATGTGCCGTTGCAGATTTCATCCAATGTCGATAACAAGATCATCATCAAAACCGAAAAGGGTGAATATAAACTGGCTTCCCAGCCCAGGGAAGATTTTCCAAAAATCAGTGTAGAAGAAGGGGAGCTTGCCTTTCAGGTTCAAGCCGAGTTACTCAGTCACATGGCTGAAAAGACCATGTTTGCGGTTTCCAGCGATGAACTTCGTCCGGCCTTGACAGGTATCAATATGGAACTGTTGCCGGGCGAGATGCGCTTTGTCGCTACCGATGGCCACCGTCTGGCGAAAATTACCACCACAAAGGTGATGCTTGCCAGCGATGTTCGCCGCAATTTGATCATACCAACCAAAACACTTCACCTTCTCCTCAGAAACATGCAGACCGAGGAAAAATGCGGCATTCAACTCGGCGAAGACCATATTGTATTCAGCCTGCAAAATGCCATTATCTATTCGAAATTGATCAGCGGTACCTATCCCAATTACGAGCGCGTTCTGCCTCAAAATAATGATAAATATTTGCAGGTTGACCGGGAATTGCTCATCGCTTCACTGCGGCGGGTTTCCATTTTTTCAAGTTCCCTGACGCGCCAGGTCAGATTGATTGTCTCCAGCAATGAAGTCACCATACGCTCTGAGGATATCGAATTCGGGGCAGAGGCAAAAGAAGTCATCCCGGCAAAATTCAGCGATTCCTGGTTGCAAATCGGCTATAATTCCAATTATTTGATGGATATTCTGCGCCATATGACCGGCGAAGAGATCATATTCGAACTCAAGGATGGAACCAGCGCCGCTCTCATCAGTCAGGTTGAGAAAAACGAAAATGAAGATGTTCTCATGTTGCTCATGCCAATCAGAATCAATGATGAAAATGAAGACCAAAAGGCCTCTCCGGAAAAAGAGTATTCCTATGCGCCAGAATAGGAATTGGACGGAGTTATGTTTTTGAGGTCCCTTGGCATCGACTCTTTTCGCAATATCGAGCCACAGAGCCTGCATTTCAATGCAGATAAAAACTACTTTTTCGGGGATAATGCCCAGGGAAAAACAAATCTACTGGAAGCCATATATCTGCTGTGCTTGTGCAAATCCTTCCGCTCGGCCGCGGATCAGGAGATGCTGCGGATGGGTGCGGATGTGTACTCGCTGAGAGGATTATTCATCGATTCACAAAATATTGAACGCGAAGTCTCCTTTTGCTATTCAGGTGCAGCAGGAAAGCAGATATCGCTGGACGGCAAACCGGTTCATCATTATTCCACTCTGGTGGGGCTGTTTCCAGTCGTAATTTTATCCGTGGCTGATTATGACATTACGCATGGGGCCCCTCAACAACGCCGGCGATTCATGAATATTCTTTCCTCCCAGTGTTCTCCCCGCTATTTGAACGACCTCAAGGAGTATGAACGTATTGTCAAGCAGCGCAATCGGGTGTTAACTCTGATTCAGACGGGAAAGCAGCAGGCCGAGTCGGAGTTGGAGGTTTGGGATGAACAATTGGTGCAAAGAGGATCTGCTTTAATACGGTTCAGACACAAAATCATTTCTGAACTCAACGAACTCGTGCAATCCTATTATCAAACCATTGCATGGGGGAGACGAGAAATTTTTTCCATTCGCTACCAATCGCGCCTTGCGGAGTCAGACGACCATTCACTGCCTGATCACTATGCGAAAGCACTACAACGCATAAAAAAAATGGAGATACAGCGGGGCATGACCTTGATAGGCCCCCATCGGGATGATTTCATTTTCAGAATTGGTGATCGGAGCTTAAAAGGCTTTGGTTCGCGGGGAGAACACAAGAGTGCGCTTATCAGCCTGAAAGCGGCAGAAGTCACCCTGTTGCGCCAAAAATTGAACACATCTCCCCTCCTCCTCCTCGATGATCTTTACGCCGAATTGGATCGCATCCGTGGCGAAAAAGTGCTGGATATTTTTATGGATGACAGTCAATGTTTCATCACGGCAACCACCTTTGATTATGCCGCGCTGCAGGGCACGAGGTCGCTGCAAAATCAGAAGACTCTTTTTTTTGTGACCGATGGAAAATTTTCAGTGAAAAATAATGGTTCGTGATCGCACACAACATATCTCCTCGGGTTTGCAAAAGCTGCTGCATCAATCCGGAATGGATAGAAAATTGAAAGAGCAGAGAATTCTCGACGAGTGGCTGCTGGTGGTCGGTGAGAACATCGGCAAAATTTCCCATCCGGAGAGAGTACGAGATAAAACATTGTATATCCGGGTGCAATCCATGACCTGGCGCACGGAACTGCTCTTTCAGCAGAAAGCCATTCTGCAGCGGATTGCTGATCACGTCGGCAAAGATATTGTCACTGATATCAGGTTTTTTTTCTAGCCTGAATGATTCATAACCTGCAAAATGCATACACCCCAAAGGCACAAAGGCCAAAGCGCACA
>DCUM01000016.1:48721-48961 GCA_002327255.1 bacterium UBA2214 | reverse complement strand
CTGGCGCGCTTCAGCGCCTCCGGCGAGCATAAAATCGTCAAGATGGTTCTGATGAAATAAACGGCAGGCCATTTTATTTCTGCGAGCGCTGCGGAGGGCTTTGGCCGGCCGCAGCGCTTTTTTTAACCCGTATATTGCCGCATGAACGGGCGAAAACCATTTGATTTCTTCTGCATTTTGAATATATTGCTGATATAAAAAAGCATACGCCGATGCGTTGTCATCGTTTGTAACCGGCAA
>DCUM01000016.1:19621-48650 GCA_002327255.1 bacterium UBA2214 | reverse complement strand
GTTTGTAACCGGCAACCCGGTGGTTTTCAGCGTTTCCGGTGCATTAACACTCCTGCAGAATCCAGTGTTCACCAGGATTCTTTAATTTTTGGATTCCCGGCATCCGGGTAAGGCAGCCTTGTCGAGGTTTATGAATCGTGTCATCCCACATCGAATGAGCCGTTCCCTCATTCCCCTTTGCATCCTTCTATCCGGCCTGGCTTCGATTCTGCACAGTCAAACATGGTATCGTATTGTCGAAAACACGCAGGAGCGCCTCATCATCGATGTCGAGGCGCCCGCCGTGGCGTGGGATACCGTGTCAACAGAAGAGGGTTTGTTCAGCCGTTTTCGGGTGCCGGATTGGCCGCTGCTGCAGGAGGCCGCTCTGCCGGCCTTGCCGCACCAGGTGCTGCTGTTGAACTGGCCCTGCGCCCGGGCCGGGGTGACGATTGTCTCTGCGGCTTCACCGCAGCGCATCAGCATGCCGCCGCCGTGGCGCCTGGAGGATGTGCCCGCTCTGCCGCAATACATGAACGCCTCCCCAAGTCCCCTCCATGCGGTCTCGGGTCCCGGGCAGTTGGCGGAAATGCTGCCACTGGGGCATGCCGCGGGGGAAAAACTGTGGCGCCTGCGCATCTGTCCCTATCACTATGATGTCCTGAAACAGGAGCTCTCCTGTTTCTCGCACTTTCGGCTGGAAATCAGCGCCGAGGCGGCGCTGGCGGTCCCGGGCCGTGCCGCCCCATCCGTTTTCTCCGATCTCTCCCACCCGGCACGTCCCGCATCGATGAGCGCTGTACAGACGGCGGCCCGTTTCAAGGCCGCCGGCCCCTGCAAAATTTACATTGACGAAGATGGCTGGTATCGCATCACCGGCGCCGAATTGCAGGCGGCCGGTCTGAAGCTGCTTGATATCGATTTCAAACGTTTGAAATTGACGCGCGCGGGAAAATCCGTCCCGATTTTCGCATCGGGATGGCGGGATGGGCAGTTCCATGATCGGGATTATTTCGAATTCTGGGGCGAGACGCTGCGTCAGACGCTGCAACATAAATCCGCGGATCTCTATCAGGATCCGTACAGCAAGGTGGCGGTGTACTGGCTCTCCTGGGACGATGCACAGACCGAATGGCTCGGCGAAGAGCCCACCGAAGCGCTGAGCAATGCCACAGACGCGCCACAGCGGCCTTTTTCCTTCTACGAAACCGTGCATGTGGAGGAGGATAACTATTTTCAGCACTATTACGACATCGGCATGATCGATTCACTGCGGGATCACTGGCTCTTTGACGGCGGCATTCCCTCCGGCAGCAAACGCACCTATTCCTTCACGCTGCGCCATCCCGATGCCCGCTCGGCGCTGCCGGTGCAAGTGCGCGCCATGCTGACCGGCGTGACCTCCGACAATCCCCGGCCCCATCAGGCGGCGCTGTTTCTCAATGACCGTTTTGTGCGGCGCGGCCAGGCGTTGCGGCAAAGCATCCTCGAGCTCTCCAGTTTCGCGGACATGAACCTGCTGCCGGGGTATCTCCGTTCAGGGAGCAATACCCTCACGGTGTTCAATGAATACGATCCTTCACAAACCGACTATCTGGCGCTGAACTGGTTCGAAATCACCTTTCCGCGGCTCTATCGCGCCCATGACAATTTTTTAAAGTTCTCGATTCCTCCCGATTATGATTTGGGCTTGTTCCAGTTCATGCTCGACGGTTTCACCACGCCGGATGTGGAGATATTCAAACTGGGCGCCGGCAAGATCACCGGCGCCAGCGTTGCGCGCCTCAGCAGCGTCGAAGGGGGCGATTCCTATCGGGTTCAATTCAACGATACCGTGCCTTCCCGTCAGACCTGCTATGTCGCGGTGACCGCCGCGGCCAAAAAAGCGCCGCTGCGCATCGAACGGGTCGAGGCCGAATGGAATCCGGCTGCCGATAATCAGGTCGACTATGTCGCCATTGTGCCGCGCAAGTGGGCACGCGACGCCTCCCTGACCGCACTGCTGCAGTGGCGTCAAAGTCAGGGGCATCGTGTTGCACGGGTGGCGCTGGAAGATATCCTCGATCATTTCAATCATGGATTGCGCAGTCCCCACGCCATCAAGGCGTTTTTAAAATGGGCCTATCAGAGTTGGCCCCTGCGTTATGTGCTGCTGGTCGGAGACGGCAGTTATCATCGCGAAACCGCCGCCGGAGACACGCTGGATATCATGCCCGTCTATATGCGGCAGACGCTGAAATACGGCGCCGCTTCGTGCGATTACTGGTATGGCCTGCTGCAGGGCGACGATGAGTTCGCCGATGTCTTTGTAGGACGGCTGCCGGCTGTCGATGCAGAGCAGCTCAAGGTGGTGGTGGATAAAATCCTCGCCCATGAAAAAGGCGCCTCCATGGGGGCGTGGCGGAACCGTCTCCTCTTCATCGGCGGCAATGGCATGATTTTTCGCGACAAGGGTATCGCCCTGGCGGCGAAAACGCCGCCGGCGTTTGACACCGCACTCCTCTTCACCACGCGCGACGCAACCCTGGCGAACGATCCCTTCTTCGGGTCAACGCCGCAGTTGCTGGATCACCTCGATCAGGGCTGTGCCGTGGTCAATTTCCATGGACATGGCGGAGGCGCCATCTGGTCGGACAACGGGCTGCTCCGCCTCGAAGATGTGGAGGTTATGTCCAACCGCAATCGCTACCCCATCGTTCTCAGTATGACCTGCTACACCGGCGCTTTTGAACAGGTGCAGTCCCCCACCCTGGCCGAGACCATGCTCTTCACTCCGGAACGCGGCACCATGGCCTTCCTCGGCGCCAGCGGTTTCGGCTGGCGCGATAATGACGATTATCTCCAGACCGCCATCATGGACTGGCTCTATGAACATCCCGGGGCGACGCTGGGCGAAATCATCTATGGCGGCAAGACGCGCTATTTCGCTCAATCCTATGGACACGATATCTCCCTCTCGGAGGTCAACCAGTACAATCTGCTCGGCGATCCGGCGACGCGACTGCGCCTGGCCACACAAAAAGCCTCCGTTTCTCTCGATAAAACGTTCTATAATCGCAGCGACACCCTGAGATGCCAGGTGATCTGGCCGTTCGCCCAGGGCAGCGGTGTCTTGGAATGGAACGGAGAAAACGGAATTCCACTCGCGTCGATCGCGTTCACCTTTGCAAACGCAACCAGCGCCCATGCGCTGGTTTTGCCACCCGTCCTTTCCAGCCAGGATGCCGTCGTCCGGGTCTATGGCGAGGATGGTCTCGGACTTGCCCAGGCTCATGGCGCCGGCCGTTTTTCACTGGGTGAAGTCTTTTTTGACTCCACCCAGGTGGTAACGGCCGGAGGGGACAGCCTCTACTTCAGGGCGCGCGTCGCCGCACGCGGCGAGATACGCCAGCTGTGGTGTCTGTACGGCAGCGATTCCCTGGCCCTTTCGCTCAGGCCGGATGGCTGGTACCAGAGTGCACTGGCTCGGGCGATGGACCGGATCAATTATACCTTTGTGGCGGTTCTGCAGGATGGCAGCGAGAAGAAATCAACCACAACCATGTACATCCAGCCGGACCGGATGGATTTGGAGGTTACCTTTGCGCGCGTGTCATGGGGCGGCGAGATCGTGCCGGAGCTGCATCTGCCGATACGGAATTGGGGAGCGGGAAGCGGACCGGTGACCGTGCAATTGCAGTACTGGAATACGGTCACGCATTTATGGGAAGCTGTCGCGGAGGATACCGTGCTGATCAAGCCCCGCGAGACCGTCATAGCCGCTCTTCCGGCCGTTCTGCCGCCCGGTCCCGCGAAATTGCATTTCATCGTTCAGGCGCCGGGAGCGGTGCGTCGCGATATCGCCGGCAAAATCAATGTCACGGCGTTTGGACTCGCGGCGGGCGGCGGTTTTCTTTGTCAAACCGGCATCTGTGACTCTTTGCAATGGGACGACCGCACCTGGCTGGTTTCACCCGGAGCGGCCGGGAATGGCGCCATGGTGGTTTCGGTGCAGACCCTGGCGGCTGCGGCGCCGCTCGATCAACCCGATTTTTATGCCTCCGCGGCGGTGCCCGTCTACGATATCCGCTTCTCCCGGCCCGCGGCGTTGGGCGCCGGCCTTGAACTGCTTCAGGATTTGAGTGCCGCTGCGCCACTGCCCGGAGACCTCACCGCGGCAGCCGTTTTTCGCTATGCTCCGGAGACGCGGAAATGGATGCGCCAGGAGGCGGTGCCCGGCGGCCGGCTGCTGAAAATGGTACTGCGTCAGGATGGCCGCTATACCATCCTCTGGGCCCGGGACGGCGAACCGCCGCGCATTCAGGCCATGTTCGACGGCAAACCCTACAGCCACGGCATGTACGTCAGCCGTGAACCCCATCTCTTGCTGCATATTCTCGATCATAATGGCATCGATATTTCACCCGGCGCTGTGCTGTTGACGCTGGATGGCAATGCACTGGAGCAGGAGGATTGCTCCTTGCCCGATTCGGTTGCGGACGGCAACCGGGTGACACTGAACATCCGGCCGCACCTGGAACCCGGAACACACCGCCTGATGATCTCCGCCCGCGACTGCAACGGCAATGCCAGCGCGCCGCTGGAGATGTTCTTTCAGGTGGCTGGTGATTTTTCCGTGCAATGGCTGGGAAATTACCCCAATCCTTTTGCGAAAAAAACAGTTTTCGCCTATCTCCTCACCCAAGCGGCGGACTGGGTCTCTTTGCAAATCTACACCGCCGCGGGCCGGAAAATTTTCGAATCCGATGGCCGCACCATGGGAGAGGACCCCCATCCGTTGAGCAGCGATTATCATGAGTTGACCTGGGAGGGCGACGATGAGGAGGGACGGCAGGTCGCCAATGGCGTCTACTTTTATCGCTTTACGGCGCGCGCCGGCGGCGTAACCCGCGAAGTGACCGGTAAATTGGCACGGTTGAAATAAAATGACGGTAAAAACATCTCATATCGGCTGGTATTTGCTGCTGCTCATCGGCTGCTGGCAGGGAGCGCACACTGCCCGGGCTGAAGGACGTTACGCGGCGGCTACGCTAGACCTCGGCGTGGGCGCACGGTCACTGGCACTGGGCGGCGCCATGGTTGCCGCCTATGGCGGTAATGAAGTGTTTCGCTATAATCCGGCCGGCATGGCCTTCGCGTCGCGGCCGGAAGTCGCGATGATGTATGCGCCCACTTTTGGCACGCCGGGTGCGCCCATGGCTTCGTTCACCTGGCTGAGCGGCAGAGTGCCCATGCCCGCAGGCGGCAATCTGAGTCTGCACTGGACGCGATTCAGCGTCGACGACATTCCGGTCTATCCCAAACTTCGCGGGGATTCATTCATCGACCGGCTTGAGAATCCGGCTTTGCGTCCCGATGGCACCGTCGCAGGAAGCATCCGCGACGTCGAGGATGCCATCTATCTCTCGTTTGCCCGGCCGATTCGAACCGTGATCCCGCTGGGCTGGCTCTATACCGATCTGCCCGTGGAGATACCCATCGGTCTCAATGTGAAAATATTGCGCCAATCGCTGGCGCAGAGCAGCGCATCCGGCATTGGGGTGGATTTTGGTTTGATGATGAAATTCAGCCTGGCGCATTTGTTGGACATCCGCAGGATGGGGGAGGTGTGTCTGGGTTTCTCGATGCTTGATTTCACCCGCACCACGCTGGTGTGGAATAACCAGAAGGAGGAAAGCATCCGGCGCGCCACCCTGGCCGGCGTTTCCTATCGCCAGGCCACAGGGTTTCACAACAGCCATTTGACTTTTTTCTGGACTTTTCAGGAAAAGTACGATCAGGAGCATCTCTTCGGCCTGGAATTCGATCTGGCCCGTTTTGCGCTGCGCTGTGGTTATAACCGCGCCGGCTTGTCGGCGGGCGCCGGTTTGAGCTGGCGCGGCTTGCGCGTCGATTATGCCTTTACGGCGGTTGAATTCGAGTATGTTCACCGCCTCGGTTGTGCATTCGTTTTTTGATGGGAGGTCACATGGTTCGCCTGTGCCAGGCCCTTATGGTGTCCCTGTTCGTCTTTCTCTGCGCTTGTAAAGATCGCATCAACAATCCCGAGCCCCTGCCGGCGACGCCGCTGTTTGTCGCCGCCGCAGCGGATACCGCCGTCATCGAAAGGGGCATCGATGCCATTCCCGAAGAAAATGCGATCCTGGTCGAATGGCACGATCATGAAGAGCATGAGATCTATTATCTCTATCGCCGCAAGGAGGGCGCGGCTGCTTTTGCACTCCTGGCCACCTCCAGCGACACGAGTTATCTGGATCGCGTCGATGTCGGCACGCGCTACTATTATTGTCTGCAGGCGGAAAATGACGCCGGCCGCAAGAGTGCCCCCTCCGATACCATCCACTATATGTTGCTGCCCAAAGCGAACAATCTGCGTATCAGCACGGAGGATTCGCTGCAATTCCACTGGCAGCTTCAGGGCATGCGGCCGGTTCATTTTATCCTGCGGCTTTTCGATGAAAGCAGGAATGAGCTGGTTTGGTTGAGCGTCATACCACCCCGTTATCAGGGGGTGAATGAGCAGATTACTTTCAACCGGGATCGCAGTGCGCGCTACGATCCCTTGACGGCCGGGACGCGCTATCGCTGGCGCATCGACTGCGTCGGCGCCGCTTCCTGGTCGGGCAGTGAGTCGGGATGGCACCGTTTTACGATGCTGTAACCGCTTCATGAGACATGCAAAGAGGTTAACATGATGGTTTATATACGTAACGGGCTGTTGATTCTGCTCGCGGCTCTGGTGGTGACAGAGGCCTCCCGTGCCGCCACTCCGCTCCAGGGTGGTTTTGGTCTGCCGCATGTACGTGCGGCCTGGGTTCTCGACAAGGGATATCTGAGCGCTGCAACGGATATGCGCTTTTGGGGAAAGACGGCGCCGCAGCAGTATGCTTTATTTACAAAAAGCGGGGAGCGCTCGCTGTGGGATCTGCAAAATGTGTTCATGCTCAATCTCGGCATCGGCGCCCATAGCGAAGTGGAGTTACTGCCGGTCATTTATCAATCCGACCAGAGTCATGCCGGGTTGTGGCTGCATGATCTGCAGGTCGGGATCACCACCGCGTCGTGGCCATGGCCGATGCCGGCGCTGCAGTGGGGTGGACGTTTTGTCGTCACGATCCCCACGGGCGAGCGCCATAACCTGCTGTTCGAGGAGTATTCGGTGAATGCCTTCGCTTTCAGCTGCAGCGCCCTGATGAGTTATGCCTTCGATACCTCCTTCCCCCGGGACGCGGCCAGTCTGCATCTCAATGCCGGATACCATATCTATAACGATGTCGGAGAAATGCTGACGGATAGATTTGAAGATCCCTACAGTCATGTCCTCAAGCGCAGTCAATGGCTGGCGTATGGGGCGGGCGTTCTGCTGCCGGGCGAAAGGTTCGATGGGGGTGTTGAATGTCACGGTGTGCACTGGTTGCAGCCGCCGCCGCCGGCGGCGGAGGGGAGGGAGGCGTATCTCTATGCCGGCCTGTTTCTCGGTTACAAGCCGCTGCGCTGGCTGCAATTCCGCATCGGCGGCGAGAAACGGCTGAGCGGTGACCATGATGCGACGATTCCGTCCCTGCAGGCGCGCGGTTTGGGTGAGTTCCCGAATTATCATGCCTGGCGCGTACAACTGGGCCTGCGCATGCAGGTGCTGCCGTTGCATTTATTGCGATCGACCTCCCGCGATCCCTTCATTCGCCGCGCGGATGAGCGTCAGGAGTTGTTCAAACAGATCATCGATGACGGCAGCCGTGCGCCCGCCTCCAGCAGCGAACTGGAACGCATTCGCTCGGAACGGGCGCGCGCCGAAAAAGAACTGGAGCGTTTGCAAAAGATACTCGAGAAGCGCAAGGAAACCGAAAAGAGGGCCCAGGCGCAGCAGCCCTGATGCCGTAAAGAGCCCCACCCGGATAAACCGCAACCGCTGCAGGGAGACCAGCCTGCTCGCCCTGCCATTTTTTACCCTTTTGTAAAATAAATAATTGACAAGCTGCTAACGAACCAGTACGAGTTTGCGCGTCCACTGTTCGGATGCCGCCTGGATTCTGCAATAATAGATACCGCTTGCCACCGTCCTGCCGGCGTCGTCTTCCCCATGCCATGTCAAATCATGATACCCCGCTTTAAATTCGCCGCAATGAATTTCCCTGACCAGCCGTCCGAGCACATCGGTGATATAAACACGCACCGGAACGCTGGCCGGCAGAGATAAGCGCAATTGCGTCTGCGCGTTGAACGGATTGGGGTAATTTTCCGTGAGGGCGAAAGCGGCCGGTATCGCCGCCTTGATCTGGATGGGGTCATGGCTGGAGAGGCTGCCGTCGCTGCAGAGGTCCTGAAGACGGTAGAAATAGAGCATGCCGCATTCGGCCCGGTGGTCGATATAGTGATAGTCTCCGTGTCCGTTGGCGGCGATCAATCCGCTCAGGGTGACGAACGGCCCCTCGCGTTTTTCGGCGCGCTGGACGAAAAATCCCAGATTATCGGTTTCGAGGCTGGTATGCCAGGAGAGTTTCACGGCGCCGGATTGGGTTTCGGCCGAAAATGCCGTCAACCAGATGGCGGATGCCAGTTTGAGATGCCAGGTGCGGGAAACCGTTATCTGATGATCGCTCACCTGCGCCTTGATGGTCACATCGCCCGCCGGGAGTGCGTCAGAGTAAAGCCGGTATTCCGGCTTGCCGATGGCCCAAATCGCGCCATTGACATACCAGACATAGGTCAGGGCGTCGCCATCCGGATCGCTGACGGCGATGGAGAAATCCATGGCGTGGGGTTTTTCGATTTTGATATTCTCCTGTTCCCTGGGGATGCAAGCCTGTTCATCGATCTGCGGAGCGCGGTTGACGTTGATCACGACCAGCAAGAGGGTGCGTCCGGAAGCGGCGCCGTAAACATCGTGTGCCGTGATGGTTATCCGGTAACGGCCGGCTTGATCGTAACCGGGCTGCCAGTTGAGGCGGTTGGAAGCGTCCACATGGGCGCCGTCCGGCAGGCTGGTCGCTTCGATGTGGAGGGAATCGCCTTCCAGATCGGAGGCTTGCAGCTGCAGACTCCAGGGTTGATTTTCAGCGATGACGACGCTATCGGGAAGCGAGAGCACGGGGGCATGATTCGCTTCAGCGATCGCCGTGAAGGTGAGCGGCGAATTCGTCATGCCGCTTCGGGTCGCCGTGGCCTCCTGCAGGCCGATCGTCCCGCCCAGGTACCAGAAAACAGATGCCGCGCCGCTGGCGTCGGTCTGCACCGCATGGCCCGGCGTGAAATACGCGTCCGGTTGATTCGTTGCGAAAGCGATATCGATGCCGGCAACGCCGTTGCCGTAGGTGTCGGTGATTTTCACGCGCAGCGGTTGATTGAGCCGGTGAAAAGCCGTGCCGGTCTGCCCTGCGCCGTGGAGCGGTTCGAGGAGAGCCGGAGGCCCGGGCAGCGAAGTGCAGGTAAAGTCGACCTGTTTGTCGGGGTCGGCCACCAGCGTGGAGCGCAGGTGGATGACGCCGCTTTGTGTACCCAGACGCACGTGTACGCCGGCCACGCCCTGTGAATCGGTGGTCAGGGTCGTGCTGGCCAGGTTTTGTTGCGGATTCGATGCTTTTTGGAGATGGGTTTCTCCCGGCAGGATTATTTCGGCCTGGCCTTGCAGGATCGTGAAACGCACCTCGGCGCCTGCCAGCCCTCTTCCGAAGGCATCTTTGACGCGGATGGTCAGGGGATCCGGAAGCAGCTCGGTCACGGGCGCCGCCTGATCTTGCCCGAGCACGGGCTCCATCACCGAAGCGGCCGGCATGATGAAGTCAATCTCTTTGGCAACGCTCAAAAAGTCCGGCGTATCCATGGCCTGAACCTGAATGGTAACCAGGCCGGGGGTCGCTGAAACCGCCACGGCCTCAAAGACGCCCTGCGCATCCGTGTAGCCTTGTGGCGGTGAAATCGTGGCGGGCAGGCCGCTGGACACCAGGCGCAGGCCATACCGGGCGAGGGGATTATCGTGGACATCGCGCAGGATGAACCGTATCGTGGCGCTGCTGATGCCATCGGCGTGAACCGGCGAGTTCACGGTCAGTTCCGAGTGTGTGATATCCGGCGCCAGCGGCAGTGCTTTGGCGTGGAGGAGATGGGGAGAACCGCTGACATGGACTTTGCCTTCTTCCCGGCAGCTGATCAGGAGTGCCTGCGCCGTATCGCCTGCGACGTTTCCGAGCCGCCATCTGACTTCGGCTTCGCCTTGCAGGTCACTGATGACGGTGATGAGGGTATCCAGACCGTTGCCGAGACGGCCGCCACCCCGG
Source organism: bacterium UBA2214 (assembly GCA_002327255.1). GTDB lineage: Bacteria > Zhuqueibacterota > Zhuqueibacteria > Residuimicrobiales > Residuimicrobiaceae > UBA2214. The sequence goes on along the minus strand of DCUM01000016.1, from coordinate 38,397 downwards.
GCGATGTGAAACTGCACCGGGTGTCCCTGGACCGGATCGGTTTGCGAGTCGCTGAGGCGAACGCGCACAGGAGTGGCGAGAAACTCGCCCACGTCAGCGCTCTGTCCCTCTCCGGCGACCAGTTCCATGCGCGCCACCCTCGGCAGCACGGCCATCGCGTTATAAAGGATGGGAGAATTCCCCAACGCGATGCCTTCGTGGGAGGCGGTCACGGTTAAAAGTTGGGGCGTGGTCGTCGTCCCGAGCAGCCAGGAGACCTGTGCCAGTCCCGTGGCGTCGCTGACAACGGCTTGCTTCGAAACGAGATATGGCATCAGCAAACCGGAGCCGGCCGCGAGGGTGAAATGGACGACTATACCCGGAACACCACGTCCGCCTTCATCGAGCACACGCACCTGAATGGGGTCGGCCAACGCCACACCCGCCGTCCCTACCAGCGTCGACCAGGGAGAGGTGACCGGCCACAAACGCGCGGGTCTGGCGGCGAGTCCGTGGGCGTAGAAGAGCAGGGGACTGTGGTCGAGGGGAAGCGGGGCGGCCTTGTTGCCGCTGACACGAACCACATTCACCGAATCACCCACCCCGGGGCCCAGCGTCAGTGTGCCGCGCGCGCGGCCGTCGGATTCGGTCGCCGTGGTCATCGTCGCTGATTGCGCGAAGGTTCCCCCGCCTTGCAATACTTCAAAGAGAACAGGGTGAGCGGCGATGGGATTGCCGAACTGATCGCTCACCTGGACCACCAGCGGTTGCGCCAGCATCCCGCCGGGCAGTCCGCTTTGGGTGTTCCCGGAGATGTAATCCAGGGCAACCGCTGCATCGGCCGTGGCCGAAGCGGAAAAACGCACCGTTTCGGAAAGCAATCCTTCGGCCTGGACGAGGACCTGATGTATGGCGATGCCGGCCCGGGTGCCCAGTCTGAAGCGGACTTGAGCTTTTCCCGCTGCATCGGAGATCACGGTAACCTGGCTCTGGTCGTTGACCTGGCCATTCTCCTGCACGACGGAAAAGTGCACCGCGTGTCCGGCGACATTATTTTGATAAAAATCCTTGAGCACCACCATCAGGGGTTGTTGCAGCAGGCTGCCTGCCACCGCGCTCTGTTGTTCACCGGAGACGGGAATGATGAAGGCGGGCGGGCCGGAGGTGGCGCTGGCCCAGAAGGAAACCGGCGAACCGGAGAGCGGCGCCCCGTTGTGGAGGCAGCCGGCTTGCACTTCGTACACGTTGACGCCTGCCAGAGTGCCCAGAGTGAATCCGACGCGGGCCTCTCCCGCCGCATCGCTCACGGTCTGGTGGAGCGTCTGTTGCGCGCCATTCAGGGTGCCATTTCCGGCAACGACGCTGAAAGTGACGGCCTGCCCCTGGACGGCATTTCCATGGCGGTCCACGATTCTGATGGCGAAAGATTTCGCCAGTTTGGCCCCGATGGCGCCGGACTGGCCGTCTCCATCGATGGCGAGGATGCGATGGGGAGCGCCCGGGGTTGCTGTGGCTTTTACGATCAGTGGACTCTCCTTGAGGCCGCTGGCATCGATTTTAAGCGATTGCTCTCCGGTTTGCCGTCCCAGTCGCCAGAAGAGTGTTGCGATGCCGTCGCTGCCGGTGAAGATGTTCAATACAGAATCACTTCCCACGGCAGGTGAAGTCGCAATGCGTCCGCCGTGCAGGGCCGTGGCAGTGACCTTATACCCGGGGACCGCTTGACCGTCTTCCTGAATGATTTTGCAGCGTACCGGCAGTTTGAGAACCGCATGGACCGAGTCGGATTGTCCGCCGCCCTCGAGATAGACGATTTTATCCGCGACGCCGCTGATGATGATTTCGAAGGGAAGCGGGGAACCGCTGACGTTATTGGCTTGCGCGTGGACGATTTGCCGCGCGGCTGTCCCTCCCGGTGTCAGGGTGACGGAAGCCTGGCCCTGTGCATTGGTCGAGACGAGACCGTTGCTGGGGCTCAGCGTGCCGCCGCCCGATTGCACTGTAAAAGTCACAGGCGACCCCGGGGTCGGATTGTTAAAGGCATCATACAGGCCCACCACAAAGGGCTGGGAGAGGGGGACGCCCGGCTGTCCATTGCCCTGGCCATTGCCGCTGATCTCACGCATCGTGGCTGCCGGCCCGGATCTGGACTGAAGGGTGAATGGCGTACTGTAGAGTTGGCCCTGGAATGAGAAATAGGCCTGGATGGTGATGGAACCCGCCTGAGGACCCAATTGCACGCGGCGTCGCGCCATGCCCTCCTGATCGGTGACAAAGGGATCCGCATTATTCTGCTCGCCCATGCCATTTGGCACATACGAAGCATCGGCGCTCAAAAGGACCCGATCGATTTGCAGCGTGCTGCTGGACCACTCGAAGGTGAGACGATGCGGGCCCGGACCGACGGCCCATGCGCCGGCGCTGCCGATTCTCTGCCACTGCCAGGCGGCCGTTGCCATCAGCGCAACGTCCTGTCTGCCGCTGTGGTCAAGCTGAACCAGGAGTGGTGTTGTATCGGAGAGGTTGCGTACCCGGGCCCAGATCGTCAAGACCCGGTCGGTATCGAAGTTAAACAGCAGCGTATCGGCGCCGCTGCGTTTTTCGTGGGGTGGCCGCATCACCATGCCGCCACCGGAACAGCCGGCGTCATAGCACCAGCGCAAGCCGCCCGAGAGGCTGCCCGTCTCCATTTCGAGCCAGGTCTTGTCAACACTGGACGCTGCGGGGGTCAGTATGGTGGCGTCGCCCTGGGTCACACTGAAATCCACCCGCACGCCCGGCACCGGCCTGTTTTGCGCGTCGATGACCCTGGCCACCACGGCTTCGGGAAGGATCTGGCCGACGGTATCGGTTTGATTGTGGCCGCTGTAGGCAAAAATCGTGGCCGGTGCGCCGCCTGTTGCCGTGCCGGCCTGCGGCGCTACGGTGACCGTCTGGTCGGTGCTGACGGATCGCTGCGCCACGAGGGTGCCATCCATAAATTGAACGAGCACATCACACGTGGTGCGGCTGCCCATGCCGAAGTGTTGCAGCGCGGGATATTGCGAGAGATGACCGTTCACGGCCATGACTTCACGAAAACCGATCAAAGCCGGGAGATTGCCGAGCTGGCCGGCTTCGAAACACCAGATTTTGCTGCCATAGATCAGGCTGGTTCCTGCGGGTTCCTGCAGATGCACCTGGAGGTAATGGTTGCTGTTGACGAGGGTATTCTTTTTGAAAGCATTAAAAATATCAGCGCGAACGACATAAAAATCGAGTTTGCCATCGCCGTCATAATCGAAAACCGTGCCGCCGCGCACATCGCCGCCGAATATCTCCGCGCCGGTGTCGCTGGCGATCGCAAACTGCCAGTTGCCGCGGTTGCGGTAGAATACACCGCTCTCTTTTTCGGAGGTGGTGATGATATCCGCCCAGCCATCGTTGTCGAAATCACCCACCAGGGGCGAGTAGCCGTTCATGGGAATGTTCAGTGAGGCACTGATATCCTGGAATGTGCCATTGCCGTTGTTTTTAAAGACGCGGAGTATCGGGTTCAGTTCCGAGGCGGTTTCCGAGACCGAGATGAGGAGGTCGAGGTCGCCATCATTGTCCAGATCGTGCCAGACGGTGCTGTTGCTGCGGTGGGTGAGGGCCAGGCCGGCAGCCTGGGCGCCTTCGCTGAAATAACCCGCGCCGTCATTGAGATAGAGTTTGTTGACGGCATTGCGTTTGCCGACATAGATGTCGATATCGCCGTCCTGATCGAAATCGGCCGCTGTGGCGGCGATGCGGCTGATGGTTTGCGGTTCACTGACATCGTTGACACCGCGGTTGACGCGGGTGAAGTGGCCGCGGCCGTCGTTGAGGTAAAAGGCGTTGGGGCGGTAGGAGTTGAGGGCAAAAAGATCGAGATCATCGTCGCCATCGGCATCGAAGGTGAGCAGCGCGGTGGTGGTGTCCGAGGTGTTTTCCAGGCCGCTGGTGGTGGTGATATCGCGGAAGGCGCCCATCCCGGTATTTTCATAGAGACGGATGCGGCCCGGAGAGTTGGCGTTGAGGAGATCGGGATCACCGTCGCGATCGACATCGACAAAGAGGGCGCCGCGACTGCCGCCGGGATCGTCAATGCCGAGGGCCTCGGAGGCTTCGCTGTGGACGCCAAACGCTCCGCTCTGATAATAGAAATCGCGCCGGTTGAGGTCACTGTTCGTGGCCCGGGTGGTATAGAGGTCCATTTTGCCGTCGTTGTTGATATCCGCGATGGCGATCCCCTGATGGCTGTAGAGCTGGTCGCGGCCGGCGGTATCGCTCTCCCAGGTGATATCGGTGAACCAGCGCGGCTGGCTCGCCAGAATCGGCCTCATCCCGTTGAAAAAGGTCGTCCCCATGAGCGCATGGCCGGCGTTGTTGGGATGGGCCCAATCTTTCAGATATTTGCCATAGACGCCGACGCCAAACTGGTAATCTTCATAAAACGGCGTGTACTGATCGATCAGATAGACGGGTTCCATCTGGCCGGTGATGACGCCGTTGCGGTAATCGCGCACCACGCGGGCGATTTCCTGGTTGTAGCGCACGACCAGTTCTTCCCGGTATCGCATCGGTGATATGAGACAGACAAAAATATGGGTCAGGTCACTGCCGCGCGTGCCGTTGCGCCAGCGCAGCAGATATTTGATCAACGTGGCCATTTGCCCGGCTGCTGTCGCGGTGAATTGCTCCGGGGTGCCGTAAGGTCCGACCGGTTGATCGGGATATTCGTTGAGATTGTTGGTGCCGAGATGAATGCCCACGACATGGGGCCGGTAATTATCCATATCGGAGGTCACATCGAAACGGCCTGTCCCCCCCCAGGAGGAAGGATAAAATTCAAATGTCTTGCGTCCGCCCTGGAAATGGCCTTCATAGGGGGCGGTGCCATAACTGCCGACATAATCGATGCTGAAACCTTTCTGGACCAGTTTGTCGTAGAGTACTTTGCGATAGCCGATGCCGTCGTCGGCGAGGCTGCCGTTGGTGATGGAATCGCCGCAGAGCATGATGCGCGTGGCGGCGGCGAGCTGAATTTGCTGCACCTGGACGTTTTGCAGGGGCTCTTCCGCCCAATTCTGCTCGGGCACCAGGAGGCGCAGCGTCGTGGCGCGGGTTCCCGGAAAGGTGATGCTTTGATCCTCGCCCGGCAGGGCCGTCGCGGTCGCCACGATCTCATACGGGCCGTTTTTTATGCTGCACTGGACAATAATCAGCGTGGAATCCGTTCCCGGAGCGGAAAGCGGCGCCAGCGCCAGGGTGACGCGGCCGAGCAGGTGCTCTTCGCCGAGGGTGATGACTTTGGCGTAATAGCCCTGGCCGCGGCTCAGCGCCGACCGGCGTGGAATACCTGGCTCATCGAGTTGCTCGCCGGTTACACGCAGCAAGGGCACTTCGGAACGTTGGGGAACCCGCGTATAGATGATCCCCGGATCCGGGCGTGGTGGCGGCTCTTCATAGCCAATTTCCCGGGCGGATGAGATTTGGGTGGGCGTTGCTCCGAGCGAAGCAAACAGAAGAAACAGTTGCAGCAGCATACAGGTGCCTGGCGAGCGATTCATCGGGAAAAAGAACTCCTTGAAAAGAGTATCACAATACCTTTTTACTAACATACAAAAAAAAGGGTGGTTTGCGTAACAAAACCCGGGCAGGAAGGCGAAAAGCACTGCTTTTTTCGCCCGGGAATGGCGGGAAATTAGCTTGACATAATCATCTGATTTTAATAAATTACATCGAATTTTCAGGAAGGATGAGTACACCGGTATGGCTGATGATCATTTGCGCGTCCGCGGCATGATTTTTCATGCTTATCATGGACTCGAACACGATGAGATCAAAAACGGACAACGATTTGAAGTCGATGTCGATCTGACTCTCGACGTTTCCAAAGCCGGACAGAGTGATCATTTGCGCGACACCGTGGACGTGCGCGCAATTTACGATCTCGTCCACGGGGTGGTCGTCAAGGGACGCTTTTTTTTGATCGAAGCCGTCGGCGAGCGCATTGCGGAGAGCATCCTGGCCCGGTTCCCCGTCGCAGAGGTCGTTGTCACGGTTCGCAAACCCTTTGCGCCGCTGGGCGGACTGGCCGATGGGACGGAAGTGGAGATCACGCGCCGTCCCGCGGGCGGTTCGTGACGTGGTGAATGAAACGACGGCATCCCCCGAAGGGCGCTCGTTTTTAAGCCTGGGCTCCAACAGGGGGGATCGGCTCGGCTATCTGGTGTCCGCGTTGCAGGCTTTGCAGGTGTTGCCGGATATCAAGGTCGTGACCCTCTCCGGCATTTACGAGACCGAACCGGTCGGCAAAAGCGATCAGCCATGGTTTTTGAACCTGGTGGTGGAAATCGGCACTTCTCTCGACCCCGAGTCCCTGCTGTACCGGGTACAGAGGATAGAGAGGGATCTGGGCCGAAGGCGTCAGGAACGTTGGGGTGCGCGGACGATCGATGTCGATATTTTATGCATGGCGCTTTTCCCGGCATGGCAAGCGGCTCGGCTGACCCTGCCCCATCCACGCCTGGCAGAGCGGCTTTTTGTGTTAATACCCTTCGCGGAGATTGCGGCGGATTTTCATATCACGGCATGGGATGTGCCGGTGCAACAGCTTTTGAAGAGATGCCCTGACAGGCATGCCGTGCGCTTGTTTCTTTCGGCACCTAAACTTTGGCAACGCATGCGAGAGGTCCCCTCGTGAAATTACCAAGCTATATCTGTATCGAAGGCGTCATCGGCGCTGGCAAGACCAGTTTGACGCGGATGCTCTGTGAACGCATGGATGCCCGCGCCATCTATGAAAAACCCGAAGAAAATCCCTTCCTGGCCGATTTTTACCGGGATCCACAGCGATATGCCTTCCAGGTGCAGTTGTTTTTCTTGCTCAGCCGCTACCGTCAGCAGCAGGAAAGCTTGCAGCCGGACCTCTTTCACGAGATGACCATTTCCGATTATCTTTTTGCCAAAGACCGCATCTTTGCGCATCTGAATCTTGAAGACCGGGAACTCTTTCTCTATGACAAGATTGCCACGCTGCTGGAGCAGGACATCATCAAACCGGATCTGGTTGTCTATCTGCAATCATCGGTCCATCGGCTCATGAGCAATATACGCAAGCGCAATCGAACCTATGAAAAAGAGATCTCGGAAGAGTATATCGCTTCCCTCAACGAGGCCTATAACCGATTTTTCTTTCATTATCAGGAGACGCCTTTGCTGGTGGTCAACAGCACGGCGCTCGATTTTGTTCACAACCCGGCGGATTTTGAAGAGCTGGTGCGGCAAATTTTGCGGCCGCACTCGGGCATCGAGTATTACTCCCCGGCCAGCTAGGGCCATCGCGGCCGGCATAATCTTGGAAAAGGCAGGATGCTTTTGATACGATTCATACTTCTCGCGTTGCTTTTTTATCTGGTGTCAAAGATTTTTGTGTCACTTTTCAGTGCCAGAACCACAGAGCCGCAAAATACGATTCATGGAAATCCCCACAATCAGCCGCTCGATCTGTCGGAACAGGATGTGGAAGATGTCGATTTTCGCGATGTGTCACGCGATAAATAGTATACCGGTCATTCGACCTGGCGATACCTGTGCCGTTCACGCCCCTCATAAATCAATCAGACTATGAAAATCTATTTTCGCATTTTGAAATATCTCAGGCCGTACTGGCTCAGTTTGACCGGGTCTCTGATCTGCATTCTCTTTTTTACGCTTTTTAGCAGCGCATCACTGGTCTCCATTATTCCCTTTCTGGATACTATTTTCACCCGTCCACAACCCGCTGTGGTAGAGGAGCAGGTGGTGGCAACGGTTGAGACGGCGCCTGATATAACGCCGGCCTCCATCCGCGGCAGGGTCGATGCGCTCAAAGACAAGGCCTATCAGCAGCTTCAGGGCAGCGACCAGCGCGACAGCCTCAAACGGCTCTGCATCTTCATCATCATCATGATCTTTCTGCGCGGCTTTTTTGACTATTTTCAGGCTTATCTGATGGCGGGGGTTGAACAGGGCATCATCCGCGATATTCGCAATGATCTCTACCGGCATATCAACAGGCTATCCCTGAGTTACTTCAGCCGTACCAGAACCGGGCAGATTATCTCGCGCATCACCAACGATGTCACGCTGGTCAACGGCGGCGTATCCGCCAGTTTTGTCACCCTCATCAAAAATCCGCTGCTGATTCTTGCGTATCTCGGGATTGCGGTCTACCTCAGCTGGCGGCTCACGCTCATCGCTCTGGTGGTGGCGCCTTTCAGTATGGTGATCATCGGCTGGATAGGCCTGAAGCTGCGCAAGGAGAGCACGATTTCCCAGGAGCGCATGGCAGACCTCACCTCTGTTCTGCAGGAGACCGTGGCGGGACAGCGGGTGGTCAAGGCTTTTGCCATGGAGCCTTTTGAAATCCGCAAATTCACCAACGAGGCGCAGCGCTATTATCAGACCCTGCTGCGCATCACACGGACGCGCAATCTGGCCTCTCCACTGACCGAATTCCTGGGAACCCTGGTGGCGGTGGGGATTCTCTGGTTCGGCGGTCAGCAGGTGCTGGCGGGACAAATGCTGAGCCCGGAGGCGTTCATCGGCTTTCTGGTGATGGTCTTTTCGCTGATGCAGCCGATCAAGGAACTTTCCAGTGTCCATAACCGTATCCAGGAGGCCATGGCCGCCGCGGAACGCATCTTTGAAGTGCTCGATCTCCAACCCGCCATTCAAAATGCAGCGCAGCCTTATGCCATAGACGATTTTCAGGAAACGATTGAATTTCGCGATGTCTCGTTTTCCTATGGCCGGGGCGAGGCGGTGCTCCAGGATATTTCCATCACCATTCGCAAGGGAGAAATTCTCGCGATCGTCGGGCCCAGCGGCGCCGGCAAGTCGACCTTTGTGGATTTGCTGCCGAGATTCTACGATCCGCAAAAAGGCGCCATCTATCTGGACGGCAGGGACCTGCGCGATCTGGAATTGAGCCATTTGCGCGGTCTGATGGGCATTGTCACCCAGGAGACCATTTTGTTCAATGACACGGTGCGCAATAATATCGCCTATGGCCTGACCGACAAATCGATGGCAGAGATCATAAACGCGGCACAGGTGGCCAATGCCCATGTTTTCATCAGCGAGATGCCGCAGGGCTATGAGACCAATATCGGCGAACGCGGCGTCACGTTATCGGGCGGACAGCGGCAGCGCCTGGCCATCGCCAGGGCCGTTCTCAAGAATCCCCCTATCCTTGTCCTGGATGAGGCCACCTCGGCGCTGGACACGGAATCGGAAATACTCGTGCAGCAGGCCATCGAGCGGATCATGCGCCACCGCACCTCTTTTGTCATCGCCCATCGTCTCTCGACGATTCTCAATGCGGACCGGATCATCGTCCTTGACAAGGGCCGCATGGTCGAGGCGGGTGTTCACGACGAACTGGTGAAGCAGGAAGGCCTGTATCAAAAGCTCTACAACATGCAGTTCCGGCTTTGAGGGGAGAGCGCCGCGTGGCGTGCCGTAGAGCCGGATTGCACGGAACCATCGATAAGCCATGCGAGCGGCGTCGGTCACAGCGTTTCGCACCCTGTATACGCCATGGAGGGAAACGGAGGGACACAGAGGGACATGGAGGGGCACGGAGGGACATGGATGGACGCGGACCGAGGGCTGGTTTTCAAGAGATTGTGGACGATCCATCCGTGTGAATGAGTATGAATCCGTGTGCATCCGGCTGAATGAGTATGAATCCGTGTGCATCCGTGTGAATCCGTATGAAGCAGTGGCTCATTTCAAGCGTTGTGTGTCAGGAGGATTTTCGTTTGCAGACGACCCACCCATGGGATGCCCGCCTCGAACGCGTCATCCGCTACAGTCTCTATGTGTTTGCCGCTGCCATGCCCTTTGCCATCGCGCTCACCCAGATCGCCGTCGCGATCGCGGTACTGGCCTGGTTGACGCGCATCGTTTACACCAGGGGAGCGCGCTGGCCGCGCCTGGGCATCGAATGGGCTTTTGCAGCTTTCATCGCCGCCGAGGTGCTCTCCTGCATTTTTTCGACCAACCTGGGTCAGTCCCTGGTCTATCTCAAGCGCTTGCTGTTGCTGCCGATCGTCTATGTGGTGGCCGCCGGGGTCGAAGATGAAAAGACGCTGAAACACCTCGGCCTCATTTTTATCGCATCCATTGCGCTCTATGCCGTCTGGGGGATTTCTTCCTTCTTTGCGAATCCCGAGGTCCGGGTGCGTCATATTCAGAATTCGATGACCGCCGGCGGAATCACCATGATCGGCGCCACCGTCACTCTGGCGCTGGCGTTGCGGCTCAGCGAAAGGCGTTACCGGCTTCTGTTTGCAGTGGCCACGGTTGTCATTCTGGGTTGTCTGTTGCTGACTGCGACGCGCGGGTCGTGGCTGGGATTTTTTGTGGCGGCGTTGTTCCTGATCGGAGCGGCCCATCGCAAACTGCTGCTCATCGTTCCGGTCGTTGCAGCTGCTTTTTACCTTCTGCAACCGGAGCAGTTCGCACCGCGGATTCGCCATTTTTTCGATCCCACCTGGGGCACCAATGCCAAGCGCCTGCATTGGTGGTCGATCGGTTGGGAGATATACAAAGACCATCCCGTGGTCGGCATCGGGGATGTGGGGACAACCCCGATGTATGTCCGCTATGCGCCGCCGGGCGAAACCGAACTGGTGGGCCACTTTCACAGCAACTATGTTCATATTGCCGTAACCCTGGGGAGTGTCGGTCTGGCCGCATTTCTGTTCATGATCGGCGCCGTCTTCGTTCGCATCGCGCAGCAGCTGCGCCGCTGCCGCGGAGTGCCTGCCTGGTCAGCGGCCTGGACCTTGGCCGCCCTGGCGGTTTTCCTGGCGTTCAACATCAACGGTTTTTTTGAATGGAATTTCGGGGATCAGGAGATTATCACCATGGTCTGGTTTTGCACGGGGCTGGGACTGCGACAAGGAGTGCCTGCCGGCCAGGTCTGCGAACATGAAGCGTCTCTGTAAAGGAGTCCGGCATCAGTCAGCAAGGCAACAGGGCACTGCCACGTCCCCTGGAGGGCAATCACTGGGAACATGAGCGGCTGAAATTGCTGCTCAAGGTGGCCAGCACCATCTCCCGCGAGATGCAGCTCGACAAGCTGCTGCGCGTCATCATGGATGAGGTGAAGAACGTCCTGCAATGTGATCGCTGCACGGTTTTCGTCCTCGACCGGGAGCGCAACGAAATCTGGTCCAAGGTCGCCCATGGTGAAAAAGAGATCCGTTTTCCGGCCCATCTGGGCATTGCCGGGCATGTCGTCACCACCGGACGGGTCATCAACATTCCCGATGCCTATGCCGACGACCGTTTCAATCCCAATATCGACAAGCAGACGGGTTACCATACCCAGACCATTCTGGCGGCGCCGATGCGCAACAAGCTGGGCGAAATCATCGGGGTTTTCCAGACGCTGAACAAATTTGAGGGGCATTTCACCACCGAGGACGAGGAGACGCTCGATGCCATTTCCGCACTCTCGGCGACCCAGATCGAAAATGCCCAGCTCTACGAAAATCAGAAAAAGACCTTTGACAGTTTCATCGAGACGCTGGCCAGCACCATCGATGCCAGGGATCCGTTGACGGCCGGCCACTCACAACGCATCATGCTTTATGCCGCTGAATTGGCCCGGGTGCTCCATCTCTCGGAGAAAGAGATGGAAGTCTTGCGCATATCGGCGCTGCTGCATGATTACGGCAAGATCGCGGTGCGCGAATCGATCCTCACCAAGGAGGATCGTCTGACCGAGACGGAATACAAGCACATACGCAATCATGCCGCATACACCAAGAGCATACTCGAGAATATCAATTTCAGCGGTGCGCTGCGGCAGGTGCCCCTGATAGCCTCTTCGCATCACGAGCGCATCGATGGCACCGGATACCCGGCGGGATTGGTGGATGAGCAGATTCCCAAGCTCAGCAAAATCCTTGCGGTCGTCGATGTCTTTGACGCCCTGACCTCCAAACGCCATTATCGCACGCGCATGCCGTTCCATGAGGTGATGCAAACGCTCTCGGCGGGGATTGGGACGCAGTTCGATCCGCTCTACGTCAACGCCTTTCGCCAGATCAAACTGAATCGCCTGCTGACGATTCTCGAACAGGAGCATCTCGCGCTGTTGCGCAAGAGTGATCTGACCCTCCTGGAGGAGTACGACAGCATCGATTATATTGCCGCTTTTCAGGCGCCCTATCCTCTGGAGCAGGAGAAGCGGCTGATCCTGACCTTCCAGACTTATTATATGCAGCAGTACCTTCAACCCGGAACCTGAATAATTACCACGGAGGATTTTGTCATGCGTAAAATTATCGCCACTGAAAACGCCCCCAAAGCCATCGGGCCTTACAGCCAGGCTGTTCAAGTGGCAGGTTTTCTCTACACGGCCGGACAATTGGGTCTGGACCCCGGCAGCGGTGACATGGTTGACGGAGGGGTTGAGGCGCAGACGCGGCGGGCGCTGGAAAATCTGCGCGCCATCCTCGAAACGGCGGGAAGCAGCCTTGCGCAAGTGGTCAAGACCACGGTTTTTCTGAAGAATATGAATGACTTCGCCGCGATGAATGCCGTATACGCCACTTTTTTCCCGCAGGAACCGCCCGCCCGTTCCGCGGTCGAAGTGGCGCGACTCCCCAAAGAGGCTTTGGTGGAAATCGAGGCGATTGCGCGCGTGGGAGCCTGATCTTCATGAAGCACTGGATGATCACTTTTTTACTGCTGCCGGCCATGCTGCTGCCGGCAATGACCCGGGCGCAAAACGCCATCGCGTCGGATTCCACCCTGGAAACGCCGCGCAGCCTTGCAGTTGTGCCATCGCCCACCGGGGCCATGTTGCGTTCACTCGCTGTGCCGGGTTGGGGGCAGTGGTATAATCACAAGCGATTCAAAGCGGTCGTGATCGCGGGCGCCGAGGTCGGTCTGGTGGTCGATGCCATCGTGCAAAATCAGCTGGCGGCAAGCGCCAAAAACATCTATGACCGCGAGTATTACCGCAACAACCGCAGTCTGGCCATCTGGTGGCTGGGCGCGGTCATTCTTTACAGCATGGCCGATGCCTATGTGGATGCCCATCTCTTCGATTTTGATGAAAGCACAAATCTCTCTTTCAAGACCGAAGCCGCAGCGATGCCCGGAGAAAGGCGCCCGATGATGGGCATCACGCTGGTCATGCGTTGGTAGGGCGGCATCGCCGCCCTGTTGCGGGTGCGCGAGGCCTCCTGTTTGGGCTGGTTTCCGTGCAGTGCCCATCGTAGTCTTTACCGGTATTTTTCCCGGATGTTTCACCCCCCCTAAAGGCGATAATCAAGCGGTTGCATATTACCTCTTTTTTGTGTATATTATGCGAATATTTCACTCATTTTTACTAGTGCAAAAAGAAAACCATGACGAGAGACGAAGCGTATCAACTGACGCGGCCGCGGTTCGAGAACATCAATCTGTTTCGTCACGTTCTTGCCGTTGAAGCGGTCATGCGCGGACTTGCGCGCCATTTCAACCAGGATGAGGAATTATGGGGGTTGGCCGGGTTGCTGCACGATCTCGATTATGAAGAGACCGCCGGGACCCCTGAACGCCATACCCTGGTCACCGAGGAGCTGCTGCAACCCTGGCAACTGCCGTCCGGGGTCATCCACGCCATCAAGTGCCATAATGATATGGCGCCGCGCGAGAGCCTCATGGATAAGGCGCTGTATGCCGCCGATCCGGTCACCGGTCTCATCGTAGCCGCCGCTTTGATGCACCCGCAGCGCAAACTCGCGCCCGTGGAAGTTGACTTTATCCTGCGGCGTTTCAAGGAGAAGGGCTTTGCCAAAGGCGCCAATCGCGAACAAATCGCATCCTGCACCGATATGGGCCTGCCGCTCGAGGCATTTATCGGAATTGCCCTGACGGCCATGCAGTCGATTTCAACCGACCTGGGATTTTGACGTGCGGCGCTTGCTTTTCATCGCCTGTCTGCTGGGCGCATCCATGGCCGGTGCGGCTGAGGTCGCCGATTCGCTGCAGGTGGCTCCGGCGGCCGTCAAGGTGCATGGGGATTTCTGGTTTGCCAGGGACAAGGGAGATCACTTTCTCGTCAGCGCTTTTTTGACGGGCGCCGGCTACTATGCAGCACGCAGCGAACTGAACGCTTCAGACCCCGCCAGCCTCAATCTCGCCGCAGGTTTTTCGCTTTCCATGGGAATCGGCAAGGAAGTCTATGATAAATACAAACGCGGCGGCCTCTTCAGCTGGAAGGATCTCGGCGCCGATGTGCTCGGTATCGGATTGGGCTATCTGCTCTGTGCCATGGGCAGGAAATAGTGCTACAAAACAGGTCGACACGGATGATGAAAAAGGATTGTATCAATTGTAATTGTGCCGTCGTGGGCATCTGTGGTTCTCCCGAGGCCGCACGGATGGCCTACCTGGCCCTCTATGCCCAGCAGCATCGCGGACAGGAGAGCACGGGCATCGCCAGCAGCGATGGACAGCGCCTCAACCGCCATATCGGCCGCGGTTTGGTAGCCGATGTCTTTTCTGATCCGGCGATATTCAATCTGCTCGGTGGACACATGGCCATCGGGCATAACCGTTACTCGACAACCGGCGCGTCTTCCATCGTCAATGCGCAACCCCTGACCGCCAATTTTCGCGAAGGTCATTTTGCCATTTGTCACAACGGCAATTTCACCAATTCGGGCGATTTGCGCAGGATGCTGGAGGAGCAGGGCTCCCTGTTTCAGACCAGCACCGATACCGAAGTGGTGCCCCATCTCATCGCCCGTTCGCGCGAGAAAGAGCTCATCGACAAAATCAAGGATGCGCTGCTGCAAATCCGTGGCGCCTATTCGCTGGTGATGATGTGCCGGGATCGCATCTATGCGGCACGGGATCCCCATGGCTTTCGTCCGTTATGTCTCGGATTCAAGGAGGGCGCTTACATCGTCGCTTCGGAGACCTGCGCGCTGGACTTGCTGCGGGCTGATCTGCTTCGCGATATACAGCCGGGCGAATTGATCGAAATTCACGATGGCAAAATTGAATCGCATCTCTTCTCACCGCCGCGTCCGCGACATTCCTGTATCTTTGAATTCATCTACTTTGCGCGGCCCGACAGCCGCATCTTCAATGAAAATGTCGACCGCGTCCGCCGCAAACTGGGAAAAATCCTCGCCCTGGAGAGCCCGGCCGACGCCGATATCGTCATCTCGGTGCCCGATTCCAGCAACACCGCGGCTGTCGGTTATTCGCGCCGCTCCAATCTGAAATTTGAGCTGGGCTTGATTCGCAATCACTATGTCGGGCGCACTTTTATCCATCCGCAGCAGGATATGCGTGATTTCAGCGTCCGCGTCAAATTCAATGCGGTGCGCGGCATTTTACGCGATCGCCGCGTGGTGGTGATCGAAGATTCCATCGTGCGCGGCACCACTTTGCGGCAGCTGGTCCGGCTCATCCGCCATGCCGGCGCCAAAGAGGTGCACGTTCGCGTCAGTTCTCCGCCCATCATATCGCCCTGCTTTTACGGCATGGATTTCCCCAGCCATAACGAACTCATCGCCGCCCATAAATCGGTTCAGGAAATAGAGACCTATCTCGAGTGCGACAGTCTGGCCTATCTCTCCCTGGAGGGACTGCTCAAGGCGGTCCTGCACGACGAAGGCGGCTATTGCACCGCCTGTTTCACCGGTGAATATCCCCTGGCCATCGAAGAAGATTATAATAAATATTTGCATGAAAAAACGTGAGCGAGAAGGGGGCGCATGCTGTCGGATTGCCGTCGTTTTTCACTCAAAGAGCCGGTTCAAATATGAAGAAAAAGTATCTGCGTCTGCTGGATTATTTTTTTGTCCTGCGGCCGACTTTGTTCTTCCCGGTATGGACCATCTCCCTGGCCGGGTTTTGGGCCAGCGAGCGCGCCCGTGCTCAAACGGGCTGGCGCATCGATGTGCCCTGGCATCCCGGCGGCGATGGCGAGGTTTTCTTTTTTGTGAGCCTGCTGACCCTCCTCATGGGCGCTGCTTTCCTGATCAACCAATTGACGGATGTGGAAAGCGATCGTCTCAACAACAAACTTTATCTGATCGCCAGCGGCGCTATCCCGATACGGCATGCACAGGCGGAGAGCATCCTCCTCATCCTGCTCTCCCTCACACTGACAGCCCTTTTTCATCCACTGTTGGCGCTGTGGGCGGTCACCATTTTTATGCTGACGGGCTGGGCCTATAGCTGCACACCACTCTTGTTGAAAAACAGACCGTGGGGAGGGCTCTTCGCCAATCTCGGCGGATCGTTGGGCATCTTTTCCTTTGGCTGGCTCATCGATGGGGCGTTTGACGCTGCCATGTTCCTCCAGGCCCTGCCCTACGTTCTGGGGGTTGCCGCCGTCTATTTCCTCACCACCATTCCGGATTTGCCGGGCGATCGGGCCACCGGAAAAGTCACCCTCGCCGTGCACTGGGGGCCCGGGCGGGTGCTGCGCGCCGCGGTTATTGTGGATGGGATGGCTGCCGCTGCAGCCCTGTGGCTGCGTGATCCTGTCGCATTGACCGCCACACTCCTGGCATGGCCCTTTTTTTATCAGGCCTGGCGACAACAGAATGTCGCGGCGGTTTTGCGCACCAACAAATATGCGACGCTGATTCTCTCGTTTTTGGTGTGTTGGCGCTTTCCATTCTATCTCGGCATTCTCCTCTTTATCTATTTCATAAGCCGTTGGTACTATGCAAAACGGTTTAAGGTGCGCTATCCCAGTTTACGAACATGAGAGACGCCATGATCGAAAAAATCAGGCATTATCAAGACAAATGCGATTTTTGCGGAACGTGCGTGGCGGTGTGTCCCCACGATGCCATCGAGTTGGCGGAAGCTTCTCTGCAGATTTTATTCAACCGCTGCACGCTGTGCGCGTTTTGCATTCAAGGGTGTCCCACACGTGCCCTGGAGATGAGTGATGAAAGCGCATTATGATGTCATTGTCGTCGGCGGCGGTCCGGCTGGTTCAACAGCGGCACGATTTGCCGCGAGCCGCGGCGCCGCGGTTGCGTTGCTGGAGAAGGATCGGGAAATCGGCATTCCGGTGCGCTGCGCCGAGGGCGTCGGCGAGCATGGCCTGGCATCGCTGGTGGAAATCCAGCCCCATTGGATCGCCCGGCGCATCACAGGAGCTGTATTGATTGCGCCTTCCGGAGCGGAAGTCGGATTGTCGTCGAATCAGGTTGGTTATGTCCTGCACCGCAAACAGTTTGATTACGATCTCGCGCGGATGGCGGCCAGGGCAGGGGTGGAGGTTTATACCAAAGCCTACGTGCAGGGTCTCCTCATGGGCAAAACCGGCGTCACGGGTGTGGTGGTGGAGCATCTCGGCACGCGCCAGGCCATCTCCGCCACACTGGTCATTGCCGCCGATGGGGTCGAATCGCGTCTCGGGCGCTGGGCCGGCCTGGATACCCGCTGCACCCTGCAGGACCTGGAAAGCTGCGCCCAGGTGACCATCGCCAATTACGACGGGGATCCGGCTGTGTGCCGTTTCTATTTTTCCAACGAGTCGTTTCCGGGCGGCTATGGCTGGATTTTCCCCAAAGGTGATGGCATGGCCAATGTGGGTCTGGGTATTGCCGGCGTAAAAGCGGACAAGAGATGTGCCCATGATCACCTCGAGGCTTTTCTCGCCAGGATCAGCGACAAGCCCGCCATCCTCAGCCGCGTCTACGGCAGTGTGCCGTGCAGCGTGACCCTGAAAACGATCGTCACGGACGGGCTGATGCTGACCGGAGATGCCGCCCATCAGGCCAATCCCCTCACCGGCGGGGGCATCGTCAGCGGCATGATCGCCGCCCGCACGGCCGGACAGGTCGCCGCGGATGCGATCGCTGACAACGACACCTCGGCACAACGGCTGCAGGAATACCCGAAAACCTGGGCGGCCGGCGAAGGAGGCCGCATGAATCAGTTCTACCGGCTGAAAAAATTTGTTTTCACCCTCAGCGATGACGCCTTCAACAAGATCGCCAAAGGTATCCTGGAATTGTCGCCGGAAAAGCGCACCATGACCAACATTTTCAAAGCCGCTCTGATCAATAAACCTTCCCTCATTCTTGATGCCATAAAACTGTTTAAATGAGAGGTCATTCTGTTCGGCGTACTGAAAAAATTTCAACAAGGTTTGGCCAAAACCAGGACGACCCTGGTGGACGGCATTCAGCGTATTGTGACGCAGGCGCGTGGTCTCGATGAAGCGATACTCGAAGAGCTGGAAGAATTGCTGATCCTCAGCGATTTGGGCCCTGAAACCGCCATGCGTGTGATAGCGCGCCTGCGCGAGCGCGTACGCCAGGAAGGCGATACGGACCCGGCACGAGTCACCGCCATCGTCAAAGAGGAGCTCGAAGCGATCCTGACTGCGCCGGCGCCTGTGGTGGCCAGCGCCCGGCCCTGGGTGGTCAGTGTGGTCGGCGTCAACGGCGCCGGCAAGACGACGACCATCGGCAAGCTGGCGTACTGGCAAGCCTCACAGGGCAAAAAAGTCCTGCTGGCAGCCGCCGACACCTTTCGCGCCGCCGCCGTGGAGCAGCTTCAGGTGTGGAAAACGCGCGCCGGCGTCGAGATCGTTCAATCGCAAAGCGGAGCGGATCCCGCGGCGGTGGCTTTCGATGCCGTCAAGGCGGCCATGGCGCGTCAGGTCGATTATCTCTTCATCGATACCGCCGGACGGCTGCACACGAAAAACAATCTCATGGCTGAATTGACCAAAATCCACAAGGTCATCAATAGCC
>DCUM01000016.1:0-19562 GCA_002327255.1 bacterium UBA2214 | reverse complement strand
ACCGCCAAAGGAGGCATCGTCTTTTCCATCGCCCGCGAATTGGGCATCCCGGTTCGCTATGTCGGTCTCGGCGAACAGATAGATGACTTGCAGGTATTTGATCCGTGCACGTTTGTTGAGGCCTTGTTTGGATGAAACTCTTCTACGTCAGTCTGGGTTGTCCCAAGAACAGCATCGACCTCGAGGAGATTCTCGGTCACCTCAAGGGCGACATCGAGGTGGTGGAGCAGGTGCAAGAGGCGGATGCGGCGCTCGTCAATACCTGCGCCTTCATCACCGCCGCCAAACAGGAATCGATTGAAACGATTCTCGAGCTGGCGGCGTTAAAAGAGGAAAAGCCGGAGTTCAGGATACTGGTCGCCGGCTGTCTGCCGCAGCGCTATCGCGAGGAGCTGGCGCCAGAGCTGCCGGAAGTGGATGCGTTCTTTTCCAGCCGGGAGGCCTCCCGCACCGCGCTGGAGATTGGCCGTTTCCTCGGCACATCCGGCGCAGCGGAGGCCGGACGCTATCGCCTGACGCCCCGGCATTATGCCTATTTGCGCATCGCCGAAGGCTGCGACAACCGCTGCAGCTATTGCGCCATACCCCTGATCAAAGGCGGATTCCACAGCCGGCCTTTGCCGGAAATTATCAGGGAAGCGCGGCAACTGTGCGCGGACGGCGCGCGTGAATTGCTGATCGTCGCCCAGGATACAACCGCCTATGGCCGCGATCTCACCGAAGCGCTGCGGCTTCATGATGTCCTGTACGCGCTTGAGGACGTGGCGCCGGTGCACTGGATTCGCCTGCTCTATACGCACCCGGCGCATTGGTATCCGGAGCTGATCGATGCCATGGCCGATTTGCCCAAAGTGCTGCCGTACATCGATTTGCCCATTCAGCACATCTCGGAGCGCCTCCTCAAGGCGATGGGACGCAAGAGCGGACGTTCCCATATTGAAAAGCTCATTGGCCGCCTGCGTCAGCGGATTCCGTCCCTGGCGCTGCGCACCTCCCTGATTGTCGGATTCCCGGGGGAGAGCGATGCGGATTTCAGCGAGCTGTGCGAGTTTGTGACGCAAACGGCTTTTGAACGCCTCGGCGTCTTCACCTATTCCCATGAAGAGGGAACCGCAGCGGAAGGCCGGGAGGATGCGCTGCCGGAGTCCGAAAAAAAGATGCGCCAGGATGAACTGATGGAAATCCAGGCGGGCATCTCCCTGGCCCATAATCAGGCCCTGGTCGGCCGCTCCCTTGAAGTGGTGGTCGATGCGCTCCATGAAGACGGCTCCGCGTCGGCGCGAACGATTTGGGATGCCCCGGAAATTGACAATTCCGTGATTCTTGCGCAGGGTTTGCCCGCCGGCACGTTCGCCCGCGTCACCTGTACCGGGGCGGATGTCTATGACCTCTACGCCCGCAGTAATGACATCGGCGTTTGATAAAATTGAAATGACTTTTGCCGCCGCTGTGTTTAATAGGAATACAGGTTGGATACATCATTTGAACGAAAGGATCAACGCCATGGCGCGTTCAAAATATGGGCAAATGACGCGAACGGCTCTCGTTCTGGCCTGGTTGTGGGCGGGAGGGTCCGGAGCGCAAATCGCGAATATGAGCCAGCAGGATGAAAAAGGCCCCGATTTTCATTTCGACATCATGGGGACAGCGCTGGAGCCGCTGAGCACCACCAGCCGGCTCAACATCTATCTGGAAATTGTCCATGATGATCTGCAGTTCATCAAGTCCGGCAACCGCTTTGAAGCGGGTTATGAAGTGACCGTCGTGATCTATGATCACGATAACGAACAGGTCGATGGCACGATTTGGAAAGAATCGGTACAGGCCGATAATTATGATGCCACCAATACGCGCCATCAATTTCACCAGAGTCATCGTTCCTTTGAACTGGATCCCGGCAAATACAAACTGATCATTTCCGTCATGGATCTGGAGACCCGACAAAGCACGGAACGCAAGAAGAACTTTACCTTGTCTGACTATGCCGCCTCCTCATTGGGTATGAGCGATATCGTCTTTATCAGCCAGATCGAGGTCGATTCCAATCGCGTGCACTCCATCAGACCGCAGGTGAGTGACGCGCAAAAGGGTGTGGTGGATTCCTCCATGGTCTACTTTGAGGTCTATCAGACGGATTCCTCGACCACAGCCAGGACGGAGTACGAACTCTTTGCGGTCAATGCCAAGAAACAGATCAGGCGTTCCTTCTCACACGAACTCTCCGGATGGCGCAATCCGGTTTATTTCGTCTTGCGCGCCGACAGTCTGGCGCACGATCTCTACCGGCTCAAGATAACCACGCGCATCGGTGAACAAAAGGTGGCGAAAGAGAAGGAATTTTATGTGCGCTGGAGCGCTTTGCCTTCCACGGCGGCCGATCTCCATACCGCCATCGAGCAACTGCGCTATATCGCATCGAAAGATGAGTGGAAATTGTTGAAAAAGGCCAAAGGGGACGCGCAGCTGGCGGAATTCAAGTCGTTTTGGAACCGTCATGATCCGACGCCGGGAACCGAGGCCAACGAGTTGAGGGATGCCTATTATACACGCATCGAATTTGCCAATAACACCTTTTCGCAAATGCAACGCCCCGGATGGCGTACCGATATGGGCATCGTCTATATCATTCTTGGCCAACCGGACGACATCGAACGCAATGCCTATCCGCGCTATTCCAAGCCATACGAAATCTGGAGCTATTATCGTTACAGCCGCCAGTTCCTCTTTTATGACGTCACCGGGTTTGGGGATTACCGGCTGGAGACCCCCATGTCCATTTATGAATTTCAGCGTTTGCTAACCAATTAAACAAGGATCGATATGGAGATCAGAAAACCGCAGCCACTCCGTCCCGGAGATCTCATCGGCGTCATCTCTCCGGCCAGTCCGCCGAAACCGGAGAAAGTCGAACAATATCAGCGCGGCTTGACCTATCTGCGCGATCTCGGTTACCACATTGTCGAAGGTCAACACGTACTGGATCAATATGGTTATCTGGCGGGAACGGATGCCGACCGTGCCGCGGATATCAATGCCATGTTTCGTAATCCGCGCGTTCGCGCCATCATCTGCTCGCGCGGCGGTTATGGCACACCGCGCATCCTCGATCGCATCGATTATGAGGCCATTCGCAACGATCCGAAAATTCTCGTTGGCTACAGTGACATCACCAGTCTGCATCTGGCCATCCATGCACAGACCGGTCTGATCACTTTCAGCGGTCCCATGGTTGCGGTGGAAATGGGGAAGGGGATTCTGCGCCTGACGGAGTCTTCGTTTTGGCGGCAGGTGACACAGCCGCGGCGTTTTACCATGAAGGCGGCAACGGGCGACTATACCCCCAGGGTCTATCACGGCGGCAGCGGCGAAGGCCGGTTGCTGGGCGGTTGTCTGTCGCTGATCAACCCGCTCATCGGCACGCCCTATCTGCCCGACTTTGACGGCGCCATCCTCGTCCTCGAGGACATCGGTGAAGATGTCTACGGCATCGACCGCTATCTGGTGCAGCTGCGGCTGTCGGGCATTCTCGACGGACTCAACGGTTTGATCCTGGGACAATTTCTCGATATGGACAGCGGTGAAAAATCGGAACCCAGTCTGTCGCTGGACCAGGTCATTCAGGAACATACCCATCAGCTCAAGATACCCATCCTGGGCAATTTTCCCTATGGCCATCAGGACTACAAGTACACCATGCCCATCGGCTGCCGGGTACGGCTGGATGCCGATCAGGGCACGCTGGCGCTGCTCGAGGCGCCGCTGGAGAAAAGCAATGTTTGATCCGTTCCGGCACCCAGGGAGTTGATGCCATGTTATCCATCTGTGTGTTCGCCTCGGGCCGCGGTTCCAATCTGCAGGCCTTGCTCGATGCCATCGCTGCCGGGCGTGTTGCGGCCCGGGTGCTCCTGGTCATCAGCAACAAATCGGCAGCGGGCGCGCTGGAGATCGCGCGCGCGCGCGGCATCCCGGCGCTTCATACTTCAGACACCCACTTTCGCGGCGAAGCGGATTACTGCCATCATTTGCTCGATCTGCTGCGAGCACATCGCTGTGATTTCATTGTGCTGGCCGGCTATTTGAAAAAAGTGCCCGCGGAAGTGGTGCAGAAGTACAAAGACCGCATCATCAATATCCATCCCGCGCTGCTGCCCTCTTTTGGCGGGAAGGGTTTGTACGGACACCACGTCCATGAAGCCGTTTTGGCTTACGGCTGCAAGGTCTCCGGGGCAACGGTGCATCTCGTCGATCTGGAATATGACAGCGGCGCACCGATCCTGCAAAAGTGTGTGCCGGTTTATGAGACGGATGATGCCGAAACGCTGGCTGCGCGCGTCCTGGAAGCAGAACATGAAATACTCCCTCAGGCGGTGCAGCTCTTCGCTGAAAATCGCGTCACCATCCGGGGACATCGCGCCTGCATCGCACCCAGCCCGAGGTAACCCATGCTGAAAATTCGCACTTCGTCACCGATTTTATCATGGTCACTGCTGATCCTGGTGGCCTGCGGCAAACCGGATCCTTTGGAATTGGTCGAGGTGAAAGCCATCGTTCCCTCCATCGTCGTCGATCTGCCCTATGCGACGCAACATAATTTCCTGGGGCGCGCTGTGTATGAAGACGAGCGCTGCTTCCTGCGCCGCTGTGCTGCGGAACGCCTGGCGCGGGTGCAGACGCGGCTCCAGGCGCAGGGATACGGCCTGAAAATATGGGATGGCTATCGTCCGTTATCGGTGCAAAAGGCCATGTGGGCCATACTGCCCGATTCCAGATATGTGGCGAATCCCGCCCGGGGCTCGCGCCACAATCGCGGCGCCGCGGTGGACGTGACCCTGGTGCGCAGCGACGGCAGCGGGGTCGAAATGCCGACCGCTTTTGATGATTTCTCCGCCCGGGCGGCTGCGCAGGCGGAGGATGTCACCGCGGCGGCGCGCCAGCACCGCCGCATCCTGCAGGAGGCCATGACCGCAGAGGGTTTTATGACCCTCGATTCGGAATGGTGGCATTTTGATGCGCCGTGCTGGGAAAAGTGTGAGATTTTGGATATTTCCAGCAAAAATTTATAAAAAAATGGCACCTGGAAGAGCAAATTCTTTGATTTTTAATATTTTTTTTATATAATGAATTTCAGTTTTCATCCGCATTTTGATTTTTCCGCGAAACGGAAGATGATGAACTACATAAGAATGGCAACGCCTTCGCGTTCCACAAGGTGTTCAGGTGCTCGATAAAATCAAAATCTCGCGGGCGCTGCTCAGCGTCCATGACAAAACGGGCTTGCTCGATCTGGCGCGTGAACTCGATCAGCGCCGCATCGAAATCATCTCCACCGGCGGCACGGCCCAGTTTCTCAAAGACAACGGCTTTGCGGTGATCTCTGTCTCCGATGTCACCCGCTTTCCCGAAATACTCGGGGGCCGCGTCAAAACCCTGCACCCGAACATCCACGGGGCCATCCTGGCGCGCCGCGAACAAGAGGAACAGATGCAGCAATTGGCCGCGCTGGGCATCGCGCCCATCGATCTGGTGGTGGTGAACCTCTATCCTTTTGAAAAGACGATCGCCCGGCCGGGGTGCAGCCGCGAGGAGGCGCTGGAGAATATCGATATCGGCGGACCCTGCATGATACGCGCCGCGGCCAAGAACCACCCCGGGGTGGCGGTGATCACATCGCCGCTGCAATATGGCGAGCTGGTGCAGGAACTCTCTGAACAGGATGGGTGCACGACCCTGCGCAGCCGGGAGAAATGGGCGCACACCGCTTTTCAACGGACCAGTCGCTACGATCAGGCCATTCAAACCTATTTGAGCGATGGAAAAACAGAGGCCTTTGCTGAGACGGTGACGATTCATCTCAGCAAAGCGCAGGAGTTGCGCTATGGCGAGAATCCGCACCAGTCGGCCGCCTTTTACGCCGAGGTGGGTGGGATGCCGTTCGGTCAGCAAATCCATGGCAAGGAGCTTTCGTACAACAATATTCTCGATATCCACTCGGCTGCCGGATTGGCGGCAGAATTTGCAGAACCGGCCTGCGTCATCGTCAAACACAATAATCCCTGCGGCGCCGCCATTGGCAGTGATCCGGGTGACGCCTATGAAAAAGCCCTGGTCACCGATCCGGTTTCCGCGTTTGGCGGGATTGTCGCCCTCAACCGGCCGTTCGAGCAGGAAACGCTGGCGCAGCGTCTCGGTGAAATATTTCTCGAAGTGATCATCGCGCCGGAATTTTCTGCAGCCGTACTGGAGATTCTTCGCGGCAAAAAAAATGTGCGTCTGATGCGCTGGCCGGGCTTCCAGATATCCGCCGGAACGCTGGACGTGCGCAAAGTGAGCGGTGGCTATCTGCTGCAGACGGTGGATGTTGAACCCGTCGCTGCGCCGGCTTATCGCACCGTGAGCAAACGCCCGCCGACTCCGGGCGAAGCCCGGGGTGTGCAGTTTGCCTGGAAAGTGGCGAAATGGGTCAAGAGCAATGCCATCATTTTTGCCGCAGCCGACCGGACGCTGGGTATCGGTGCCGGACAGATGTCGCGCGTCGATTCTTCACGCATGGCGGTCCTGAAAGCGAAAAACGCCGGATTGGATCTGACCGGGTCGGTGGCGGCTTCGGATGCCTTTTTCCCGTTTCGCGATGGCCTGGATGTGCTAGCCGAAGCGGGCGCGACGGCGGTCATCGAGCCCGGTGGATCGGTGCGCGATGAAGAGGTCATCGCCGCGGCTGATGAGCATGGCATGTCTCTGGTTTTCACCGGTTTGCGTCATTTCAGACATTAATCAAACAGTGAATCTTTCATGATCGGGTCACCCTTCTCCACTATTAGATAAAGGCAACAATCCATGAGCTTTAGTTTCAGTTCTTTTTTCGCCAATGATCTCGCGATCGATCTCGGCACTGCGAATACGCTGGTGTATGTCCGCGGCAAGGATGTGGTTCTCGATGAACCCTCGGTCGTCGCGATTCGCAAGAATACACAGGAAATTGTCGCCTTTGGCGATCAGGCACGGGAGATGGTCGGCCGCACCCCCGGTGAAATCATCACCATTCGGCCGCTGAAGGACGGCGTCATTGCCGACTTTGAGTTGGCGGAGCAGATGATCCGGCACTTTATCCGCAAGGCCATGCCGACGCGCATTCCGCGACCGCGCATTGCCATCTGCGTCCCCACCGGCATCACCGAAGTCGAAAAACGCGCCGTGCGCGATTCCGCGGAGCATGCGGGCGCCCGTGAAGTCTATCTCATCGAAGAACCCATGGCCGCCGCCATCGGCCTGGGATTGCCCATCGACCAGCCGGTCGGCAATATGGTCATCGATATCGGTGGCGGCACGAGCGAAATTGCCGTCATTGCCATGTATGGCATTGTGAATTCCATTTCCATTCGCATCGGCGGCGATGAAATGAATGAAGCCATCATCCAGTATTTCAAAAAATCCTTCAATCTTCTCATCGGCGAGATCACGGCCGAAGAGATCAAATGCGAACTGGGCTCGGCCGCACCCTATGACGCCAAAGGCTCCATGACCGTCAAGGGCCGCGATCTCGTCGCGGGTATTCCCAAGACCGTCACCATCAGCACCAAACAGGTACAGGAGGCGTTGGCCGATACGGTCAACCAGATCGTCGATTCGGTCAAGATGTGCCTCGAACAGACGCCGCCGGAACTCTCCGCGGATATTCTCGATCGCGGCATTCTCATGAGCGGCGGCGGCTCCATGTTGCGCGGCCTCGATGAGCGCTTGCGGCGGGAGACCAACCTACCGGTCATCCTCGCGGAGGAACCCCTCCTGGCCGTGGTGCGCGGAACCGGCAAGGTGCTCGAGGATTTAAACCGGTTCCGCAAAGTCCTGACACATATCAAAAGGTATTAAATGCATGACGGGCGCCCTGCGGGGCGTTCTTGTTATGGGGATAGCGGCAGCGCATGACGATCAAACACACACCCAAAATCAAGGTACTGCAGAACCGCAACCAGGGCCCTTTTTCCCGCAAGCCGAAAAGACGCTGGTGGCCTTTTCTGGCGGTCTGTTCCGGCTTGCTGACAGGCTGGTTACTCTATCTCAGCATGAGTCTGCCGTCTCTGGATCAGCTCGAAAATTATAATCCCGAACTCGCCACCAAGGTTTATTCCGCGGACGGTGTGCTCATCAAAGAGTTTTTCACCGAAAGACGCTTTTATACCCCGCTTTCGCAGATACCGGACGTCATGATCAAATCGGTTCTGGCGACCGAAGATCATCTCTTTTACTCGCATTGGGGCATCCGGCCGCTGCGTTTTGTCCGGGCGATCCTGTTCGACCTCCTCACCCTGAGCCGACAGCAGGGCGCCAGTACGCTGACCCAGCAGCTGGCGCGGCGGCTCCATCTCTCTCCGGAAAAGACACCTGCGCGAAAAATCCGCGAATGGATGACGGCCCTTAAAATCGAACGCACCTATACCAAGCCGGAAATCCTCGAGATGTACCTCAACCACATGTCTTTTGCCCACGGCACCTATGGGGTGGAGGCGGCTGCGCAATTTTTGTTCGGCAAGAAGACGGCGGAACTGACGCTGCCGGAGTGTGCCGTGATGACGGCCAGTTTGCAGAGACCCGCCTATTTCAATCCCTACAAGTATCCGGAGCGCGCCCTCAAACGGCGCCAGCTGGTGCTTGGCCGCATGCTGGCGGAAAAAAAGATTACCCCCGCCCAATATCAGGTGGCGGTTGCCACGCCCCTGGTGTTACGGTCACAAAAATCCACCGAGTTGGAGGGTGTCGCGCCCTATTTTACCGAATGGCTGCGCCAGACCCTGCAGAAGGAATACGGCTGGGATTTGTACAAGGGCGGGATGAACATCTACACGACCCTCGATGCCCGGGTTCAGGCTTGCGCGGAACGGGCGGTCGCCGCCTGGCTCCCCAAATCGCAGGAGATATCCAATCGCTTTCTGCGCAAAAAAGAGTACATCGAAAAGCTGCTGACGCCGCAGCAGCTGCGCCAAAACACCGTCGAGCGCTGGCTCACCAACAAGCCTGTCATCGATTCGCTGCTCTCGGCCAAATATGGCGTGCAACTGGCCGTGGTGGCGCTGGATCCGCGCAACGGCCATATTTTGGCCATGGTGGGCGGCCGCAGTTTTGAAGAGAGCAAATACAACCGCGCCGTACAGGCCGTCCGCCAACCCGGTTCGGCTTTCAAGCCGGTTGTCTACACCGCGGCCGTCGACAACGGCTACATGCCCTGTTATGAGAAGTTGAATCAGCCCATCGTGGTGCAGCAGGTCGATGGTACGCGCTGGACGCCGAAAAATTTTGACGAATCCATCGGCGGAAAGGTCATGCTGCGGGAAGCACTGCGCCGTTCCCTCAACCTGGTCACCGCCCGGCTCGTCCAGGAGGACATCCCGCCGCAACAGGTGGTGCAGTATGCGCGGCACCTCGGCATCACGACCCATCTCGATGCCGTTGATGCGCTGGCCCTGGGTTCCTGCGGGGTCATTCCCCTGGAAATGACGGCCGCTTTCGGTGTTTTCGCCAATCGCGGCGTCCTCGTGCAGCCCTTCGGGATCACACGCGTCGAGGATAAATACGGCAACATCATGCAGCAGAATATCCCGCAGAGCAAGGGCGTCTTGCGCGAAGAGACCGCCTATATCATGGCCGATATGCTGCGCACCGTGGCGCAGCGCGGCACGGGGGCTGCTGCGGTGTCGCAGTTTGGATTCATTCGCCCGGCCGGCGGCAAGACGGGCACCACCAACAATTATACCGATGCCTGGTACATCACCTTCACCCCGCAAATGGTGGTCGGCGTCTGGGTTGGTCATGATGATCCGGCCATTTCTCTGGGCGAACGGCAGACCGGCTCACAGGCGGCGCTGCCCATCACGGTCACGACGATCAAGTGCGCCCATGACACCCTCGATTTGCCTCTCGAGGATTTCGAACAGCCCGATGGCGTCGTGCGGCTGGCGATCTGCAGCGAAACCAAAGAATTGGCCAATGCCACCTGTCCCGAGGTCGTCGAAGAGTTGTTCGATATCCGTTATCAACCCAAGGAGCAGTGCACGGTGCATACCGGTACCCACAATCGCGGCAAGGACCGGCGCAGAACCAGGTATTGACCACCACATGGTGTAAACGCGCTTTCCTGAATTCCAGCGTGATCGACACCTGAGGCGCCGGGGGGAGAGGGGCCGCCAGATGGGGCGCGATGAATGAACGCTTGCATGGGGAACACCGAATCAGAATGTTGTATGACCTGCGTCAAAGCCCTGCGCAATTTATGTTGACATTTCATCACAAAATGACTATTATTTTAATAAATAGCGCAGGCGTCGCCGTTGAACCGTGCAGCGTGCGCCCGTTCGTGAATCGGAGTAACGACATGAAAAGACTCTTACCGCAGGGATTGCTTCTTTTTGCCATGATGGCCCTATCCCTTTTCATCGGGTGCGGCAAGCTGACGGCGCCCGATGATGTCATCCCGCCGGCGACTCCGGAGAGTTTCATCCTCCTGGGAGGCGGTGACGGAGAAGCGCGCTTCCGCTGGGTGCCCAATGGTGAACCCGATTTCCATCACTATGTCATCTACCGCTCGACCACCTTGCCGTATGATTTCAGCAGTTTCACCAGGCTCGCCGAGCTCACCCACAACGAGTATGTGGATCGATTTCTGGCGTATGAATCGGTCTATTATTATTATATTACCGCCGTCGATAATGCCGGGAATGAGAGCAAGCCCAGCGGCATCCTCGATGTCCGCCCCGTCAATATCTCCTCGCCGCCAAGCCCGTACAGCCTGACGGTATATGGTTACAACAATCCCAATCTCAACAAGACCGAGTTCCGGATCACCTGGATTCCCCCCATCATCAGCGATCTCAGCCACTTTCGTGTCTATCGCGGCATGAATTCCGGTTTTGTGGCGGACGCTTCCTCCCTGATCGATTCCACCTACGTCAGCATGTACATCGATGTCATGCAGCGCGCCGGCGATCTCTATTTCTATAAAGTGACCTGCGTCGATCTCGGCGGCAAGGCGAGCGTACCGGGACTGCCCGACGCGGATCGCGTTCTCGGCGAAATCACATTGCTGAATCCGGGCAATCGCACCGTGCAGGCCCAACCCATGCTGTTCAACTGGCAAGCGGTCGAGCATGCCGTGAAATATCAGGTCTTCGTCGGCAAAGGGCCGTTATCAAACATCATCTGGACCTCCACCGCCACCACCAATGTGCAGATTCAATACAGCGGTCCCGCACTCTCCACCGATGCCATCTACTACTGGTGGGTGGGCGCTTACAGCAAGAATCCCTACATCGACAGCTATGGTCAAACGGTCACACCGGATGTGAATACAACCAGCAGAATCTGGTCCTTTTTCGTTCGTTGAGGGTAAGGAGAGGGTACTACCATGAATGATCCGACATCATTTTTGCGTCAATCCGTTTGCCTGTTCGCTGTTCTTCTCTTCCTGGTTGCGCCGGCGCCGGCGAAAGAGGTCAAAGTGCTCCTTTTCAACGGTAAAACCGTGCAGGGAGAGTTGCTGGAAGAGGATCAGGATCACGTGATGCTCCTTAACGAGCTCGGCCAGATCAGGATGCGCAGGGCGGCCATCGAGTCGATTCTCTATCTCGATGCCAAAGCCATCACCCAGGCGGCTGTGTCGGATTCAAATGGCGCAGAACCTCTGGATGACCTCGTGGTGGTGCATTTGACCAATGGCGAGACCGTCACCGGCCGGCTGGTGTCCAAGTCGCTGGACTCGATTGTAATGCGCAGCGAATGGGGGCCGCTCACCGTGGCCAAAAAACAGGTCAAACTGATCGAATACATTAACAGCGAGTTTGCGGAACGGGGAGAGACCGTGATGGCCCGCCTCACCAACGGTCAGACGCTGCAGGGATATATCTTTCACGAGGACAAGAACAGCCTGACGCTGATCACCGATATCGGCAGGCTCACCCTGGAGAAAAAACTGCTGCGCAGTCTCGAGTATCAGGTGGCGCCGCGGCCGCTGCGGAGCACCGCGCCGCGGCGCGATGCAACCGCCCCGCTGACGGCCATGGCGGCCAAGCCCGCACCGGCTACGGATCTGGTCAAACGGCAGGACAGCTTTTTCGCCGGCTATACACCGCATCTGGGCGAATCCTTCAGCGGCGGGGTGGTGGTGGGCTATTCGAATCGCTATCTGCTGCGACGCTTTGAATCGTTCTCGCTCAATGCCAACGCGCAGCTCAGCACGGCGATTTTCTCCCT
The DNA here is from genome assembly GCA_002327255.1 of bacterium UBA2214. Lineage (GTDB taxonomy): Bacteria > Zhuqueibacterota > Zhuqueibacteria > Residuimicrobiales > Residuimicrobiaceae > UBA2214. Next base: position 7,325 of record DCUM01000016.1, on the reverse strand, counting down.
GAACAAATCGTATTATGAAGCCAATGAACTGCCAGGTTCGATGACGGCCAAAGGCGCCGCCGTGGTGACTTCGCTGCTCATCGGCGCGCCGTTGCACTTTTTCCCGAGTGAGAATCCGCCCTACGAGTTCATCATCCGGCCGGGCTTTGAAACCCATCTGGTTCACAAGAGCCTGCAGCGCAGCTATCCCTCTTTTCCCTCCCTGAACAGGGATGAACGGACGACCGATTTTCGCTACGGTTTCTGCACCGAAGTGGGCGCCGAGTGGAAGTTGAACCAGAACTGGCGCCTGGGCTTTTCCTTCGCCATGCATTTCATCGACAAGGAAGATGACTATAATTCCTTCAATATTATTTTGGGAACGCGGCTTTACTGATGTCCATGAGGGGTAAAATAGCGGCTGTGGCGGCAGTCGTGATGGCGCTGATGACGGGACTCGGCTGGAGCCAATCCCTGCCCGAGTCCGAAATAACCGCCAGCAGTTTCATCTCCCATGAATTGGGGGCTTTTTCGGTTCTGCTCAATCCCGCCGGACTCGGCGCCTTTCCCCATGACGATGGCGTCATGGTTTACGATTTTGTCGATGACGAGGCGCGGCACCGCCAGTTCGCCTTTGCCTTGAGCATGGGCAGCCTCGGATTCGGCGTGCAGCAGTTCCGCTGGGAAGATTTGAGCGAATATCCTTTCCTGCGCATCTACCGCGCCAACCTCTCGGTGGGCGGCCGCGTTCTCTCCATCGGCACCAGCAACAAGCTCTATCATCTCGAGTATCCGCACCATTTTGCCCGCACCTTCAGCATCGATGCCGGCGTGCACTTTCAACCCTTCAAGTATTTGCAGCTGGCGGGATTGGCCCTGGATTGCAACGAACCCGAATTGGCGGAATACCACATCGGCCGGCGCTATCTGATCGGCGCCGCCATCGTGCTCTTCGACCGCGGCCTCTACCTGCAGCAGCAGATCGAATTCAGCGACGACACCAGACACATCGAGGATGTCCACTATCAATTCGGTGTGGCATTGCGCCCGTGGGGAAGACTGGAATTTGCGCTGGGTTACAAGAAAGAAGTTTTCCGCAAGGAGAATTATCTGGCGCGGATCAAGGTGCCGCTGCCGATCGGCGTGGAGGTCAGCGCCTTCGCCCGCGGCGATGAAAAATTGAAACCCCAAATTTTTGCTGCGGGACTCCTGCTGCCCCTGCAACCGCTGCGATTTTGAATTTCACCCCCTGTGCGATTTTTAGCCGCGCCGCCGGCTGCAGCGCCCCGCGCCCGCCCCGTGAACCGCTGCGGTTCTGACCGCGCCCCTGCACCACGTTCACTTCCTTGATCAACTCCCTGACAACACAGACTTTATCTGCCGCGTTTTTAAACGGGCGATGGCATCACACGATACGCGAGGAGATCTCTGCGAGCGCTGTGGTTTGCGCAGGGGTGGCGCCACCGGGTAATCCAGGCATTTGTGATTCAAAGCCGCCGGGCGCCTTCGCGTCATCCGGCAGCCGTCAGGCTGCTTCGGGCCGGATTCTTTCTATACCGCGTATTTTTCGCGCATCGCCATCTTGTTGGTCTTGCCGACGCTGGTTTTTTCCAGGGCGGGTACGAATTTCACCTTCATGAGCACGGCTTCCTTGGACACCAGTCCCTTGTCGATATAATCCCGCATATGGCGCGCCAGCTCGGCGGCCGTCACTTTTAGTCCCTCTTTGATGACGACAAACGCGTAGGGAATTTCGCCCCAGCGCTCGTGCTGCTGGCCGATGAGCGCGGCCTCGGAGACCGCAGGATGGCTGCTGAGGGCGTCCTCCAGTTCCAGGGACGAGAGCCACTCGCCGCCCACCTTGATGACGTCGCGGAGGCGGTCGGTGATGCGCACGCTGCCCGCTTCGTTCCAGCACGCCACATCGCTGGTGTGCAGCCACCCGCCCGCCCATAGTTTCCGGGAGTTGGATTGATCCTTCAGGTAACTCTGCGTCAGCCACGGCGCGCGGACGATGATTTCGCCCGCCGAACGGTCGTCGCGGCGCACCGGCTCCATTTGCTCATCGACCACCTTCACCTGTACCAGCGCAAAGGGAACGCCGGTGCGGCAGCGGCTTTTGATCTGTTCTTCGGGCGGGAGGTTCTCCATCTCCGCGGCGCTGAGCTGGGAGATTGTCAGGATCGGACAGGTTTCGGACATGCCATAGCCGGAATAGACGTCGATGCCCTTGTCCAGGGCCGCGGCGGCCAGCGATTTGGGCAGCGCAGCGCCGCCGATGATCACTTTCCAGCGCGAGAAATCGGTTTTCCTGGCGGCCGGGTGTTTGAGCAACATGTGCAGAATGGTGGGGACGCAGTGCGAATAGGTCACTTTTTCCTGTTCGATGAGGCGCAGCAGGTGTTCCGGCACATATTTTCCCGGATAGACCTGTTTCACCCCCAGCATGGTCGCCATGTAGGGAATGCCCCAGGCATGGACGTGGAACATCGGCGTCAGCGGCATGTAGACATCTTCGCGATGAAAAGAGCCCTGGGCGGGATTGGAGGCGAGGGAGACCAGGCCGCTCAGGGTGTGAAGCACCAGTTGGCGGTGGCTGAAATAGACCCCTTTGGGCATGCCGGTGGTGCCGGTGGTGTAAAAGGTCGTGGCACGGGTGTTCTCATCCAGGTCGGGAAAATCCGCGAGCGGTTGCGCCGCCTGCAGCAGCGCTTCGTATTCGCCCGAGAACGCGACCGGCGCTTCCGGTGCGGCGCCGCCGTCGCTGAGCAGGATGTAATGCTGAATGGTATCGATGCGGCTTTTGATATGACCGAGCAGCGGCAGGAATTCCGTATTGATCATGAGCACGCTGTCTTCGGCATGGCTGATGGTGTAGATCATCTGTTCCGGCGTCAGGCGGATGTTGATGGTGTGGAGCACCGCGCCGATCATGGGCACGGCATAAAAACATTCCAGATAGCGGTGACTGTCCCAATCCATGACGGCGACCGTATCGCCCGGCTTGACGCCCAGATCGATCAGGGCGGCGGCGAGACGGCGCACGCGTTCGCGGAATTGTGCATAGCTGAAGCGCAACTCGCCGCGGTAGACGATTTCCTGCCCGGGATGATACGCGGCCGGGGCAAGGAGCAGATTTTTGATCAAGAGCGGATAGGAATAGGCTTCTTCGGCGCGCCATGAAAAGTCCGTCATCGCGGTTCCTCCTGAAGTTTCATGTTTTTCCGGAAATAATTCTGCAAAGTCTCAGCGCAGCAGCAAAAACTTGCCTGTTTGTCTGATCGTTTGTGTGCGCGGCTGCACCGTGAAGAAATAGACGCCGGAGGGCGCCCGGGCGCCGAGCAGATTCTTGCGCTCCCAGCGCAGCACGTGCACGCCTGCCGGCAAAGCCGACCAATCGCTCTCATAAACCGTCTGCTGCAGGATGTTGTGGATGGTAAAACGGACCTGCTCCGGGTGGGTCAAAGCCACCTGGAGCTGGATCGTTTCCTGCGCCGGATTGGGATAAAGGCTGACCTGAAACGCATGCGGCTGCATTGCGGTCACGATGGTCTCCTGTTCCGGAGAGAGGGAGAAGGTGCCATCGTGATCAATCTGGCGCAGGCGGTACTTGAGCCGTACCGCGGGCGGCGGCACATCCTGATAAGCGTACGCCCGTGGCATTTGCGTGGTGCCGTGTCCCATGACAAAACCGATCTGGTGGAAGAGGGAATCGGAGGCCATGGCCCGCTCCACTGCAAAGCCATAATTGTTGGTTTCCGATTCGGTGCGCCAGCGCAGCGTGACGATGCCCTCTTTCTGCGCGAGCTCAAAATAGGCGAGTTCCACGGGCACCACGGTTTGCAAATAGGATTGTTCCACCAGATAGAGGACGATATCCTGGCTGAAGGAGGGCGGCTGTACCGCCCTCCAGCCGCTGTAAGTCTGGTTGAGGAGCGTCCGCGTGCCGATCAGGCTGCCATTTCTGGGATTATAATAATCGAGATAGTAATTGCCGGGCGGAAGTTTGATCTGCAGCGTGGGCTGGCTGTTGCTCGCCTGGGTGAAGCAGTAGATCACATACTCCTTGCCATAATAGCGGCACATGGTGGCGGTGCCCTGGTTGGTTTCGACCTCCGCATCGGCCCAGTCGAGCAGATTCACATCCTTGAGCTGATTGACGAAATTGGCGAAATAGTGGTGGTAATCGGTGACGATGTTGGGCACTTCGTCGATGCGCGCCCAGCAGAATTCACTGGTGCCGATGCAGCCCGCGGTGAGATTTCCCCAGAAGGTCGCCCGGAACCAGTTGTGCACGGCGGTGTTGGTGGCATAGAGAAAGCCATTGGTATCGACGCCGTCGTTGGGATAACACTCATTCCACAGGATCGGCCGGTTGTTGGCGTAGCCGAAATTGTAAAAACCCGCATATTTGTTGTAAAGGGGGGGATTGTGGGTGATGGCATGGGTCCAGTTCCAATCCGACGGCCCGCATTTCCAGCCCGCGTGCAGCGAAGTGATCTGAATCGGATAGCCGCCGGCATGAATCTCCGAGGCGCTGATGGGCAGCCGATAGGGATCATAGGCCTGAAAATAGGTGACATAGAGCTGCGAAGCGGTTTTCGCCTCGGTTTTCATTCGTTCGGCTTCATTCCACAGCTCCCAGACGGTGACGGGATAGGCGGCATAGCGGGCGATGAGATAGCGGATGAAAAACCGGGTCTCCTCCACATAGGTGTTGGCGAAATGGGGTTCGAGGAGCAGGTCGGTCACCGCCGGATTGGAGATGGAGATATCGGCGCCGGACTTGCGTTTGCCCCAGGTATCAAAAAAGTTGAGCTGCACGTTGATGCCCAATTCCATGCACCACGCCATGATTTGATCGGCGGTGGCGAGGAAATCGAGATCCATGCTCTTGAGATCGTAGTTGAGCGGCAAAACGCGCATCTTGAGCACGATGCCGTTGAGACCCCTGGCGGCGATGGCTTCCAGATAGGTGCGCACCAGGGGGAGGTATTTCGACTTGGCATAGCGCTCGGGCACACTGGCGCGCTCGGCGGTCAGGTAAAAGGGATCGTCAAAGTCGAGGTATTTGCCGCCGATCCAGTGCAGCGGCGTGCCGTCGTCATGGCGGATTTTATGCGGATTGTTGATGTCGATGCGGAGGTGGCCGTGCAGTTTATTGTTTCGTTTTGTGACACAGGTGAAGGATCCTGCGCCATTCTGGCCGTTAAACTGCCAGGTATAGCTCCAGACGCCGGGCTTGTTGGGCATGAACCGCAGCAGCCAGGTCATGTTGCCGTTGTAAAAACCCTCCACGGAGAAAGGGCTGCCATCCGGTCCCGAAAACTGGGCGGTTAAAGTCTTGCTGGTAAAAGGGTTAGAGATGGTTTCCGTGGAATGACAGGAGAGCACCGCCATTTCGTAGCAGGGAACCGGATCGGTCAAGAGCTGCACCGTGATCCCTGCCGTACAAATGCCGTAACTTGCAAAAAAACATATAAATAAAAGTTTTTTCATCATTGCCGCCTCGAGTTGCCGTGCTGTGCGTTCACGTCGCTGCCGCTGCAAGCGGCAGTCGCCCCGTCAGCCGGGACGAGATGTCTGCAGGAAAATGGTTGCAAAAACCGTGCGAGAAGATCAATTTTGGAGCAGCATAACTCCTTCATACAATGTACGCCATTGCTGTCAAAAATGAAACAAAAAAAGGCCGCTCTGGTGGCGAACGGCCTTTTTTCGATTGCTTTATCTGTTATTGGCGGATCGGCGTGAAAAGATCACTTTTATTTTTTGCGCGACCGGCCTGAAAGATGATCATTACGAGGCACACCAAGGGGGAAACAGTTCTGATACATCATAATCGACAGGATCAGGAAACATATTTTGTGTGCCCGGTGCGCTTTGTGGTTAAATAAAAGTTTGCACGATAAGGGGCTTTGACCTATTATCAAAGTTGCTTCGATATCTTGACCATATGCAGTTTGTCAATAGTTCAGGCTGGCAACGCAGCGGAAATTTTATTGGTGATGGCCGCAGTTGACGCACTCATGGTCTTTGTGTTCTTGCTGCTGTTTTTCCATGTCCGCGCGGACTTTATCCATGTCGAGTTTGCGCACCTGGCCGATGAGGTCTTCCAGGGCCGCTTCGGGCAGGGCGCCGGCTTCGCGGAAGAGCAGGACGCCATCGCGAAAGATCGCCAGGGTGGGAATGGACTGAATGCCGAACATGGCGGCGAGCTGCTGTTCCGCTTCGGTATCCACCTTGGCAAAATGAATATCCGGATGTTTCTCCGAAATTTTTTCATAGGTGGGGCCGAACATCTTGCACGGTCCGCACCAGTTCGCCCAAAAGTCGATCAGTACGATATCGTTGTCGGCGATGGCTTTTTCGAAATTGGCGATGGTCATGTTGGATGTTGCCATGATTGCTCCTTCAGGTTTATTTTATGCCAGGAATATTTATCAACTTGTTGAACCGTGTGCCGCTGCGGCAGCCGGGCTGTGAATTTTAATTTGGCGCGATAGATACAGTAATCTGCGACCGGCCTCTGCAGTGGGCTTGCCCGGCAGCGAGCAGGGTCGCGGCCATCTCTTCTCGAGGAGGATCGTCTTTGCATATTTTAAAGATTAGATGCAACATCTGCAAAAAGGATACACCCCTCAGGCGAGTTGCTGCAGGAATTGATGGCATTCTTCCAGGGTGCCGGAATAGGTGGGAGGATGCACCTCCTCTTCGCTATTGAGGGGATCATCGCTGACGAGAAAGGTTTCCATGCCCACGGAGGCGGCGGCGAGGTCATCGCGATGGTCATTGCCGGCCATGAGGCATTTTTCCGGATCCGCACCGATTTCCCGGCAGATCTCGAGAAAGTATTCGGGATGGGGTTTGCTGTAATGCATTTTTTCAAAACTGGTGATGAGACGGAACGGGAAGTGCTCCAGTCCGCCCCAGCGCAGGCGCGCCTGAATGGCGACGAGCGGGAAGATGGGGATGGTGGCGAGGACGATCCGCGGCGAGATGGCGGCCGCGGCTTGCAGTACTTTGGGCGCCAGCGGCAGCGGCCGCGAGATGGCGGCGACCTGATTGAACTCGTTCTCATAGAAGGAGAGAAAAACCGCTTCCACCTCGGCGAATTTCACCGCACTGATGCGGTCGTGGGTCTGCTGAAAGACGTCCCGCAAAAAGCCCTGGCGGCCGTCGGAGCGGATCATCGCCTCGGTGGCGGTTCCGATCAGCGCCATGAAATCGGTTTGCGGGTACCAGGGCGCCAATTTCGGCGCCAGGGCCTTGAAATAGTGGGTCACGAACCGGTCGTTATCCAGACCGAGCAGGGTGCCGTCCAGATCGAAAAGAATCGCGTCGTACAT
>DCUM01000136.1 GCA_002327255.1 bacterium UBA2214 | reverse complement strand
CAACGGAACCTGACAAAAACCAGGTTGGGCCCCGGCAAAAACAGCCAGCGTCCAACAGGCGCGCCCATCGGAACAAGCCAGGTGAAGGGACAACCCCAGACCAGTCGGGCCCCGGCAGAAATGGTGAGGCCCAACAACCAAAACGGAGCAACTGCATGAAAAAAATCAAAGGACTGCGTTGGTGGATCATCGTCCTGGTGGCCGTGGCGACGGTGATCAACTATATCGATCGAAGCGCCCTGGCCATCATGTGGCCCGAAATCAACAGGGACATCGGCCTCGAAAAAGACCAGTACGCCATGATCATGACCATGTTCATGATCGCCTATGCCATCAGTCAAAGCCTGTCGGGCAAACTCTACGACTGGATCGGCACGCGCATGGGCTTTGTCATTTCCATAGTGGTCTGGTCCCTTTCTGCCGCATTCCACGGACTCGCCCGCGGCGTGGCCAGCTTCAGCCTGGTGCGCTTCATGCTGGGACTGGGGGAAGCGGGCAACTGGCCCGGCGCCACCAAAACCAGCGCTGAATGGTTCCCCATCAAGGAGCGCGCCTTTGCCCAGGGCATCTTTAACGCCGGCGCTTCCATTGGTTCGGTCATCTCACCGCCCCTCATCGCCGTGCTCTATCTGCTGATGGGCTGGAAACTGACCTTTGTGGTGATCGGCATCCTCGGTTTGCTGTGGATCATCCCCTGGCTCTATCTCAACCGCGCCCTGCCGAAACAACATCCGTGGCTTGGCGATCAGGAGAAAGCGTATATCCTCACCGGCCAGCAAAAAGGCGACAGCGGCAAATCCGACCAGGAAGAAAGAGCCCCGGGTTGGCTGGAACTGTTGACCTACAAACCGTCGTGGTCGGTCATCGTCTCCCGCTTCCTCCTCGACCCCATCTGGTGGCTCTTTGTCATCTGGCTGCCGATCTATCTGAATGAGAGATTCCAATTCGACATCAAACAGATCGGTCTCTCCGCCTGGGTGCCCTACGTCGGCGCCGCAGCCGGGAGTCTCTTCGGCGGCTGGCTCTCCGGAAATCTCATTCACAAGGGCTGGAGCGTCAATCGCGCCCGCAAGTCGGCCATGGTGCTGGGCGCCCTGCTCATGCTTCCCTGCCTCATCCTGGCCGCCTATGCCAGCACGCCCGTCACCGCCATCCTGCTCATCGCGGTGATCCTCTTCGGCTTCCAGGTCGCCATCAACAACATCCAGACCCTGCCCAGCGATTTCTATGCCGGCAAGGCGGTGGGTTCCCTGGCCGGACTCGGCGGCACCAGCGCCGCCCTCGGCGTCATCATCGTCACCAACCTGGTCCCGGTGCTGTCCAAAATCAGTTATACGCCGGTCTTTTTACTGGCCGCCCTTCTCGTTCCCCTCTCCATTTTCTCCATTTATCTGCTGGGCGGCGTCATCAAACGCGTGGAGCTGCGATCAAAATGAAAACGCATATTTTCCAAAACAGCGTGCCCGTTGAAGAGGCCGCCCCGGGCATCCGTCGTCAGATCATGGCCCATGATACCCATCTCATGCTGGTGCGCGTCCATTTCGACACCGGCGCCATCGCCGGCCGCCATGCCCACCCGCATCAGCAGATAACCTGTGTGGAGAGCGGCGTTTTCGAAGTCGAAATCAACGGGGTCAAGGAAGTGCTGGGCGCCGGGGATTGCTTTCTCATTCCCTCCGGCCAGATGCACGGCGCCCAATGCCGCGAAGCCGGCGTGCTCATCGACACCTTTTCGCCGGCGCGGCTGGATTTTCTGCAAAAATAGCACGATGGGAAATTGCATGAAGTTTATAAAAAGAGATGCCCGTCGGTTGTCCGCGTTCGTTCTGCTGGTCAGCCTCCAGCTACTTGCCGCGCAAACCACCGCGACGGCCAAGCCCCCGTACGGGGAGGCGCCGGCCACCCTCCCGCCGCCTGCTGCGCCCATCTCCGCAACGGCCATTCCCTCGGAGGCGGAGGTGCTGGCCGCCCTGAAGCCCGGCATCCCCGCTCTGCGGCAGGTCTATGCCCTGCGCGACGCGGGCAAAAAGGATGAGGCGCTCGAAGCGCTGCTGGCATACCTGCGCGCCGAATCGGCGCAGCGTTACTATTTCAACTGGAAAAATTTCCGGCAGCGCTTCGCCGAATACCGCAAAAATTATCCTGGACAACAATCCAAACATGCGGCGCTGGCCGACTCCCAGATGAGCACCTATCCCCCGGAAACGCACTGGATACTGCCATTTGAAAATCTGAAAGGCAAACAGGTTTCCGCCTATGAGCTGCGTCACCTGGCGCGGCAAAACAAATCGGTCGACATGGCGCTGATCTATTATTACGACAACCAGCGCGCGGACTATCTGCACTACTGGTTGCGCCAAATAGCCGATCTCAACCGCGCTTTTAGCGAAGGCGCCTACGATGACGCCGGCAACGGCATCTATGAAAACCTGCGCGCCGGGATGCGCGTGCAGAACTGGCTTTTCTGCCACCATGCATATCTCTCCTCAACGGACTATGATGATCGCTCCCAGTTGCTGGTGATTAAAACCCTGCTCCACCACGGCGCCCAGCTGCAAAAAAGGACGGAACGCTACCGCTCCGGCAATCATCACACCAAAGGATTGACGGCGCTCTTTGAACTCGCCGTATTCTGTTCCGATTTCAGCGTCGCCCGGGAATGGCAAAACCAGGCCATCGATGGACTCCTGCAGCACCTGCAAAAGGAGATCAATGCGGATGGCTTTCAATTCGAGCGCTCGGTGCACTATCATATCGGCGACATCGACAACTATTTCCGCGTCTATCAGCTGGCCCGATTGAACGGCATCACCCTGCCGCAGATTTATACGGAACAGTTCCGCAAACTCTTCACCGCCCTGGCGCAGCTGGCCCAGCCCAACCGCCGCCTGCCGGTCCTGCAGGATGACACCGACGCGCCCTACAGCGACAACAATGCCATGGACTATCCCATGACCATCGGTGCGCTGCTCTTCGCTGATCCCGTTTATCGCTATTTCGCCTCCAACCAGATAGCGGCAGAAATCTATTGGCGTCTGCGCCCGGAGCAGATGGCGGCTTTCAAACGCATGAAACCGGCTCCGCCACGCTGGGGTTCGCTGGCGCTGCCAGAGACCGGCTATTATTGCATGCGCTCGGGTTGGGAAAAGAACGATCTCTATCTGACCATCTCCGCCGGGCTCTCGGCGGAAAAACCCGACCATCAGCACGGCGACATGCTGGGCATCGTTGCCTATGCCAACGGTCATGAAATCCTTCCCAACTATCAGGTCAAATATAATGACGCCGATTTCGCCTTCTGGAAGAATTCCTGGACGAAAAGCGTCGCCCTGGTCGACAGCCTGCCGCTCGGACGCGGCTGGACGCCCAACGAAGGCGGCTCCGGCTTTGGCAAATGGGCGCGCCTGCCCCGGCCGCGCGTCATGGAGTGGCGCACCGGGAAACCATTCGACTATTTCCGCGGCGCACACGACGGCTATGACTCCCTCGGCGTCCACTATGAACGCCAAGTCCTCTTTGTCAACAAAAGCTTCTGGATCGTGCAGGACCATTTCAGCAGCGCGACGCCGCATCGCTATCAGCAGGTGTGGCAGGGACACTATGACATCATCGGCAACCAGCAGGCGCGTGCCGTTTTTGAGAACAAAAGCGGCCTGCAGATCATCCAGCTGAACAGCACTACCGGCCCGGTCGCCCGCTCCAGATTCCGCAACAAGGGGAATGTGGTTTTTCAGAACACTTCTGCCAAAGACTTTGTCTTCACCACCTTGCTCTATCCGTTTCAAGAGGGTGAAGAAGCGAGGCTGGAAAAAGGCGATGACGAACAGCGGCTCTCTCTGAGGGACGCGCGTATCAGAATAGCCAAGAGCGGAACCATCGACATCACGGGCGCGGATGGCACGCTGCTCCTGCAGATAGAGGCGAACGCCTTCATCGCTTTGCCGCAAAATCCCCGCAACCATGGCGCCCTCCTGCACGACAATTTCGCGGTGGCCAAAGAACGATGCCGCAAAATGATCGATCGTATCGACCTGCCGAAAAAGCTGCCCCGCTCGACCGGACATGGCGGCGATCTCAAACTGGCACCGCCGAAGGACTGGACCAGCGGTTTCTTTCCCGGGTGTCTGTGGTTTCTCTACGAGTACTCCGGCGAAACGTACTGGAAAGAGGAAGCCCAAAAATATACCGTGTATCTCGAAGATGAAAAAAATAACGACACCACCCATGACATGGGCTTCAAGATGATGTGCAGCTTCGGCAACGGCTATCGTCTCGGCGGAAACGAGGAATATCGGGACATCCTGCTCCACAGCGCCCGCACCCTCGCCACCCGCTTCAATCCCCGCGTAGGCTGCATCCGCTCCTGGGACCATAACAGGAGCAAATGGCAGTTTCCGGTCATCATCGACAACATGATGAATCTGGAACTGCTCTTCTGGGCCTTTCGCGCCAGCGGCGATTCCGGTTTTTACCGCATCGCCGTCAGCCACGCCAACACCACCCTCAGGAATCACTTCCGCGCAGACCACAGCACCTGGCATGTGGTGGATTATGACACGCTCACGGGCGCGGTGCGCAACAAACAGACTCATCAGGGGTATTCCGACGACTCCGCCTGGAGCCGCGGCCAGGCCTGGGGATTGTACGGCTATACCCTGTGCTTCCGCGAGAGCGGCGACAGGCGCTATCTCAGCCAGGCGCAAAAAATCGCGGATTTCATACTCGATCACAAAAACATGCCGGCGGACGGCATCCCGTTCTGGGACTACGATGCCCCCAGGATTCCGGATGAACCGCGCGACGCCTCAGCGGGCGCCATCCTCTGCTCGGCTTTATACGATTTGAGCGGCTTTCTCGGCCAGGATGGTGAAAAATATGCGGCGAAAGCTGATGTCATACTGGCCAGTTTGTCCTCGGCAAAATACCGGGCCCAGACGGGCGAGGCGGGCTATTTCATCCTCAAGCATGGCAGCGGCGATATTCCGCACCAGATCGAGATCGACGTGCCGCTCATCTATGCCGACTATTATTTTCTCGAAGCCAATTTGCGCAAGATGAAACGGCGTTGAATCATCACCGGTCAGCAATACGAGTCCGCACCGCAACGGACTCACCAGGCACGCCCATCCATCAGGGAGCTCGCACCATGCGGCGCAGCGCAGCGCACATCTTGCGACATCGACGATCGATCATCATCCTGTCCATCCTCTTTCTGGCAACGGGTCACACCCAGTCTTTGGGAAAAACAATGGCGCCCGGCCCCGTGCAAGAAATTGAAGAGGAGGATGCTGCCGCGCCGGCGCAGGGAGCGCTGAGCATGGAAGCGGTCAGCAAATATCTCTGGCGCGGCGCCATGATGCATGATGGCCCGGCCCTTCAACCTGGTCTGGAATTTACGCGGGATCGGTGGAGCGCCGGCCTGTGGGCGAGCTACAACATCGGCGGGGGACCGGATCGCACACCAGGGCTGTCGGACCTCTATCCCTATCTGGAGTATTGTCAGGAGGTGCCCCATCTGGAAGTACTGAGCGTGACCGCGGGATTCACCCTGTATACCTATCCGCTCCTGTATCGGACGCCAGGCGTGCATCGTTACTCCCCGGAGGCGTCAGTCGGTTTTTCTTTCGCCATACCGGGAGAGCCCTCCCTGACGTTTTACAACGATTTTTATTACGGTTCGTTTGTTGAGGTTGGCTTGACGTTTACGCAAGCGCTCTTTATGGGGTGGACCATGGAAGTGGAACTGGTTGCGGATTACTCACCACAAGAACGCCATTGGACGGCCCTCATGCTCAGGCTGACGCCTGCCCCGAACAGAGACACCCCCTTTTTCCTGAATATCTATTATCAGGCCGGCGTAAGCAGCGGATATGATAACGCCTTGTTTTTTGGTTTACTCATAACGCATGATCTGTTTTAATACTGCGATCCTGAATTATTCACCGCCAGGAACGCGGAGATACGCAAAGAAAATAAAAACAGAAAAATAGCATCGCTAAATCTTTATAAACCGAAATGAAATTAAAATCCATATATTTTCTATAATTCCAACATAAACAGCTCGCCGGGCTCTGCGCGCCCGGTGGTTTATGAATCAATCAGGCCAGGTGCCATGTTCGCGGATGGCCATTCAGAAATGGGCTTCTGCCTTATTCAAAAGAGTCCGGCAGGATCAACGGCGGCTCAATATCCCGATCAGGATGGTGGCACTTGCCTGAACATCAGGGTCACTTCCCTGGCGCTCGCCTCACCGATCTGCACCAATTGCCACGCCTGGTCATACCGATCGATGACCTGACGCAGGCAGGCCGCTTTGTCTTTGCTGTCGCGGCAGGCGGACCAGGGGAAAATCTCGATGCGATAGTTATACTGCTTTTTTTGCCCGTTGATCGTCACGCAGACCTCAACGGAATGATCCGCCTCGACCAGGGGTAATTGAATGCTTATGTTTGGCATGGATTGATCCCTTTTTTTACGTGACCGCCTCCTGTTTCAGCCCTGCGTGGATTATTCGTATTTCAGCGATCTGGCTGGGTTAGCCAGCCCCGCGGCGACAGCCTGATAGCCGACCGTCACCAGGGCGATTACCAATGCTAATACCGCTGAGAGAAAAAAGATCGGCCAACTCATACCTGTGCGGTAGGCAAAACTTTTCAGCCATTGATCAAGGATCACATAGGCGGCCGGCCAGGCGATGAGATTGGCGATGATCACCCATTTGGCAAACTCTCTGGAGAGCAGCATAACGATGTCGGACATGGAGGCGCCGAGGACTTTACGGATGCCCACCTCCCTGGTGCGCTGTTCCGCCATGAACGAGGCCAGACCAAACAAACCCAGGCAGGCAATAAAGATGGCGAATGCAGCGAAATATTTTAACAGGGAGGTGATCCGCTCCTCGGTTCGGTACATGTCATCAAATTCTTCATCCAAAAATCGGGCATCGAATGGATAATGGGGGATCACCCGTTTCCAGGTATTCTCGATAGAAGCGAGCGTCCCGGAAATATCACCGCCATCCACACGGATCAGCATATAAAATCCGGCTCGCGGAGCCAGAAGAAACGCCAGCGGCTCGATGACATCCCGCACCGGCTTGAAGTGAAAATTTTTCATCACGCCGATGATGCGGCCGTTGCGGCCCGCGAAGGAAAATCTTTTACCGACCGCCGATGGCACGCCCATCACCTTCTCCACTTCTTCATTGATCAGAAAGGCTTCCGAGGTATCCGTGGAGAACTGTCGAGAAAAACTGCGGCCTTCCTTCAGTTCAATCTTCAGTGTCTCGATATAATCATAATCGACAAAACTCTGACCGATCAACACTTGTTGCTGTGGATCCTTCCCCTCCCAATCAACCCCCCCGGAATTGCTGCCGATCATGGTCGGCAGATGGCTGCCGGATGTGACACCCTGAATTTTGCTGTTCGTTGACAATTCCTGTTTGAACGCAGCATAGGAAGCACGGATATCGCCGCGCATGGGAATGTAAAGAACATGCTCCTTGTCATATCCCAACTTTTTCTCACGCATGAATTGCAGCTGGCGATAGACCATGCCGGTGCCAATGATTAAAAAGATGGAGAGCGCGAACTGCACCACCACCAGTATTTTTCGCAGGCGGGAACTCCTGGCGCCTGATCTCAACTTGCCTTTCAACACCTGCGCCGGTTGAAAAGAAGAAAGAAACAAGGCCGGATAACTGCCGGAAATGAGGCCGGTCAACAGCGCAATCATGACAACGCCGGACAAAATCCGCCAATCGGCGAAAATCCCCATGGTCATTTGCTTGCCGGAGATGCTGTTAAAGGCAGGCAGCAATACAGCGACCAGACAGAGGCTGAATATCTGCGCCAGCACGGCCAATAAAACCGATTCCCCGAAAAATTGTCTGACGATACTGCCTTTGGAAGCGCCAACCACCTTGCGCAAACCGATTTCCTGCGCCCGGCCCGCTGACCGCGCCGTGGAGAGATTCATAAAATTGATGCAGGCGATTAAAAGCACAAAAAGTGCAATGGCGGAAAAAATATAGACATACTGGATATTCCCCGCCGGCCGGCCATAGCCGAAATAACCGTGCAGGTGAATCCGCGTCATGGGCATCAACAAAAATTCTGTTCGCCTTGAACGCTCAAACCGTTGCAGTCGTTCAGGATTATCCACGACGCCGGCGCGGACCCTGCGAAAGCGCAAATCGGAGATCTTTTCGTTCACCTCCGCGATCACGCTCCTTTCATGCAATTTAACGAACGTAAGAATGTTGTTGCTGCCCCAGTTATCCTCATTCGTGCGGCCCGAAGCGCGCAGAACTTCATAAGGGATCAGGATCTCGAATCGCAGCGTCGAATTCCCGGGCATTTCCGCCAGCACCCCCGTCACTTTCAGACTGTAGCGGTTATTGACCTGAAACACTTTGCCGATCGGATCCTCGTCAGCAAAATATTTTTTCGCAACAGCGCGCGAAATAACCGCCGAGTTAGGTTCTCTGAGCGCCTGGGCGGCATCCCCTCTGACCAGCGGAAACGTGAACAGTTCAAAAAAAGAGGGATCAACAAACAGGGCCCGCTCCTCGAAGAACATCTTTTCACCCTGACGAAACAGCAATCCCGAAGACCAGACGACGCGGCAGGCATCCGCCACCTCGGGAATTTCGGCTTTCACAGCAGGTCCCATGGGATATGGCGTGACATTGACGTGATACGCGGAGCCTGAATAATACTGATCCTGCTCAACCCGGTAGAGATTTTTTCCATGGACATGAAAGCGGTCAAAGGTCAACTCATCCTGCACCCAGAGGAGGATGAGAATGCAGCAGGCCATGCCAATGGCCAACCCCAAAATGTTGATAAAGGCATAGCCTTTATATTTCTTGATATTACGCAGGGCGATGAAAAAATAGTTTTTCAGCATGGCATCATTCCTATCCCATATTATTCACAGCAGAAAATGGAGAAGCCTTAACAATCATTTTAATAATATGTTAAATCATCCAGACCTCAAAACCTTATTCTACCACGAAGAGCACGAAGGATAACTCACTAACTTTAAACAGAATTGTCAGGCCGTTTTTCTTCGTGTACTTTGTGAACTTTGTGGTTAGTAGCTTGGTAGTTTTATTTTGCCAAAATGGTCAAGAAATGCAGGACACCTTTGAGGTGTCCTGCATTTGCATCCGGTTTTTCCGGGTTGGGAATTATTCTAATTCTTCATTTCTTCGTAATCTTGATTCTTTTCTTCAAGCGTTACGATCATGCCCCAGCCAAAGGGTTCGGTCACTTTAATTTCCACGGCCAACTCATGGCGTCCAGCTGCCAATTTCAGGTTCACTTTTTCCAGGCCGGGAACCACCCATCCCCGTGACAGCTCATCCGTGAATCCTTTGAAGGTGTTTGCGCCGGAAAATATGGGCTGGCTGTCCAGAAACACCTGGACTTCATCGCTGAATCCGATTCCCAGTTGCAATTCCCTCGATCCTTCCAGCTCAAAATAGTGGTGAACCCTTACAGGATGTGGCGAAGGAGCGACATAACGGTTCAGGTTCAATACGCCATTGGCTTCGGTTTTCAGCACCACCCCATCGGACGTCTCCCAGGCATCCAGGGCCCCTTCAGGCTTGCCTGACAAAATGCCCTTTGCCGTAATATTGGCGATTTTGTCAATTTTTAAATTTCGAAACAAGGCTGTCTTGTAGCTCCACAGTCCCACGCGACCCGAACGGCGTCCATGTGCCAACGTCTCCACCACCAGCGGCGTCTGTTCATTGACCTGTATGCTGGCTTTGTCCCCTCTGACGATTACCGTCAGGGTGAACCAGGTATTCATGGGAACAATTGCGTTTTTCTGAAACGCAGGGCCATTATACAATTGCCAGGTGTTGCTGAAATTGAAAACCGGATCATACTGCACGGCGTCCGGTTGACCGCTGACGTGCGGAACCGCATAGACCAGCTCGTAATTGGCCGAATCCGCCCAGTGAAACAAAATACCTGGGTAGCAGGCCTTTTCCGCCAGTATTTCAACGGTGATTTTTCCATCGACAAAATCGAGCGGGAAAAGAACAACACCATCCAATTGGAGTGCTTTACCCTCCGGGGTTGAAAGAATCTCGATTGAACGCGCAGCCTGCTCGATATCATCGAGGCTTGATAATGGATTTTCATACAGTGGTTTGCTGTGCACAGTCTTTTCCTGATTCCTATACATGTTAATGCATGAAACTCCCAAACAGAGTATCGATAAGCAGGGAATGGACATCGCAGGATGCAAGTCTCTATTCATATCGGAGACTCCTGACCGGATCTGTGGCGGCGATTTTTTGTACCTGCGAAATCACTGTCACCACGCCCACCAAAACAATCAACAGATTGCCAATGAGCATCGCTGAAACTTGAATGGGGACATGATACACCCAAATGACATCCAGCAACTTTTTGAGAAGGAAATACCCGATCACATTGGCCAGGACGATCGCCAGGATCAGCAGCAGGGCAAACTTGCGCATCACCATGGCAATGACGTGAGCTACCGAAGCCCCCAGCACCTTGCGAATGCCCACCTCTTTGGTGCGATTCGCAACGGACAATGAGACCAGAGCGAACAATCCCATCGCCGCGATCAGGATGGCGATGATGGCGATGGAATTGAACAGCCGATTCACCCCGGCGCTCAACTCGATGGCCCCGGCCAAAGCCCCATTCTCCCAAAAGCCCTCGAACGGACGATCCGGAAACAATTTCAGCCAGGAGGATTTCAGATACGCCATCGTGGAACCCAAATGATCCGGCCTTATGCGAACTTGCATCATGGCATACTGCTCGGGTTTGCACACGCGCATCACCGCGGGCAACACCAGTTCCCATGGACCCTGAGAATAAACATCCTCGATCACCCCGATGACCTGAAACGCCTTATTTTCCAGCGTCAAGGTTTTGCCCGCAATCGAATGCCAGCCCATCTCATTCGCCAGGGTTTGATTCACCATGACAGACTCCTCCACATCGCTCGCGGTTTCTTTCGCAAAGCTGCGTCCTTCCCGCAGGCGCAAGCGCATGGTTTCGACATAATCAAATCCGACTGTATAAACAAAGGCTTCGCGTTCGATCCCTGCAGAAGAAATACCCCGACGGGGCCCGCTGAAAATCATGTGTGATAGACTGCCGGAAATACTTTCGACTTCCGCATAATTCTCAATGGCATTCCGGTACAAGGTATATGTATGCTCATCATTGACGGGCACGGATACAATCAGATTCTGTTCGTATCCCAAATCAAATTCTTTGAAATAGTTGCCATTCTGGGCGAAGACAATGGTGGCAACGATGGCGATGATCGAAATGACATATTGAATGACCAACAGCGTCTGCATGAACACGTTCATCTTGCCAGCCCTTTGTTTTTCTCGAAAGATCTGGACTGGTTTGTATGAACTGATGACCAGTGCTGGATAGAGGCCGGCGCCAACTCCGGTAAGCAACAATAGCAGAAGCAGGAATCCGCCAAATTGCCAGTTTTGTGCAAAATCCAGACTCAGGTGGACCTGATTGAAAGAAGTGTTAAAAGCCGGGATGAAAACAACCGCCAATGCCAAAGCCAAAAGCAGGGCCAGTACGGTTAAAAGTATATTCTCACTCAGGAATTGAACAGCCAGTTGGATCTTCCTGCCTCCAACCACCTTGCGCATGGCAATTTCTTTGCACCGTCGATGCGAAAAAGCCAGTGAGGTATTGATAAAATTGCAGCAGGACATCATTAAAAGGAGAATCGCGATCGTGGCGATGCCGATGATCTGCGAGGGCGGATAGGCGCCGCGCAAATATTCACCTCGCGTATCATGAGAAAGAGCCGCAATACGATCGAGCGGATCTATCGTGAAACCCGACAGGGCCACCCTCTGATTGGCCGCATTCTGCAGCGGCAGATAGGTTCTCAATTGCTGCTCGAGCGCTGTCAACTTTTCACGATCCCTCACTTTAATGAAGAGTGCATGCGTCCAGAAGGCCCAATTATCCGCCTTGTTTATACCGGCATCGAGCAGCAATTCGGATGAGACAACCATATTGAACTGAATACTCGAGTTGGGTGGATATTTGGCGACGACACCGGTCACGGTCAAAGATTGCACCACGCCGTTGGCATGCAGGAGTGTGAGGATTTTTCCAATGGCCGGATCCTGGCCAAAATATTTGAGCGCGTATTCCTCGGACAGCACGATGGTGTTCTTGTCCTGGAGATTCACAGTCCCCTCTTTCAAAGGGAATGTAAAAAAGTCAAAAAACTCCTCGTCCGCATACAGGATGCCCTCGTTGAAAATCTGATCCTGATAGCGTATCCGGGCGCCGCCGCGCTCAATGGCCACCGTTTGTTCAACGATGCCCGCCTCATGCCGGATCCGGTCCGCCAGCGGCAATGGCACCATGGCATAGCGCAGGGGTTGTCCATTGATCGTACGCAGACCGACAATGCGATAGATGGAGCATGCGTCCTGGTGAAACATATTGAATTGTCGGGCATAAACATAATTCAGATAGGCGACGATGGCGCAGGCGATCGCCAGACTCAATCCAACGATGTTCACCATCGCATATAGCTTGTTTCGCCTCAAGTTCCTGAAGGCGATGATGATATAGTTTTTCAACATGATACATTCACCAACCTTTCATATTCAGATTATTTCATTCATAGCGCAACGATTTGACCGGATCCGCCAGCGCCGCCTTGACCGACTGATAGGCTACCGTTGCCAGCGCCAGCGCCAGTGCGAGCAGTCCGGTCAACAGAAAAACCGCGATGCCGATCTCACTGCGATAGGCGAACGACTGCAGCCAGTTTTTCATGGTGAAATAGCCGATGGGCCAGGCGATCAGCGCCGCCACTACCACCCATTTGCTGAATTCCTTGCTGAGCAAAAGGACAATGCCCGCGACCGAAGAGCCCAGGACTTTGCGCACCCCGATCTCCTTGGTGCGCTGTTCGGCCATGAAGGAGGCGAGGCCGACCAGCCCCAGCAGCGAAATGCAGATGGCGAGAACCGTGAAATAGGCCACGGTTTGGGCCATGCGCAGTTCGTCGCGGTACATCCACTCAAACCCCTCATCATAAAAATGGTATTCGAACACATCACCCGGAAAGAGCCGTTCATACTTTTCCTGGATGGCTTGAACGGTCTCCTTGATATTTTCTCCGGACAGTTTGACCGACAGCATGTTATAGGCGCGGGAGGCCTGAGGCGTGCGCGGCATCGGAAAAAGCAGCATGGGCTCGATGCCGAATCGCAGCGAGGCATAATGATAATCCTTCACCACACCGAGGACGACCAGCGCCGGTCCAATCCTTCTGCCGACCGCATCGCTCCACCCCAGGCGCTTCGCCGTGGTTTCATTGATGAGACAATAACGGTTGGTATCTTCCCGTGCCACAGCGGAAAATCCCCTGCCGGCCAGGAGGGGTATGCCGTAGGTCTCGAGAAAGCGCTCATCGATCAAATTGAGGTTCACCAGCAGTTGGTCCGTGGGGGCCGATCCTTCCCACCCCCGGATGGCGGTGGAACTGCCGTTAAAGCTGGGAATGAAACGGGAGATCGAGGCCGTGAGCACCGCGGGATGATTCAGCAGCTCGTTTTTCAGGGTTTCGTACCTGCTGATGGTCGCGGCATCCATGCGCCGGAAGGTGGTTGTCAGAATCTGCTCGTGATTGTAGCCCAAATCCCTGTTCTGCATATAGTCGATCTGCCGATAGATGATCCAGGTGCAGAGAATGAGGACGATGGAAATCACGAACTGGAACACCACCAGCACTTTGCGGATCACGGCCTGGTGTCCTCTGCCCGCCGTGCTCCTGAGCGTGGCGGCCGGTTGTAACGAGGAGAGAAAAAGTGCCGGATAGCTGCCCGCCACCACCCCGATCAACAGGGTGAGCGCCAGAATCCACGGCCCCAAAACCGGAATATTCTGCCACGTCCAGGCCAACTGCCGGCCGAGCAGGGCGTTAAAGACCGGGAGACAGAGTTGTGCCAGAATGAGGGCGAGCACCAGAGCCCCCAGGGCCACCACGAGCGATTCACTGAAAAACTGGCGGATCAAACCGGCGCGGCTGGCGCCGACGGTTTTGCGGATGCCCACCTCCCGCGCCCGCCGCGCAGACCGCGCGGTCGCCAGGTTCATGAAATTGATGCAGCCGAGGAGGAGGATGGCGGCGGCGATCAGCATGAGAAAGCGAATACGATCCACGTCACCTGTCGGTCCCGGCTCACCCAGGACCCTGGGACTGAAGTGGATCTGCGACAAGGGTTTCAGGTATACCGGCATCTCGACATTCGGCGGCAATTGCGGCTGCAGCAGGGAGCGGATTTTGGCATTCACATCCGGCAAAAGAGCCTTTTCAGAGAGGATCACATAGGTATAATTGGCAATGCGGGTCCAGTTATCGAGATAATCATTCCCGGCAATGGCCTTGTAAGAGTCGTAGGAGATTAAAAAGTCATACTGGATATGGGAATTGGCGGGACAATCTTGCACCACGGCGGTGACCTTGCAGTCGATGGTGTTTTCGTATCGGATTATTTTGCCAATGGGATTTTCAGATCCAAAATACTTGGCCGCCAATTCGGCGGACAGGACGATCGAATTGGGCTCGGCCAGGGCGCTCTCCGCATCGCCTTTGAGAAACCGGTACGAGAAGACCTGAAAAAACTGCGCATCCGCCCACCAGCCCCTGCTCTCATAGTATTTTTTCTCTTCCGAGGCGTACAGCAAAACCTGATTGGCCATGTTGAGAAACCGGGTATAGCGCACGATTTCGGGATAGTCCCTGGCAAGCGCCGGTCCTATTGGCGTTTGCGAAAAAGCGAGAAACCGCTCCTTGTTGTCATAATTGACTTCGACGCGGTGGATGCGGTGGTAATGGGTGTGAAACCGGTCAAAACTCAACTCCAGTTCGACATAGAGCGCGATGAGGATGGCCAGCGCCAGTCCCAGCGCCAGCCCGAAAATATTGATGAACGCATAGCCCTTGTGCCGGACGAGATTGCGCCACGCGGTTTTGAGATAGGCTGCAAACATGGTATTTTACTCCTGACCATAATAATTTTTAAACCACAAAGTTCACAAAGACCATGAAGAATACAGACAAAGCAACCGATTACATATAGGCGCCGACCACCTTGCGCAACCCCACCTCCCGGGCGCGGCTGAGCGAACGGGCCGCTGCCGGCGGGCAACAGGAGGCAAAACGCACCGCATCGCCATTGCCATCGGTGCGCTCATGGCGCAGCCGGTAAATCCGGTCTGCGTTTTCGACAAAGCGATCATGGCTCTTTTCAAAATGGACATACTGCATGATGAAAATAAAAGCGGTCACGCCGATGCCCAAACCAACTATATTCATAAAAGAAAAGAGTTTGGTCTTCTTGAGGTTGCGAAAAGCTGATTTGAGATAGTTCCAGAGCATGGTTCACCTGTTCTATTGATCGATGATCGTTCCGTCCAATAAATTGATAATTCGTCCACTGTAACCGGCGTTCTTTTCCGAGTGGGTCGCCTGAATGATCGTGGTGCCTTCCCGGTTCAACTGGGTGAACAATGCCATGATCTCCTCCCCTTGTTTTGAATTCAGGTTGCCGGTCGGTTCATCGGCCAGGATGAGTTTCGGCTTGATGATCAGCGCGCGCGCCACGGCGACGAGCTGCTGCTGTCCACCCGAGAGCTGATTGGGAAAGAGATCCTTTTTCGCGACAATCTGGAAGCGGTCCAGCATTTCGGCGATCAGACTCTTGCGTTCGGCCGATTTTACTTTTTTATAAAGCAGCGGCGTCTCGAGGTTTTCATAGACCGTCAGATCATCGATGAGATGATAACTCTGAAATACAAAACCAATATTCTGTTGATGAAGTTCTGTACGCTGGCGTTCATTGCAGGTATGAACGGGCGTATCGAGAAAGTAGTACTCGCCCTGCGAAGCCTCGTCCAGCATGCCGATGATGTACAAAAGCGTCGATTTGCCGGCGCCGGAGGGTCCCATGAGGGAGACAAATTCGCCCTGTTTGATTTCCAGATCGATATGGCGCAGGACAAACGTCCTGGCAAAACCGCTGGCATAATACTTGGTGATATCTTTAAGCTGTATCATCGGAATCCCTCATTTTTAGCCTGTTCTATTCATAAACCGCCGAACGCGCAGAGCCCGCTGAACGGCTTTTGATGGAAAGTGAAAAATAGTTTTGAAAGTTGCTATCCGGGCTATTTTTCGTTTTCCTGTTCGTTGCACCTCTCCACGCTCCTGGCGGTGAATACTGCAGGTTCGTCGATCAATTATTCACAAGCTGCTATCGAACTCACCTGCCCGCCAAAATAGTCTGCCATCGCCTGCACGCAGGAGTTGAGATCCGGCAGACAGACAATCGTGACAAGCGATCGGTTATCTTTGTTGCCGACCTCCGCGCCGGGACGCATTCGATGTTTTTTTTGACCCGAAACATTCCTCCCCACCACGTCACCGGAAACATCTCTTTCACGGTCAGTGTGCATTTCTGACTCCATGTTTAAAATGAATCATTCATTCGCATCTGAGCGCCGCAACAGGATGTCTGCTGGCGGTCTTCAGCGTCAACAAACCCACCGTCAGGCCGGCAATGACAAACG
Organism: bacterium UBA2214; assembly: GCA_002327255.1. Classification (GTDB taxonomy): domain Bacteria; phylum Zhuqueibacterota; class Zhuqueibacteria; order Residuimicrobiales; family Residuimicrobiaceae; genus UBA2214. The sequence goes on along the minus strand of DCUM01000136.1, from coordinate 5,042 downwards.
TTGCACATCCTGATAAAATGTAAAATTGAATACCCATGTGGGTATGATAGGCGTAGACGGCTAACATCTGCTTTATGACAAAATAGGCGGCCGGCCAGGCAAAGACATTCGCCAGCAGAACCCATTTGCTGAACTCCCTGGACAGCATCACAGACAGCTGCAGTCGCGATGCGCCCAATATCTTGCGAATGCCGACTTCCCGGGTTCGTTGCTCCGTCAAAAAAGCCGCCAGGCCGAACAAACCGGCACACGCGATCAGAATCGCCAGGGTAGTGAACAAAAGGGCGGAGCGCTGGATTTTTTCCTCCATCGCATACTGTGACCTAATCAGTTGATCATCAAAAAAACGAAGACGAAGCGTCGCCGCCTTCTCCGGATCCATTTTTTGCATGACCGCCGCGATATGATGCAGCGCCTCGGTGGTCGCTGCCGGATTGATGCGAATGAACAAGTTGCTGATGGCGGATCGTTTGAGGATGAAGACAATCGGCCGGATTTGATGATGAAGCGGCCGGAAATGAAAATCCCTGACCACGCCCACAATCCGTCCTTTCTTTTTGAACACCGTCAGGCTCTGACCGATGGGATCGGTCATACCCATCATCCTCACTGCCGATTCATTGACCACATAGCCATCTTTCTCATCAGCCGGAAAGGCCTGTGAAAAACCACGACCCGCGATGATTGGGACTTGCAGCGTTTCGAAATAGTTGTAATCGATCCAATCGAAATGCATGCTATAGGTACCATCGGCACGTTTTCCCTCCCAGTCCACAGCCGATACGGAAGAAGAGATGTTCATGGGATTCTGGCATCCGGCCGTCACATCGATGATGGCAGAATTGCGTTCCAGTTCGGTTTTCAGGGTGGCAAATTGGCCGGCCAGCTTGTTGCCAACCGGAACGGAGATCAAATTATGTTGATCAAATCCGAGATCCGCTTTCTTGATGTACTGCATCTGCCGGCTCACCGTGATGGTGGTCAGGATGAGGATGACCGAGATGGCAAACTGGAATACCACCAGGCTTTTGCGCAAGCCCTGTCCCCGCAACCCCGGGGTCTGAACCGTCCCGGCGCCCTTGATAATGGCATGTGGCTGAAACCGGGTCAGATAAAAAGCAGGGTAACTTCCAGCTATCAGAGCCGCAAAGAGGGTAACTGCCAAAAAGGCGAGTGGCACTAATGGATTTGCCAGCCCCTGCAACGATAAAGCAGTTCCTGCAATCTGATTAAACGTGGGCAAAATCAAATAGAGCAGACCCAGCGCGATCAGGAATGATAAAAAAGAGACCAGAAGCGATTCACCCAGGAATTGCACCATCAAATCCGTGCGCTGAGCGCCGACGGTGGTGCGTACGGCGATCTCTTTGACGCGCGTCACAGCCATGGCGGTGCTTAAATTCGCAAAATTGACACACGCGATGAGCAAAACGGCCAGCGCCACCCCTGCAAAAAGGAGCAGGATGGGCGCCATCGCCCTATCCGGATCATGGAGGCGTTTACTGGTGAGGGGCAATAAACGGAATTCAACCCGGCTGCCCGTATTCTGAAAATGTGCAGCAGTCGTTTCGTTAATTCTATTCCCCAGCTCCTGCTGCCGGATGGCCCGGTGGGTCAGGATAAAAGTCTGAAATGGATTTCCGCCCCAATGCACTGGTTCCTTAAAAGTGGGCGCAAATTGCAGGACGAACGGCACCAGCGCCGCAAATTGCAAAGAGGATTGCCTGGGCACATCGCTCAGAATCCCGGTTACGATCAAATCAAAGGCACCCTCGACATTCATCGTTTTGCCGAGCGGATCTTCATCGCCAAAATATTTACGACTCATACTTTCAGTCAAGACGATAGAGTTTCGGTTCTTCAACACAGTTCCGGGATCGCCTTTCAGCAACGGGAAAGTAAAGATCGAGAAAAAGGAGTCGTCAACCAGCGCAATAACATCTTCAGAGAACACTTTTTCACCCGCGCGCAGGGTCAGTCCGGAAGTGGTTTCAAACCGCGACACCGCAGCCACCTCGGGCAGACGTTCGCGGAGTTCCTGCGCCAACGGATAAAAGGAACCCGTGAACACCTGCTCATGACCATCACCGGTTTGAATCTCGCAATACACCTGCGCGATGGAAGGGGCCTTCTCATGAAAGGCATCATATCCGACTTGATCCAGAATCCAAAAAATGGCCAACAAGCAGACCGTCAGACCCAGGGCCATACTGCCAATATTGATGATGGAATATGCCTTTCTTTTCAGCATGACCCTGTAGGCCATTTTCAAATAATAAGTATACATATTCAACCCTTTCTTTTATCCCGGATCCGGTAGCATGGATCGTCTGCAGCTCATTTCAATGCTCCGACAAGGTGAAACCATTTGCGTTCGAGGGTCGAGTTAACAAGAATCCGGGTTTACACCAAATATTACGGCCGCCTGCCTGTTTTAAATCGCATTCGATCCAAAAGATCCTCGTGGCATGCGGTTTAATAGCCGATTAGGCTCATTCGCAGCGCAAGGCATCCGCCGGGTTGTCGCGCGCGGCCTGGGCGCCCTGGTACAGGATCACCACCAGGGCGATGATCGCTGTTGCCAAAAAGGCAAACACGAAAACCGGCACACCCGGCGTTATATGATACGCGAAATCCTGCAGCCATCTTTGCGTCGTGATCCAGGCGGCCGGCACGGCCAGCAGTCCGGCCAGCAGGATGAGATAGAGATAATCGCGCGTCATCAAAACGACAATCTGCGAGATCGAGGCGCCGAGCACCTTGCGGATGCCGAACTCCTTGCGGCGCAGATGCGAGAAAAAGGCCACCATGCCGAAGAGTCCGAGGAGAGCGATGGAAATACCCAGCCCGGTCACAATACCCAACAACCGGCCCATCTGCTCTTCGTAGCGGTAGACGCGAGCAAAGGTTTCATCGAGAAACGCATACTCAAAAGGAACGCCCGGGAAGTGCCGCTGCCAGACGGCTTCGATTTTTTCCAGAACAGCGCGCACTTCACCGGGCGCTGTTTCGATGGTCAGATAACGAAGCAGGGAAGACTCCAGGTCCAGGATCATGGGATCCGCCGCATCCTTCATGCCCATGAAATGGAAATCCCGGGTCACACCGATGATCCGCCCCACTTTGCCGTTATAATGCGCAAAATATTGCTGACCCAGTGCTTCCTCTGGTTGTTTGAATCCCAGGGCATGGACGCCGGCCTCGTTGATGACAAACGCATCCTGACGGTCTGTTGTCTGCGCCGGCAGAAACGGCCTGCCGGCAGCCAGGGTGATGCCATACAGACTTGTAAATTCCGTATCAATGATTAAGGCCTTGAGCCGGACCGGTTTTTCCTGGGTGCGCGCGCTCCCGGGCCAGAGGTAGTATCCGGAATCATCCAGGTTGCCGGGGATTTTTGAGGAAGCAGCAGCGCCTGCGATCCCGGATTGACTGAGCAGATCCGTTTTGATCGCTTCATAATTGCGCCGGAAATAATTCTGGTTGCTCTTGATATCGAGCACGATTTTTTGTCCGCGTTCAAATCCGAGGGATTTTCCCTTCATGTAATTCAATTGATGAAACACCACCAGCGTGCAAACCACCAGAAAAATGGATATGACAAATTGACCCAGCACCAGCACGCGCTGGACATTCCGGCCGCCTTGCAGCGAAAAGCGGTTCTGCAACATGGAGATGGGCTTGAATCCGGACAAAATCAGCGCCGGATAACCGCCGGCAGCCAGACTGATCACCAGGAAAAGAAAAAACAGCGTACAAAGGACTTCAGGGCGCGCCAGATCATGCCAGGCGATCCGCGTGTTGGCCATGGCATTGAAAAACAGCACCAATTGCGAAAAGAGCAGGCTGGCGAGGAGAAAGGCCATGAATGTGAGGATGAACGACTCGCTCAGGAATTGCACGACCAGATCGCGCCGCCGTGAACCCGCGACCTTGCGAATGCCCACCTCCCGCGTGCGGGTGGCAGCCAGCGAAGCGGAGAGATTGATATAATTCATGCATCCAATCAGGAGCACCAGCAAAGCCACCGCACCATAAATGGCCATGTAATAGAGACTGCCCACCGCACCCAATTCGCCTTGCAAATTCGAATGGAGATGAATCGACCGCAGCGGTTGCAGAAAATAAGCATAGGAACGAATATGTTTATTGGATGCGGTCAGATTCACCGCATAGCTTGACAGCTGCTTTTCAAAGGCCTGGACATCCGCGCCCGGGACCAGTTTCACATAGGTGTACTTGGCGGGATATTCGAACCAGTTCTCATTAAAATCGGGGCGATACCTGAGCATGGTGGCCATGGAGATCAAGACATCATATTGAAGGTGCGAGTTGGCCGGGGGATCCTGGAGAATACCGCGAATGGTAAAATCTTCCGTGACAGCCGTTCCCGTATCATAATCCAGTTCAAGCCGCAGAGCCTGGCCCAGGGGCGGCTCATGGGGAAAATATTTATGGGCGATACTTTGGGTGATAAAAATCATCCCGGGTTGATGCAAGGCCGATGCGGATTCGCCCTGCAAAGATCGGAATCCCAGCACATCAAACAGCTCCGGGTCGACAAAAAATACCCGTTTCTCGAAAAACCGGTGCTCGCCGCGGGTCACCAGCACATGGCCGGCATTTTCCAGCGGGGGAACGATGCGCGCCACCGCTTGCACCTGTGGTTCCTGACGGCGGAGCAGCGGCGCCAGGGGCGCCGACGTGTAGAGACTGCGGTGTTCGCCGACCACCGTGTTCTTGTGCACCGCGATGCGATAGACGCGATCCGCATCGGGATGATGCGCATCGTAGGTCACTTCGTTGACCACATAGAGGATGATCACCATGCTGCAGGCGATGCCGGCCGCCAGACCCGAAACATTGAGGAAAAAATAAAATTTATGTTTCAGGATATTCCGCCAGGCTATTTTGAGGTAATATATTAGCATGAGAAACGCCTATGGTTACAAATGACGCGTTTTTTCACCCGGTCGGGCTCTGGAGAGCCCTCCTACAACGAATTTTGAAACGCCCATGTAGGAGCCCTCTCCAGAGGGCGA
>DCUM01000014.1 GCA_002327255.1 bacterium UBA2214 | reverse complement strand
CGCGGCCTGGAAAAAGCCCTGGGAACACCGGCGCGCATCTATTACAAGAACGAGAGCATCAGCCCGGCGGGCAGCCATAAACCCAACACCGCCGTCGCCCAGGCCTATTATAACAAGGTATTTGGCATCAAAAAACTGACCACCGAGACCGGCGCCGGCCAGTGGGGCTCGGCCCTCGGCTTTGCCTGTGCCCTGCTGGGACTGGAGTGCAAAGTGTACATGGTGCGCATCAGTTTTGACCAGAAACCCTATCGCCGCTCCATGATGGAGACCTGGGGTGCGCGCTGCATACCCAGCCCCAGCACAGAAACCAACGCCGGTCGCGCCATGTTGCAGGAATTTCCCGATACGCCGGGCAGTCTGGGATTGGCCATCAGTGAAGCGGTCGAGGAGGCGGTGACCGACCCCAGTGGCAAGACCCGTTATTCACTGGGCAGCGTGCTCAATCACGTCCTGTTGCATCAAACCATCATCGGTCTGGAGGCGAAAAAGCAACTGGCGCTGGCGGGAGAGAAAAAAGTGCACACCGTCATCGGCTGTGTCGGCGGCGGCAGCAATTTCGCCGGCATCGCCTTTCCGTTTGTCCTCGACAAAATCAACGGCGCGGACATCGACATCATCCCCGTCGAACCCTCTTCCTGTCCGACCATGACCCGGGCGCCCTTCTCCTACGATCACGGCGATCTGGCCGAGTTGACGCCGTTACTGGCCATGCATTCCCTCGGCCATAAATTCGTGCCGCCTCCGATTCATGCCGGCGGACTGCGCTATCACGGGGTCGCGCCGCTGATCAGCCACTGCATCAATCTGGGATTGATCTCGCCGCGCGCGATGGAACAGCTCGATGTGTACGATTCTTCCGTTCTCTTTGCGCGCACGGAAGGCATCATACCGGCGCCGGAGAGCGGCCATGCCATCGCTGCGGTCGTCGATGAGGCGCGCAAGGCCAAAGAAGAGGGCAAGGAACGCGTCATCCTCTTCAACCTCAGCGGACATGGTTTGATGGACCTGCGCGGATATGAACTCTACTTCCGCGGCGACCTGGTCAATTACCCCTTGCCGGAGGAGGATATTGCCAAATCGATTCATTACATGGACAATTATCCCAAACCGCAGATTTAGCCGAGCGAGCAGGTGATCGTCCCGGGGTTTCGGCCCCGGGACGTGATGCGCCACAAACGCCACCCCCGCGGCTATTTCGGCGGATACCCACACCACCCTGAAAAATTATTTCATTCCCAGAAAAAAAAGACGTATCTTTCTGCATACTCGAACGATAGCGCGTATCTATTTTCAGGAGGAGGTATGCAGCAACCCGGTAAACTGGTACCGGCTGTCTGGGGCGGTGTGGTCATAGCCGTTTTGAGTTCCGTGCCGGTCATCAGTCTGGTCAACTGCGCCTGTTGCGCGGGCGTCATCATCGGTGGCGTTGTGGCCGTCTATCTCTATCGCCGCGACCTCGATCCCGGCGTGCCCATGCTCTCCAGTGATGGTGCACTGCTGGGCCTGATGGCGGGTTGCTTCGGCGCCGTCATGTCAACGGCGCTCACCGCGGCGCTGGGCGGATTGAGCATCGAATGGCTCAAAGAGATCGCCGAATTGGCGGAGAATCCGGAACTGGATAATTTAATCGGTCAGTTTTCAGAGAGCGTCCTGTCTCAGGGATTGATCGTCATGGTTTTTATGATCAATCTGGTCACCGATTGTATCGCCGGGATGATCGGCGGGGTTCTCGGTGTGGCGCTGTTTGGCAAGGCGCAGACCCCTGGCGCCTGGTCGCCGCCCCCGGCACCATGAGCGGGGCATGAGCGAGCCTCTGGTCAAATATCTGCGTCAATGCCGGCAGCCGGTGACCGCCACGGAGCTGGCGGCAGCGGTATTGCACATGAAAAACATTCCCGGCGCCGCTGCGATCTCTGTCATTTCCGCTTTGCTTGACGGCCATGATGCGGTGGATCGCGTTTCAGAAGATACCTGGATATACAAGCCGGCAAACGCTCTGCCTGCGGACGAAACCACTTATCTCCTCTGCCGGGCAATGCCATCGCAATGTGCAAACTGGCGCGAATGGCGCGGTTTCGGTTGCGCGTTGTGGTGCAAGGAACGCATTTTATTTTCCGCACACACAGCTGCGGCCGATAGAGTGGAATTCATCCGGGCGCTATCCGGCCTTTTCAGCCAGGTTCTTGAGCAGTCGCCGGCTTTTGTGGTTTGCGATGGATTTGGCAATCAGATCAGCCTCCTCACGTCAGCCCAGATGGAATTGCTCGGGCAAGAGCTGGACGCGCCGCTTCTCAACATCCGCAGGCTGACACAACAATTGTTCGATGCACCACGCTTTCGGACGCCCGGACAGCTCGCCCATTTTCTCGGACAGCGTCTGCATATGGAGGGAGATATTCAGGAAAGCGTGGCGGATTTGCAGGCGCTGTGGGAATATTTCATCGCACGGGCGCAAGAAAGCGGCAGTAGTGATTGCGGCGATTTATGGCGCATTCTGCTCCAGCCGGCCCCGGCTTTTGATTATAGTCCTTACGGATTCGATGCCGATGCCATCCGTCAGATTCCCCCGGCGCCGGGCGTGTATCTCATGCGCGACCGCGACGGGGAGGTGATCTATGCCGGAAAAAGCAAAAACCTGGCGCGCCGGCTGAGCAGTTACTTCGCACCCGGCATCGAAGCCGACGCCAAGCTCAGCGCCATCCGCGATCGGCTCTATCGGTTTGAGTATCAGCTGACCGGTTCGGAACTGGATGCGCTGCTGCTGGAGTATGAATCCATCCGCGCTTTCGATCCGCCGATCAATCGCCAGCTTCAGGTGCGCATGCGGCCGCTGCGGCAGCGCAGCCGCTATGCCCGTGTGGTGATATTGCCCGCTGCGGATGCCGGATTTGTCCGGGTATTTTTCCTGCATCCCGATTGGGGGCTTTTCCATTGCTGGCTCGGCGATGGCCGGCCCGGAAGGCAACTGCCTTCGCCGGGCATCTGGCCGCTGCCGGCGCCTGAAGCCCATGTGGCGGCGAATCCCGCAGCGTTGTATGAAAAAATGAAGGTCTTTCTGCAGGGTCTTCTGCCCGCTTCCCTGGAACTGGCGGAACTCGCCTACAGCTGGCTGGGACAAAACGAAGAAACGGTTAACTCGATAGATTTGCGGCATCCGTACCCGGAAGAAGATTGGGTGCGGATTCTGGAACAATACCGGATGCACGTACTCGTATCCGGAGAAAAAATCATCTCTTATTGAACACTTCAATGCGTCGAATTCTCTTGTTATTATTCCTGTCAGGCTGTCTGGGGATTCCGGTTTGCGCGATCACCCAGACAGCTGCTGCGGAAATCCCTTCTCCGCAGAGTTATCTCGGTTTCAAACCGGGTGAAGATTTCCGTTTGCTGGATGCGGCAACGATCCTGGCCTATTTTCAACTCCTCGACCGTTCCAGCCCGCGTCTCCAGGTGCAAACCCTGGGTAAATCGACCCTGGGCCGGCCATTCTGGATGGCGCTGATATCCGCACCCGAAAATCTGCAAAACATGAATCATCTCATCGCCTTGCAGGGAGAGCTTGCCGATCCACGGAATCTGCCAGAGGCGCAGGCGCGTCGTCTCATGAAAGAGGCGAAAGCCATCGTCTCCATCAATTGTTCGATACATCCCCGTGAAGTCGGACCTTCGCAGATGTCGCTCGAACTCGCTTACCGGCTGGTGAGCGAGCAAACTCCGGAAGCACAGGAAATCCTCAATCAGGTCGTCCTGCTGCTGATTCCCACGCATAATCCGGATGGCCTTGATTTGATTTGTGAGTGGTACAAAAAGTTCCGCGATACGCCTTTCGCGGGCGGGCCGTTCCCGTTTCTCGAGCATTATTACTGCGGTCATGATATCAATCGCGATTGGATTCTGCTCAGTCAGAAAGAGACGCGCACCACGGTGGAGAAGGTTTACAATGTCTGGCGTCCCCACATCGTCTTTGATCTGCACCAGATGGGGTACTACGGCGCGCGCATGTTCCTGCCTCCCTATGCAGATCCCTATGATGAAAATATCCCCCCCATTCTCCAGTCGCAAACGGCCGCACTGGGCACTGCCGTGGCTGCCGAGATGACGGCACAGGGTCTTGCAGGTATCATCCATCAAGATGGCTTCGATGCCTATGCGCCAAGCCGCGCCTATGTATTTTATCATGGCGGCATCCGCTTTCTGGGTGAAATCGCTTCGGCTCAGTTGGCGACACCCGTTCACATCCATCCGGAAAGTCTGCGCAAGAGTGAATCGGGCAACCCCCTGCAGCGTTCCGCCAATCTCGCCATGCCCTGGCGTGGGGGTGTATGGCGTCTGGCGGACATCAGCAACTATGCGCTGCGCGCGAGCTGGGCGGTTCTCCGTCATGCGGCTGTCAACCGCTCAGACTGGTTAAAGCGCTCGCATGCGGTGTTGCGCGGGGCAGCCGCTGAGCGTGCGGGCAATGACGTGTTCATCATACCACCCCGGCAAGCGGATATTCACAACCTCCATGAATTGTTACGCACCGTGCAGGCGGGTCAGGTGGAGATCCATCGTGCCCGGGGAAAAGTGGCGGTCTCCGGCACCCTCTATCCCGAAGGAACCTTTCTCATCCCCGTCGCACAACCCTATGGCGCCTATGCCAGGAGCATTCTGGCAAAACGCATCTATGGCGGTGCTCTGACGGACGATCTTGATGCACCGTACGACGTCAGCACCTACAATCTGGCCGTTTCTTTCGGCGTCAAGGTGCTTGAGGGCGCCGGCGAAATCTATGGGGAGTATGAAAAGCTCACAGCCATCAAAGCGCCCGAGGGAGTGGTTAACCAACTCCCTGATCACGAGGGTTATTTTCTCGATTACCGCAATCTGGCTGCGGTCAAGGCGGTGAATCGTTTGCTCGCCGCCGGCGTACCGGTCTACTGGCTCAAAGAGGCGGTGCGTACGGCCACCGAAACGTGGCCGGCGGGTACCGTATGGGTCAAGAGTGATTCCCAGGCGCTGCTGCGTGATCTCGCCCGGGTCTATCAGGTGCGGTTCGCAGCGGCGCGGTTTCGGACACCTCAGGTTGCCTGGCGGCTGGCGGCACCGCGCATCGGTCTTTATAACAGCTTTCTGGCCGATGCCGACGAGGGTTGGACCCGCTTTGTCCTTGAATCCTTTGAATTCAGATATGAGCGGCTTCTCAACCACATGATTCAACGAGGTGATTTGAGGCGCCAGTTTGATGTGATCATTTTGCCTTCACAGAGCGCCGAGCGGCTTCTCGAAGGCGCCAGATCCGGGGAAATGCCCGATATGTTTTGCGGTGGAATCGGCAAGGAAGGGATGAATGAGCTGGCCCGGTTCATAGAGGAAGGCGGGGCCCTCATCGCTTTGAATCAGGCGTGCATTCTGCCCATCGCCCATTGGGGTTTGCCCATACGCAACGTGACTGCAGAGATGCCACGCCGCCACTTCTATGTGCCGGGCGCGTTCTTGCGAACAACCCTCGCGCCTAATACGCCGTTCGGTTATGGCGTGCCTTCAGATCCGGCGCTGTTTATCGATGACAGTCCCGCCTTTGTGGTCGAATCCGGTGAAGCGGCCCTCATCTACCCGGCGGAGGATTTGCTCGTCGATGGTTTTGCCAGGGGGGAGGCTTCTCTGACCGGACGCGCCGCTCTTGCACAAGTCAGAAAAGGTTCGGGACGGATCATCCTCTATGGCTTCCGGCCGCAATTCAGAGGGCAGACGCGGGCCACTTTCAAGCTGCTCTTCAACGGCATTTATCTCAGTACGGCGACAGAGAGTGCCTGTCCCTGAGCGATGCGATGGGAATTTTTTCCGGTTTCTTCGCTGTTTTCTTTATATATTGCAGATTTTGATGAAAAGGAGCCCGGGATATGGCTGAGGACATGAATCCTTTTTTGGCCATGAATAAACAATGGATGATCAAAAAAATCCTGGTCACCTATTTTCGCAGCAAAAATATGTTCGTCAACATCGATCGTGAACGCCAGGCAGGCACCATGGTTTCTTTTCACAAGTTATTAAAGCTCTCCGAAGTGCTCTTCATTATCAAGGAAGATATGCATCTGCTCTTCAAAAGGGCCGCCGCTACACGTGCAGAGAGCCGTCTGGATAGTGAACGTCTGCTGCCTGATGAAAAAGAGATCGAGTTGATCAACAATGTCGGATTGCTCTTTCACAAAGCGATGGTTGCACGGGAACTGGCCTATGTGGTCGAGCAATATTCCGATACGGCCACCGATACCATCAACAATCAGTCGAGTCTGGACAGCTATCTCGTCAAAATGAGGCATCTCTTTGAAGAGGGAATGGCGTTGATCAGGCAATTGTTTAAAAATTACAAGGATAATGTGGTTCTTTTGCACTATCTGATTAAAAATGAGCATTATGTCCGCTATGTGATGGGCGAAGAATTGGACCTGCTGTTTCACGAAATGCATGGGGGGCAGACAGACCGTGGCTACCTTCAGGCGGCGGAGTTCTGTTTGAACAGCGGCTGGATCGAGAGTGGCAAAAAATGCCTTCAGGAAGCGCTGCGCGTGAATCCGCTGAATGAGACGGCGCGCGCAATGCTGCATAAGTATGAAAATTGACATTGCATTATATTGGAAAAAAGAGTATCTTTGTTGAGATAGATAACCCAAGACCATTTTCACCGTGGAGGAAAATATGGCACTGAAAGAGCAAATGCGCGGCGATGTAGCCGTTCTGGAACTGAAGGGTAAATTGATGGGGGGCGATGAGACCTCTGAAATTCACGCCAAAGTCAAAGAGTTGATCGCCAATGGCGCCAAAAAAGTGGTGGCCGATGTCGGCAGAGTTTCCTGGATGAACAGCACGGGATTGGGCGCCATGATGGGTGCCATGACCTCGCTGCGCAATGCCGGTGGCGACCTCAAATTGGCGAATATCACCGAAAAAGTCGAAAGCTTGTTCGTCATCACCAAGCTGGTGACTATTTTTGATACTTTTGAAACGGTGGATGAAGCAGTAGCCGCGTTCAAAAAGTAGTTTTTGTAGTTTGTGGTGTTGTGAAAGGAAGAATCATGCCATCTTTTTTTACACGATGGTTCCGAATAGTCGTGCCCCGGATAGCGTTTCTGCTCACTGTCTGGGGCACAGTGCTTATGGCGCAGGACTTGAACCGGGACATGGATGTGGTGGTGCTTCGCGGCGATCATTTCGCCAAGCTGCTGGATAAGGATGTAGCGAGTTTGCGCCTGTGTCGTTTTGCCAATGGCACCACCTGGGAAGCCATTCCGTTCCAGGTCGATGAGAGAACGGGCAGCAGTGACACGGCCTATTTCAACATCTTTAAAAACGGCGTTCTCGATGTCAACGACGAAATCGTCTTCAGCGCTCAGGATGCCGGCGGCAGGGCGCCATCGGATCAGGAATGGCCCAATGAGGTCACATCCAAAAACCATGCCCGCTACGAAATCCGGCTCTATGACGCGCGCACCGGCCTGGAAGGGTATGTCTATTTATTCTGGTCGCCTTTTTTGCCGCTGAGCAGGAGATCGTACATGCAGTATGTGAACGACGGCGTCAGCGGAAGCACCTATCATATCGGGCATAATTATTCCAGAGCCAGCGGTCTTCCGGATACCTTGTATATTCCCGCCAGTGCCGGGGGAGATCAACAAAATATTCTCGATCGCCTGCGGCTGCGCATTTACACGACTGCTTCCCACAGCATCGCCAAAGACCTCACTCTGGAGATAAAAGAAAACTGGAACAAGTCGTATGCGGTCAAGGCGGATATATTGGGACAGCCCGTGACCATCGGCGACTTGACCCTCAAGGTCAATTTCAGCAAAGTCAAATCTCTGGCCGGCCCCATCCGCGTCATCCGCAAGAACTATATGACACTGACCTTCACGCTCGATGTCAAATCAGGGTATGAATATCTGGGCTTGTCGGACATCGGGCCAAAATATTACGACTTTTCAATCGGTTTGACATACTATCCCCATTATTATGAAGTCCCCTATGATGTCTTTGATGTACCGCTCGAAAATGCGATTAAAGGCTTGACCGACCAGGGCGGCAAGCTGAAAAATACGCGCATCATTCTCGCCACGGTCATGAATACCAACGGACTGGGCATGCGGTATCTCACACCCCGGCTGGCCGATGAAACTGTACGCCGTGCAGGGTTCAAGATCGATGGCAACAGTGATCAAACCATCTATCGCAATCCCGGATATCTGAGTTTGCCAACCGATTGGCCGGGCAGGCACTGGTGGGCTATTGTCCCCGATGCCGCCAATCCCGCCAGCCCTCTGAAAAAGACAACCCTCTTCATGATGGCTGATTTGCGCGGAAACCGCCCCACGGTCCATGGCGATTTGCCGGCCGGTCAGGAGATTCCCTACCAGGACAGGGATACGGAAGACGGCAGGAATTTGTACGGACTCAACGGGGTGCAGCTGCACCAAAAGGAAAATCTGCCCCCGAATTTGGCCATCAACCTGACCATGCGGCAATATGCGCTGCCGGGCGCTTATAATTATGATCAACTGCTGAACCTGTTTGACCAATACCGCGATTTTCTCCAGGTCACGTCTTCCCATCAGTTCAACGATAAAATCCGGCCGGGCGTCATCAGAGATCTGAGGATCGCACAGCGAACCGATACCTCCATCAAACTCGCCTGGAGCGGCGTCGGAGACGATGGCGATAACGATTATGACAATCCCGTCACCACCTATCTGGTGCGCTTCAGTACTGAAAAGCCCCATCCAGATTCCCTGTGGAAATGGTGGGACCGCGCCACGCTGAGCTATCCGGGGCCACCGCTGGCGATGCCGGGAAATCCCATCCAGTTTACTGTTTCCAATCTGAACCGGGAACGGCAATACTGGTTTGGTTTGATCGCCCAGGACGAAGCGGGCAACATCTCGCAGACCATCGCCATGGCGACCAGTGTCACCACCCCCGTTGAGCTCAGCAGCTTTACCGCCCGCGCGTTCGATCAAACTATCGAATTGCGATGGAACACTGCCAGCGAAAGCAACAATCTCGGGTTTGAAGTTCAGCGCCGCCATGAGACGGAATCGACGTGGCAAACCCTGGCTTTCCTGGAAGGACAGGGCACCACGGCGGAGCCAACGCGCTATGTCTGGAGGGATCAACCGGGACGGGCCGGCAAAATCAATTATCGCCTCAATCAGGTCGATGCCGACGGCCAGAGCCATTTGACCGAAGCCATCAGCGTCGCCTTCCTGGCGCCGAAAATCTTTGCGCTGCAACAGAACTTTCCCAATCCCTTCAATCCGGCGACGGCCATCCACTATGAAGTGCCGGAAGGCAGCGCGCAACGGGTGGATATCATCGTCTATGATCTCCTCGGACGCCGGGTGAAGACCCTGGTCTCGGAAACCGCGCAGGCGGGTTATTATCGCATCGTCTGGGACGGCCTCGACGACCGTGGCGCTGCCGCGGGCGCGGGCGTCTATTTCTGCGTGCTCACGACAGCAGAGACCCGGCTGACGCGCAAAATGATCAAAGTGCAATAGCATTTTTCCGCTAAATACAGCGCGGCGTCTGCTCCATCGACGCCGCTTTTTTTTTACTCCGAACCCCTGTCATGGAGAAGGATATGTACGCATTTACTTACCATAATCCCGTTCGCATTCTCTTCGGCAAAGGCATGATCGCCAAAATGGCGCCTCATATTCCCGCCGGGGCGCGCGTCCTGCTCACCTATGGTGGCGGCTCCATTAAAACGAATGGCGTCTATGAGCAAGTCAGCGCTGCCCTGAAGGAACGGAGCGTTCTCGAATTTGGCGGCATCGAACCCAATCCGCGCTATGAAACGTTGATGCAGGCGGTCGAACTGGCCAGGCGCGAAAAGATCGATTTTCTCCTCGCGGTGGGCGGTGGCTCGGTCCTCGACGGCAGCAAATTCATCAGTGCCGCGGTGCCATACCGGCACGCCGATCCCTGGGAGTTGCTCAGCAAGCACGCCAAAATCAAGACGGCTATTCCGCTGGCGGCGGTGCTCACCTTGCCGGCCACGGGATCGGAGATGAACTCCGTCGCCGTCATCTCGCGCGAATCGACCCGGCAAAAACTCGCCTTTGGCTCGCCGCTGCTCTTTCCGCTGTTTTCCGTGCTCGACCCCGAGACCACCCTGTCACTGTCGCCGCGCCAGACCGCCAATGGCGTGGTGGATGCCTACGCGCATGTGCTCGAACAGTATCTGACGTTTCCCAATCAGGCAGCGCTGCAGGAGCGCCAGGCCGAAGCCATTCTGCTGACGCTGCTGCAGGAGGGACCCCGCGTCATGGCGGTGCCGGAGAGTTATGAACACCGCGCCAACATCATGTGGTGCGCCACCCAGGCGTTGAACGGCGTCATCGGCTGCGGCGTGCCGCAGGATTGGGCCACTCACGGCATCGGCCACGAACTCACCGCGCTCCATGGCCTCGATCACGCGCAGACGCTGGCGGTGGTCTTTCCGGCGCTGCTGCGCCATCAACGCGTGCAAAAGATGGAAAAATTGATCCAATATGGAGCACGGATTTGGGGGCTGGAGGAATCGGAGTCTTCCGTGGAGCAGGCCATCGACAAGACCGAGGCCTTCTTTCGTTCCCTGGGTGTCAAGACGCGGCTGCACGAGTATGGGATCGATGACCGCGATTTTCACAGCATCGGCCGCATCCTCGAGGAGCGCGACGGGCGCATCGGCGAACGCAAGGACATCGGCGCCGCGGAAGTCGAGGCGATCCTGCGATTATGCGCCTGAGCGCGGCGCGGGACGCAACAGGTGGTGATGGAGCCCGGGTGGGGGTGCGTATTGCCCTGTTTCGTTCCGTCCGGGAAAGAGTCCCCGGAGCTTCCTGGGCTGTTCGATTACCTGGTGAAGAGGCCGATCGACCCCGGGGTTGTATAAAGGGGTTGTATAAAAGCCTCTCCGGTGGGGCCCGACTATTTTAAGGGTGCGATATTTTTTGGATCTGGAGGCTGCCGGGTTTTCCGTGAAAGTTGCGGCCTCCACAAGCAGGGTGGGCTTTGGCCCACCCTTTTTATTGATGTGCAGGCTTTATAACGGGCCCAAGGCCACCTGACCCATTGCAGTTATGGTGGACCCATGCTGCCCGGCTTTATTAAAATTTCAACTCACCGCAGCAGCACCAGGCGCTTGAAATCCGTAAAGCTTCCCGCCTGGAGGCGATAGAAATAGACGCCGCTGGCGAGGTTTTCTGCGCGCCAGACGGCGCTGTACTGGCCGGGATGGTGCAGACCATCGGCCAGGCTGGCCACCTCACGGCCGTGGAGGTCGTAGATTTTCAGGCAGTCGGTGCTGACAAAGTCATTGACAGCGATGCCGGACTCGGAGTTGAGCACCTCGACGAACAGGCGTCCTGATGAGCCCATGACAAGTATGCAGAGAGATGCCAGGAGCGCGCGCCAGCCTCTTGGCTGCTGGACGGTTGCAGACATGACGATTTCCCAAAAAGTTATCCTTGTTGCGCGCTCCTTTTTGCAGGCACGATGGCAGACTCCACCTCAAAGGAGCGTATATCTCCATGCACCGGCAGCCGGGCGTACATGAAACCGCGGCACCCGCGCACGATCGAGGGGCGGCGTTATACGGGCATGGCGTAACTTTGCCATGCGTCCTCAGTGCCCCTGAAAAAACCGCTGAAAACCGTAACGCTATCACAAGGGTGTTGTGCCCGTCACCGCCGTCTGTACCGGATTAATGATTTATGCTGCGTATGGGTTGTTGTGGCGTCTGGTGTATTCGGAGCGTGGGTTGGCACAGGCCAAGGCGTACGACGAGAAAGTGCGTATGGGTTGTTGTGGCGTCTGGTGTATTCGGAGGGAGGGCACGGATTGGTGCAGGAAATCCTTTGTCCGATTCGCTTTTCTTTTGTATCTTATCGATTGTTGAACCTTTATCGAGGAATCGTTATGATGCATCCTCTCCATGCCTCCGCGGCCGATCTGCGCGACCGCCTCTATCCGCTGCAAGGCCGGGTGCAGCACTATGCCTGGGGCGGATACCGTTACATCCCCGCGTTGCTGGGGATCGATAATACGGAAAACAAACCCTGCGCGGAACTGTGGATGGGCGCCCATCCCGGCGCGCCGAGCTTGCTGTCCGGCATGACGCCGCCGGTGGATTTGCTGCAGTGGATCGAAAGACACCCCCTGGAGATGCTCGGCCAGGCATCGATCGATCGCTTCGGGGGACGCCTGCCCTACCTGTTCAAAGTCCTGGACGCACGCGACATGCTCTCCATTCAGGTGCATCCCTCCAAGGAACAGGCGGAAGCCGGCTTTGACGCCGAGGAACGCCTGGGAATCCCCCGCAACGATCCCAAGCGCACCTATAAAGACGACAATCACAAACCCGAACTCCATGTCGCGCTGACCGAGTTCTGGATGCTGCACGGCTTTCGGCCGCTGGAAGAAGCAGCCGACACCTTTTCCGCCGTACCGGAACTGGAGCCCCTGGCGCCCAATTTGCGGCTCTACCTCGAGGATGTCGGGGACGATCCGCAGCACCGCCGCGAACTGCTGCGCGCGCTCTACGGACACATCATGACCATGCCGCAGCGCGAAATGGACAGGCTTCTCGACGGCCTGCTGGCGCGCATCGAGCCGCTCTTCGACCGCGGCGTTCTCAATAAATACAGCCCGCATTACTGGGCCGTCAAGGCGGCGCGGACGTTCCCGCAGCCCGATGGTGGGCGCGATCGCGGCATTCTTTCGATTTATCTCATGAATCTGCTGCGGCTGAAACCGGGACAGGCTACCTTTCAGGCGGCCGGTGTGCCCCATGCCTATCTCGAAGGGGTCAACGTCGAACTCATGGCCAATTCCGACAACGTGTTGCGCGGCGGACTCACCCCCAAGCATGTCGACGTTGCGGCGCTTTTGAAAACGATCGATTTCAGCAGCGGCCCGGCGGCCATCCTGCAGGGGGAGGCGATTTCTGAGACCGAACGGATTTATGCAGCGCCGGCCGCTGATTTCAGCCTCTCCTGTATCCGTATCGCGGCCAATAAAACCCATGTTCAATCCAGTGCGCACGGAGCGGACTGCCTGCTGACGCTGCAGGGCGAGGTGATTCTCGCCAACAGCGCCGGGCAGCGTTCGCTGCGGCGGGGCGATATCGTTTTTATTCCCGCGGAAACTGCCTACACCCTGGGCGCGGTTATCAAGTCCGTGCTCTATCGCGCCACGGTTCCCTTGCAGACAATTTTATGAGAGACAAATGATGAAACGACTCGTTGTGCTGTTTTCAGGTATCCTGTCGTGCGTCTGGGGGCAGACTGTGCATGTTCCCGATTATTACCGGATTGATGCGGGGCTCTCCCGGGAGCTCACGGCCATTGTGGCTGAACTGGGTCTGGAAGGCGAATTCGACGCCGGCGAGGATGGCATGGAGCGCATCTCCCTGGCGGTCATCGATCTCACGGAAAAGAGACCGCGGCTGGGCGGCGTCCATTACGACAATTTCATCTATCCCGCCTCGGTCTACAAAATGTATGTCGCCGCGGGCGTCCTCGAAAAAATTGCGGCCGGCGCCTGCTCGCTGACGACGGTTGCGGTGGCCCGCGAACCCAATGTCGTGGATCGCCGCCGCGAGATCACCTGGGATCCGCGGCCGCTGCTGCAGGACGGCGACACGGTGACGGTGAATTATCTGCTCGATCTCATGATCACCCGCAGCGACAACTCGGCCGCCAATTGTCTCATCGATCTGGCCGGCCGGGACGCCATCAATGCCCTGATGCATCGCCATGGCTGGCACGGCAGCGAAGTCACCCGCAAATTTTTAAAGCGCAAATTCGAGGACCCGGGCTATGAGACCATCCGCGGCACGGAGACCTGCGCCCTGCACGCCGCCGATTTCCTCTACCGCATCGAAACCCGGCAGCTCATCGATCCCTGGGTCAGCATGCAGATGAAAGCCCTGCTCGGCCGGCAACTCGACAAATCCAAGCTGGCCAGCGGCCTGCCGCTGTCTGTCATGATGTATCACAAGACCGGCTGGTTTTCCTGTTGGACGCACGACGCCGGCATCGTCGATGATGGCCGGGTGCGTTATATCATCGCCTGTTTTCTGCCCATCCGCGAAGAACAAGCCCTGCCCATGTTGAGAGCGCTGTCGCGTCGCGTCTACACCCTCATGCAAAAGCGTTCCGGGAGGTAAACGGTGAGCGTGAAAAAAGGACTTTTAGGCGCTGCGCTCTGTGCGCTCCTGCTGGTTTGCGCCTGCGTCACCCTGTTCAGCGGCAAACCCGAAACCGTCTCCTTCCAGGAACGCCTCGGCGCGTTTCCGGTCGAGAATTTGCCACTCAGCGCTCCCGCAACGGTTTACTGGGACGATCATCTCATCCCCTTCATCGAAGCGCAAAACGATAGCGATTGTGCCTTCCTGCTCGGCATGGTGCACAGTCACTTGCGCCTCGGTCAGATGACGCTGATGCGCCGCGCCACCCGGGGACAACTCGCCGAGATCGCCGGCCCTTTGGCGGTGGATATCGATCGTGCGCTGCGCACGCTCGACCTCGGATTTGCCGCCGACAGCATCGCGACGCTCTTGCCACCGAGCACACGCGCCTGGCTGGAGGCTTTTGTCGCAGGGATCAACTATTATCAGCGAAGGTGCGAAAAGCTGCCGCCGGAGTTTGCTTTTCTCAATATGCAACCAGAACCCTGGACGCTGCGGGATTTGCTGCTCCTCGGCCGTCTCATGGGCGCCGACGTCACCTGGTTCAGCGGCCTGCAGTGGATCAAACACCAGGACAAGCCCTGGTTCGCGGAGTTGTATGCGCGTTTTGTCCGCTTCGGCCTCCATTCCGAGGCCAGTTTCTCACCCCTGACGCGGGTGCTCTCCGGCGGCATCAAATCGGGCAGCAATGCCCTGGTGCTCTCCGCGGCCAAATCGGCCACCGGATCAGCTCTCATCGCCAGCGATCCCCATCTCGGCTTGCAGTTGCCCAACCTGTGGCTCATTGCCGGCTACAAATGTCCCTCCTACCATGTGCTGGGATTCATGTTCCCTGGCGTGCCCATGGTGCTCATCGGCCGCAACGAACACATCGCCTGGGCAGGCACCAACATGCGCAGCCAGAGCAGCGACATCTATGAAATCAATCCCCGGGACAGCATCGACCTGCAAAGCAGGACGGAGCGTGTAAAAGTGCGCTGGTGGCGCGACAAGGAGGTGCCGCTGCGTACTTCCGCCCTCGGCCCCATCCTCTCGGATATTTCCATGCTGGGGAGCCGTCCGGGACAGACGCTGGCGCTGAAATGGCTGGGACATGCGCCCTCCGATGAGTTCAGCGCCTTCCTCCGCGTCAATCGCGCCGGGGAGTGGACGGCTTTTCGCGAGGCCTTTGCCCCCTACGGCGTCTCCGGTCAGAATTTTCTCTACGCGGACGATGCGGGCAGCATCGGCATGGTTCTGGCCGTACGGCTGCCGAAACGGCCGTCGGACTATCGACCTCAGATCATCCATCAGGCAGCGGATTCATCGGCGCGCTGGGGGGGCGTGGTCTCCGCGTTGGAGCTGCCATACTCTTTCAACCCGCCGCAGGGCTTTATCGCCTCCGCCAACAACCTGCCGGCCGTCACCCATCCCGCGGTGGGAAACTTTTTTTCCGCGAACGACCGCATCAACCGGCTCCATGCGGTAGTGGCCGGCCGGGCGCGCTGGCAGATCGCAGACCTGCAGCGGTTGCAGCAGGATGTCTTTTCAGAGTCGGCACGGGAACTGGCAGAACAGATCGTGCGCTGCGCACGAGATTGGCAACTTGACGCCGCTGCGGAGAGCGAAGCGAGCCTTTATCTCGGGGCGTTGGGAGCCTGGGATGGCGCCTATTGCATTGACGCGGCCGCTCCGGTGATTTTGCAGTCCATTCTGCATCATTTCATCCGGCTTTACTACACGGAACGGTATGATCAGGAAGCGGCGGAATTGATCCTCGGGGCGGAGCAGTCCCATGCGCTGGTGCTGGAGGATCTGAAACGGGAGGGAGAGGCACGGTTGCGCAGATGTCTGGATGAGGCGATCCGTGAAGCGGGCCCGGCCGTCAGGAAATACGCGAATTGGGGGGAGATGCACCGGCTGCGGCTGGCGCATCCCTTTGGCAACATTCCCGTCATCGGCGGCGCCTACCGCTATGGTGATTACCCGGCGGCGGGGAGTTATCTGACCCTGCACAAAACCGCGCATGCCATCACCGATGAGCGCCATGCCTCTTTTTACGGCGCCAATGCACGTTTCATAGCGGATATGGCGGATCGCGATGAAAATTATTTCGTCCTGCTGGGAGGCCAGGATGGCTGGTTGGGCAGCGACCTGGTGACCGATCAGGTGCCGCTATGGCTCAAAGGGGCCTATCTGAAGGTGCCCTTCCAGCAACCGGCTGTTGCAACCCGCTTCAGGCATCAGCAAAAATTGCCGGCACGACCGAGATGACAGCGGAAAAGGATAAAATCCTCCTCCTGCCCGATGGACGCGCGTTGGGATACGCGATCCATGGCCCCGATGACGGGGTGCCGGTGCTGGGATTTCACGGCATTCCGGGATCCCGGCTGCAGCATCCGCCCGATGCTGATATCTACCGGCGTTATCCGGTGCGTCTCTTCCTGCTCGAGCGTCCCGGCATCGGCCTCTCCTCGCCCTCTGCGCTGCGCCCGGTTCGTTGCTGGGCGCAGGATGTTGCGGCGTTCTGCACCGCGCTGTCGCTGCATCGTGTCGCGGTGCTGGGTATTTCCGGCGGTGGACCGTACGCGCTGGCCTGTGCCCGGCTGCTGCCGGATCGTGTCGCCCAGGTCAGCCTGGTGAGCGCGCTGGGCCCCCTCGCCCAACCGGAATACTTTCGCCACCTGTCGCCGCCGGCGCGAATCCTGTTTCGTCTCGCCGAGTCCTTTCCGCTTGCCACACGCCACCTGTTGCAGCGGCGTTTGCGGCGCATGCCCGCTTCGCCGGCGGAGTTTGCCAAAACGCTGCACCTGCGGCTGCATGCGGCCGACTGGGCGCTCCTCAGCCGGCCTGAAATCGCCGCGATGCTGCGGCGCGATGTCGAAGAGAGTCTGCGCCAGGGAGCCGGCGCGCTGGTTCATGAACTGAGGGTGCAGCGGATGGAATGGGAATTCGAAGGGGGGGAGGTTGCCATGCCCCTCCATATCTATCATGGCACTGCGGACTGGCTGGTCAAGCCGGAGATGGCGCTGGCGCTGCACCGGGACCTGCCGGGGAGTCAGCTCCATCTGGTGCCCGAGGGCGGCCATTTCATGGTGTTGGCGCAGATGCAGACTATTTTTTCGCAAATCATTCAGGATATCGAGCGTGGATAAAAATCCGCCCGCAAAAGCGCCGAATACGGGCCATGGCGCCGTTCTCGTGGCCAGCGGTGTCTTTCTCAGCCGCATCGCCGGATTGATCCGGGATCGCGTCTTTGCCCACTATTTTGGCAATTCCGACGCCGCCGATGCGTTCAAGGCCGCTTTCCGGATACCCAACTTTCTGCAAAATTTGTTCGGCGAAGGCACGCTGTCGGCTTCCTTCATCCCGGTCTATGCCAAACTCGTGGCGGAGGGCAATCAGGAGGAGGCGGGACGGGTGGCGGGCGCCGTCATTGCCATACTCAGCCTGATTGTCTCCTGTCTGGTGCTGCTGGGTATCCTGTTTACGCCCTATTTGATCGCTGTCATCGCACCCGGTTTTACCGGCGCCAAACGGGTGCTGACCATACAACTGGTGCGCATTCTCTTCCCGGGCGCAGGCATCCTCGTGCTCTCGGCCTGGTGTCTCGGCATCCTCAACAGCCATCGCCGATTTTTTCTCTCCTATGTGGCGCCGGTGTTCTGGAATGCGGTGATGATTGCCGCTCTGCTGATCACCGGACCTGGACGCGACCAGTATTCGCTGGCAGCGATCCTCGCCTGGGCGTCGGTGGCGGGCAGCGCCCTGCAGCTGCTGGTGCAGTGGCCCATGGCCTGGCGCCTGGCACGTCACCTGCACATCGCGGTCAACACCTCCCTGAGCGGCGTGCGCACGGTGATCCGGAATTTCATTCCGGTCTTTTTCAGCCGCGGCGTCGTCCAGATCAGCGGCTACATCGATGAACTGATCGCCAGTCTGCTGCCCACGGGGGCCTTTGCGGCCCTCAGCTATGCGCAGACGCTCTATCTGCTGCCGGTCAGCCTCTTTGGCATGTCGGTCTCCGCCGCGGAACTGCCGGCCATGTCGAGTGCGCTGGGGAGCCCCGCCGAAGTAGGCGCCAATCTGCGCCAGCGATTGAACCGCGGTCTGCAGCGCATCGTTTTCTTCATCATCCCCTCCATCGTGGCTTTTCTATTCCTGGGGGATGTGATCATCGCCGCCATCTACAAGACCGGTGCGTTCGGACACCAGGAGGTGATCTATGTCTGGTCCATACTCGCGGGAGCGACAGTGGGATTGTTGGCACAGACGTCCGGACGGTTGTACGCTTCCGCCTTCTATGCGCTGCGCGATACGCGCACGCCGCTGCGTTTTGCCCTGATCCGGGTCTTTTTGACCGCCATGGGCGGTTATATTTTTGCGCTGCACCTGCCCGGGTGGCTCGGCATCTCCACGCGCTGGGGGGTGGCCGGGTTGACCATCTCCTCGGGATTCGCCAGCTGGGTTGAATTGGTGCTGTTGTGGCGCGCCCTGAATCGCCGTATCGGCCGCACGGGCATGGCGATCAGAAAGATGATGCGACTGTTGCTGGCGGCCCTGCTCGCTGCCGCATTGGGATATGGTTTGAAAATCCAATTGAGCGGATGGCATCCCATCTTTCTGGCTGTGGCGGTCCTGGGGAGTTTTGGCGGTGGCTATTTTGCTTTGTGCGGGCTGGGCCGCGTGCCGGAGGTGATGGCTGTTGTGGAGATAGTGCGGCGGCGCCTGAAATAGACGACCTGGCGTGCGCAGCAAACGTTGAAGCGGCCTGTTTCATGGCATGGCTGTTTATGCCGCTCAAAGAACAGGGCGCGCCTGCAGAGCGTGTGAAGGAAGATCGTCGCAAGAGCCTCTCCTGTCATGCGGTGCAGTCACAGGCAGCGTCAATC
>DCUM01000069.1:108257-110420 GCA_002327255.1 bacterium UBA2214 | reverse complement strand
CTGGGTGCTTACAACACCAACAATAATTTTGGTACCTTGCGGCTGGCGAGTTATCCGGAATCATACATCACAACGGCGGATAATTCACATGTCAACGCCATGCTGGTGAAGAGCGGTTTTCATCTTGAATTACACACCTCCAATCTTGGCACCAACATCGGCAATATCAATTTTCGCCCGGGCGACGGCAGTGCGGCAGTCGGTGCGATGTCGCCCTCCGAGTTCTATTGGGGTCAAAACGTCAGGGTGGGTACGCTGGCAGGCAGTGGCGATCAAATGGTCATCGCCGACAACAGCGGCGTGCTGAAAAAAGGGGGATTGGTGGACCCCCGCTTCCGCATCGAATTTTACGGAGGCGCCATGGGATTTCATGACGATTTCATGCGGGCAAGTTCGCCCAACAACGGTATGGCCGGGCGTAATGAAATACATGACGGTCTGGAGTGCGATTATGCGCGATCCGTCAAAACCCATCCGTACTGGGAGACGCTTGAACAGGAATTTCTCATGACCCATGGTGAAAGTCGCACCATGAACATCAAATACACCCTGCAAAAATGGTCAGGATCCGCATGGACGGATCATGCCTCCCACGATGTCAGCATTTCTGTGACCAGTGTGGGCGGAGGCGATGTACGAAAAACCCAGGAGCGGCGCTGGATGTGGGATCTGGCCGGCATTGCCAATGGCACATCCATTCGCATGCGGATGTGGATCACCTGGCCATCCGGCAAAAACGATGACAACAGCTGGACGGCTGGCATCATCCAGGGCATCCATAGTACGGAGAATTCGGATCACCTGCATCTGTAATCGACTTGATCCGTTTGACGTTTTACACAACGCGGGATCCCTTATCCTGCAGGTTTGCAGCACCACACCCGGGTGGGAATGCCGAGCCGCTATTAAATAGGGTAAAATATTTGTTATTTTCTTGGCCATATGACGGCAGATCAAGAACCAGAAATGGACAAACGATAATGCCTTTAATAACAGCATTTAATGGTTCAAGATACGCAGTGACTGTGAAAAAGAGGTACCTTTTTGTGGCAAGTGTGACATAATCATGACAGTGTTGAGCGTATCACGATATCTGAGGTATATGACAAATGGCAGGTTCCATAATAGAGAAAGGTGTTTATATGAAATCGATGGGTAAGAGCCAAAAGTGCAGAGCAGAAAACTGCGACCGCAAACTGGCCATTCTTCTCATGGCTGTGATGGTTTTTGTAATGACTTTTTATGCAGCGGATGTCCAGGCGCAATTGGTTGTGAAAAACAGTTCCGGGCAAGGACTCTTTCAAATTGAACAGACCGGGGCGACGGCGATTGGCACGACCGCAGTGGGTGTCGGAAGCTATGTGCCCAGGCTGCGTATTGTCAATGGTAATGTGGCCCTGGATCCCGAAAGCATTATTTCGTCTCCATCGATTGCGCCGATATCGCAGAACATCGGTTCTGTGACATTATTGAACGCATTAAAGAATACGGTATTATTTAACCATTATGTTGATGGAGGGACGGGGGGCAACATTCAATTTACCGTATCGAACAGCACTATCGCCATGAACATAGATAAAACCGGCAATGTCGGAATCGGCACCACCAGTCCTGCCACCAAACTGCACATCGGCACCGGGGGCGTCATCCGCGTGGCGGGCATGGCTGCGACGGGCAACAAGGTGGTGCTCGCCAATGCCAGCGGCGATTTGTCGGCGTTGGCTGTCGGCACGACGAGTCAATTTCTGCGCGGCGACGGCACCTGGCAGGTGCTGCCATCGAGCGGCGTCGGCGGAAGCGGCGTGGCGACGCGGGTGGCGTTCTGGAGCGGCACCGCCGGAGCGGCATCCACGACCCTCTCCTCCAATGCCAACCTCTACTGGGACAATACCAATAGCCGATTGGGAATCGGGACTTCAGCACCAACGTGGCCGCTAACCATTCAGAATGTGGTCGGCTATGATTTGCTGTTGGATGGAACCTACGGGTCCGATATCCATTCACCCAATTCGGGCCTATACATCTCAGCAGGGACGTCTTCATCATCTCAACCCCTGGGACTTTCTGGGTATAGCCATGTATACTTGAGCACGTCGAGCACGGAGCGCATGCGCATCACGAGCAGCGGGAACGTGGGTATCGGCATCACCAATCCCTCAACCA
>DCUM01000069.1:100387-108123 GCA_002327255.1 bacterium UBA2214 | reverse complement strand
AGCGGCGTGGCGACGCGGGTGGCTTTCTGGAGTGCTGCGAATACCTTAGGTTCTGATGCCAATTTGTTTTGGAATGATGCAAACGATCGTCTCGATTTCGGCGCTGCCGGCACCGCGATGGTTGGTTTAAAGGCCAATGGAACGGCTGGCGGGAACGTCGGATTAACTCTGTACACTCTCCAGTCCAATGATGCATGGGATGAGACAAGTTTTACGATTTCTGCGAATTCCAGTGCCACTTCCGGATTAAGAATCACGACCGCTCCAGCGGCCAGTAATGCTGTGATTTTGGAATCCCTCGGTTCTGCCAGGATACAAATAAGTGATGATCTCTACGTAACCGGTAACGTTCAGGCGGGGACCCTGGCCGGCACCGGCAACCGCACGGTCTATGCCGATGCGTCCGGGGTTTTAAAAGCAGTCAATGTGGCCCCCGGCGGTGCGGTTTACGTCACGCCGACAACCGCGCAGACGGTGGCGTACTATGCCCCCAGTGATCAAGACAAGTATTTTCGCGGCTTGTTGGGGATGCGCGTGCGCACCGGCAACAATTTGGCCATCAACAAAGTCAGAGTCTCCCAGAATGCCGGCCGCGCTTCCGCTAACTGGGATACGGAAGGCTGGCATGAGATGAGCGAAATCAAGCTGACCGCAAGCGCCAGCGCGGCGGGCCCGTTCACGCAAATTACGCACAGCGCCTTCTCGACCGCCAGTTGCTACTGGGGACCTCCCAATACCGGCACCTGGAATTGTGTCAATTCGGTGACAGCCAATAATGTCACCGGCAGTCTCACTAGCGGAGCGCCAGCGGTGGGCAATGAGTATTACCTGGCGATCGAATACCGTGACCGAATCACCTCTTGCGGCGGCAGTGCGGGGTGCGGTGTTGACGGAAGCGGGAGCGTCTATTATGAATTCTTGCGCGAACTCCCGTGATCGGCATCGGAACAACCTGGCTGACCATGGTGTCATGAATATCAATTTGCCTTTCGGGGAGAATGCGAAGTCGTGGGTGGATGGATGGGCGTATGAACAACTCTTTTCTGCTGATCGTGATATTTCTCCTGAGCGGCTTCTGTTCGTACGGGAAAGATATTTCCATACACATTGCGCAGTATCCTGAAAAAGGCCGGGTCATCCTCGGCCTGCTCAGGGGACACAGGACTCATTTTCTCGACTCCACGCGGGTTGATGACGAAGGCGGAGCACATTTTCGCCTTCCGGAAGCAGCGCCGGAAGGCGTGTACCGCCTCCTCCTCATGGACGATCGTTTCATTGAGATCATCGCGGGGGATGAAGCGGTGGATATTCATCTGGATTATTCCGCTGCCACACTGACGGATAGCCTGGTTATTCATGCCTCTTCCAGCACGCGCCGATACCACGACGTGTTGGGGATCGAGCAAAACTATTCCCTCCGCCTGGCCTATCTAAGCTGGATATTGCGTCAGTATCATGATCATCACCTCAACCCCGACTTTGAAGAGGCTGTGGCTGCAGAAGCAGCCAAAACAGACAGCCTGCGGCGCGTCCGGATCGCCGCAGTTGTTTCTGAAAGTCCTCATTCATTCCTCGCCCGTTGGCTGATCGCCAGCTATACGCCTCCGCCGCCCTATTCTTCCGAACGCTCTTTGCCGTATGGATCAGAACGGGCATTCCTTCAAGACCATTTTTTTGACGCTGTCGACTTTGCGGACACCCTGCTGCTCAACAGTACGTTCTTTTCCAATAAATTCGAATATTTTCTGAATCACCTGGCAGGCCCGGATGCGGCCGGTCAGCGCAAAGCCATCGATTTGATTCTGCAAAAAAGTCGATCATCCAAATCTTTGCATATTTTTGCCGCGGAGTTTCTTCATTATTATTACAGCCGGGAAAGCAAACCGGAATGTCTCCACTACCTGACCCGGCATCCGCTTTATCATGAGTGAGAGGCTGACTGTGCATTTGTTGACGCGCCATTTTCTGCACGTGTTTCTGGTTCTTTTGACGGCGGCAAACAGCGCCTTCGCCATGGAAATAACTGCGGTTTTGCACGGTGCAGAAGGCCAGACGGTCTCTCTCTATGCCTTCGCTGACGGTGCGTACCTGTTCGCCGATTCGACCCGGATCGATCAGCAGGCCCGTTTTTCCTTCAACAGGCCGGATTTGCCAGCCGGGTTTTTTCAATTGCGGTTGATGAATGGCCAGGTGATCGACGTGGTGGCCGATACGGAGCCTGTCATTTTTCGCACCAACGTCCATGCCATTCTGGATAGCATGCAGGTGCTGGATTCAGAGGAGATGAAAAAGTATTATGAACTTGCGCGGATGGATCGATTTTATCAACGTCTTGTTGATACATTGCAGCAGCTTGAACAACTCTATCGGTTGGATGGAACGTCCGGGGATTTTACCGCAACCCTGACGGCGGAAATGGGTCGTCTCGGCCAGGCCCGCACGTTGGCCAAACAAGGCCTGTTCGTTGACGATCATACTTCTTTGGTAGCCAAACTATTCCGCGCAAGCGAAACACCGAAGCGCAGTGATCGTACGGATTTTATAAGCCAATATCCTGATGAAAAATCCTTTTTACGCGATCATTTTTTCGACACCATCGATTTCTCCGACGCGCGCCTGGTGCGCACGCCGTTTCTGAGCGGCAATTATAAACGATATTTCGACTGGCTCGAGCCCCGTGAGGAGTCGGTCTACCTCAAGGCAATTGACAGGCTTCTATCCCTCGCCAAAGCCCATCCCGAGGTTTGCTCTGCGACACTCTTTATTCTCAACAGCTATTTTCATCTCAAAGATTTTCCGGCCGTTTCGGAGCACTTGACCGGGTTGTGTCAGAAGGATTCAGGCTGCCGGGCGGCGGAACGCAGACTGTTGGAACGCGGTGTCACAATCGGTTCCAGGGCGCCGGCCATCGCGCTGCCCGATACATCGGGCACCCTCGTTGATCTGCAGCGGCTGGCGGCTGACCATGTGCTGCTGATGTTCTGGTCGCCCGAATGTGAATCCTGCCATGAGGCGCTGCGGCAATTGTCCGGACTGCGCCAGGCCTTCCCGCCGCAGAGTCTGCAGATTTATACCGTGGCCCTCATTGAGGACGAATCGCTGTGGCGAACCTCCCTGATGTGGCTGGCAAGCGACTGGATCAACACCATCGACCGCCTCGGCAACCACAGTACGCTGGCGGCGGCCTTCAATATCCGTTCCATTCCCGCTTTTTACCTGATCGACCGGCAGGGCAGAATCATCGCCGCACCGGAGCAGCCTGCAGCCGTCCACAGCTTGTTGCATCAGTCGTCTGGGCACCGCGCCAGATAACGCTCAGGGCTTGTTCTGAACAGGGTGCGGACGCCTTGCGCCGCCTGCCTGGCATACCCACGTGGTTGTCTAAAAAGCAGTTAAAATGGTATCACGTTTTCAATATGGTATGCATCTTAATGGCAGGTACCATGCCTGATTTGTTATTAATTTAAATACAGTTTTTTATGGAGTGCNNTCTTTTTTCTTTTTGGACAGCCCCGCTGCAGCGTTTGCCGTTCGTCCCAGCGTCAGCCTCATCCCCGGCCTTGATCGCCGCCGGCGTTGCAGCGGTTGCGGCTCATTGGAATCGCTGAATCTCTTCCTCAATCACCTCGCACAGCGTCTCCGCTTCATTGCTGCCGATGATGAATTTTTTCCCCGACTTGTAGGTCAGCTCCACGGCCTGATTGCCACCGATGTTGTACATCCAGCCCCGGGTGGTGAGGCGAATGCCAATCCCCTCATACCAGTGCGTCCTGACGACGCGACAGCCGGTCAGTTCCTTGACCAGGATGCGCTTGCTGATGACCCCCTGCCCAAAGGAACAGGTGATGATGCCGCGATCCACGCGCACGGTCAGCTTGTAAAACAGAACCAGCGCAATGATCAGCGCGACGATGACCAGATACTGGTGTAAACCGATATATTCCAGCGACAACGTCGACAGCGCCATTAGCAGCCCGACGATGAGCAGACCGATGACCAGGTATCCGGTCTGGGCGTTTTCATAAGCGATCATTTTCAGTATCCTCATTTTTAGGGGACATTATGCTTCTGATCAGTTAACGTGAATGATGCAGCGCCACGCAGGCCGATAGGCGCAGAGTCAAAAAGTCTAAAAATTGCCTGCTCTGAATGCTTCACCGCCGGGAACGCCGTGTAAATGTAACATGAAAATGACGCAACCGGCGATGACGAGGGTGAGACGAAAAGTGGCCCGGGAATCGTTCTCTGACACCGGCAGATTCAAACCGGAGGCCGCTGCGCCCTCTGCGGTTTATGAAGAATACAGGGTAATATACGTGATAAAATAGATGACAGAAAGAAAAAAATGTAGTATATTTTCAATAACAGCCCCTTCCCGAGAATTTCTGCATGGAGGACAAGAGATGCCAGCCAACCTGACGCCCGATTATCTGCGCGCCGAAGAGGATTACAAGAAGGCGGGCAGCGCCGAAGAGCGCCTCGAAGCCATGAAACGCATGATGGCCAACCTGCCGAAACACAAGGGCACCGAAAAGCTGCAGGCGGATCTCAAACGGCGCATGGCCGCCCTGCGCGATGAAATCCAGAAGGGGGACAAGAAGAAAGGCTTTGGCGTCAAGGTGGAGCGGGAGGGGGCCGGCCAGGTGGCCCTGGCGGGGACCGCCAATGCGGGAAAATCGCAGTTGGCCGCGGTTTTGACGCAGGCTTTCGTCGAAGTGGCGCCTTACCCCTACACCACGCGCACACCGCAACCGCTGATGATGCCGTTTGAAGATATCCAGATTCAATTGGTGGATTTGCCGCCGCTGTCGCGGCAGCACATGGAGTTCTGGGTGCCCAACATCATTCGCACCGCCGACCTGGTGCTGCTGGTGGCGGATTTGGGCAGTGCTGCGGTGGTGGAGGAAACCCATGAAGTGATGCAGATCCTTGCCGACGCCAAGATCAAGCTCGTCCCCCACCGTCCGCTGCCGGATCACTGGGCCGGGGTGGCGGAGAAACGTGCCCTTCTCGTGGGCCACAAATCCGATCTGCCCGATGCGACGCCGCACTGGCGCGCCCTGCGCGAAGCCTTCGCTCTGCAGTTTCCCCTGCACGCGGTATCCTCCCGTACGGGCGAAAACATAGCGCAGCTGAAAGACACCCTCTTTCAGACGCTTGACGTGGTCCGCGTCTATTCGAAAAAACCCGGCGAGGAGGCCGAACTGGCGCGACCCTACATCCTGCCACAGGGCAGCACCGTGGTCGATTTTGCCCGGGCTGTACATCGTGATTTTGCGGACAAACTCAAATTTGCCCGGCTCTGGGGACACGGCAAATTTGCCGGGCAGCGGGTGATGCGCGATTACATTCTGCAGGATCGCGATATCATCGAGCTCCATATTTGACCGCTGCGGATGCCCTTCCTGAACATCCGGCGAAGGATCATTCGCACCCCTTGACAGCTACGAATGCCTTTATGAAAAGCGCCGAGTTGTCCTTTTCGCACGTCTTGACGGATGCAGGCGCCTTTCCTGAACATCGGCTGAATGATCCTCTTTGATTCCTGATGGCCGCGGGTGCGAAGGATGCGGCTTGTACAGTCCAGGTACAGACGCTACACCCTGGCGGCAATGCTGCGCGTGCAGCGGCTGTGCGCTCACGTGAGGTGTCTGTACCAGACCCGGTACAGCGCCAGACTCAGGAGGAGCAGCAGCGCCAGCAGCCAGTAAAGAGTGTCCCAGGTGCGCAGGACGAGGCACATGCCGGTGAGGAACAGCACCAGTTGCCAGGGGACGGCCAGCGCGGCGGAGGCGAGGTCGCGCCTGGTCTCGCTGCGAATGGCAGCGACTTCTTTTTGCGGCAGTTGGCTGCGGATGGGCCCCCACCATCCAAAGGGATGGGTGGTGAGATAAAAATGTTTCAACACCGCTTCCCGGGTGGGCGGCGTCAGCAGGGTGGTGATCAGCATGGCCATCAGGGAGACTCCGCTGACCCAGGCAAAGATGGTGTATTCGGGCAAACCGGTGAAGAAAAAAAGCTGCAGCAGGGCGGCCACAGCCCCACCAAACATCCCCGCGGCAAATCCCCAGCCGTTAAGACGCCACCAGTACCAGCGCGCGAAGAGCGGCACCACCAGCCCGCCGCCGATGCTCATGGTCAGCCACCCCCAGATTTGATTGATGTTGGCGATGTTCAGCGACAACAGCAGCCCGAGGACGACGATCAGCACCGACGACCAGCGGCTGTGGCGTAACAGCTGTTTTGCGGAGGCCTGGGGACGGAGGAAGGCCTGATAGATATCCTTGACCCAGTAGGCGGCGCCGGCGTTGACAATGGATACAAACGTCGACATGGCTGCGGACATCAGTCCGGCGACGATGAGACCGCGCAAGCCCAACGGCACATAGGTGCGAATGACCACGGGCAGCACCCGCTCCGGATCGGGGATGGTCGGGTGCGTCAAGCCATAGTGAATGCCCAGAATCGCCACGGCCATGATGAAGGGCCAGCGGAAGCTGAGCAGAAAAATCCAGAACATCGACAAGAGACCGGCTTCACGATCGTTCCTGGCCGCGAAATAGCGCTGCGCCATATAACCGCCGGTGCCGCCGCTGCCTTCGATGAATACCTTGAGCAGATAGAAAAAGATGGCCACGCCGAAGAGATTAAAGATGGCGTATTGCGACTGTGGATCGAGATCCAGGCGCCATTTGGGGATCACATCGCTCCACGCTTCCCGGCTCACCGCGACCGCCTGGAAGGAGCCGTCGTTCATGGGCATCGATACCAGGAACTGCTCCGGCAGCGGTCCCTGCGCCAGGGCGATGGCGCAGATATAGAGAATCATCACCAGAATGAATCCGCCCTGAATGACGTCCGTCCACACCACGCCCTGCAATCCGCTCAGCACGGTATAGAAGGTCGCGAGTGCGATCATGATGGCGGCCGCCCAGAAATCGGGCGACAGGCCGAAGAGCGGCGGCAGCCCGAGAAATTCGCCGACGAATTTGCCGGCGCCGATGGAAAACATGGTGATGGCGGCGATGGTGAAGAGGAGCACGACGATGGCCATGATCAGACGCGCCATGGCCCCTTCCCGCGTCCGGCCAAAACGGAATTCCATCCATTCCGCCAGCGTCATCACCTGTGCACGGCGGTACCATTTGCCGACAAAAGCCATGAGAAAGGCCATGATCAGGACGATGCCGCCGCGGATTTCGATGAAAAAGCCCGCTGCGCCGATGGCGTAGACCAGCGCGACGTTGATCATGGTGCCGCTGACATCCACATTGCCCGCCATGCCGGAGGCACCCAGCGCCCACCACGGCATCGACCGTTCGCCGAGAAAATAGGAATCGATGTTGCGCGAAGCGCGTTTCTGCAGCGTCACGCCGATGGCCACCATGAGCGCGAGATAGGCGGCGACGATGCTGTAATCGAGAGGGGTCATTTTTTCATCCTGCCAGAGTCGGTCATCGCGGTAACGGCGCCACAAGGCGGTACGGCCCCTTTAAAAGGGCTGTGGCGAGCTTGTCGTCTTGCATACGCAGACCCTCATAGAAGAAGAGCACCTCGCCGTTGAAACCCGAGGCGCGGTTGTAATGGATGGCGCCGAGCAAATAGTCCGTATCGATGAGATAATCGCCGAGTTTGATCAGGATGCCGGGATAGACGCCCGCGGCGGGTTGTGGCAGTCGCGCCATCTCCGCTTTTACGCCATCCAGCGTGGCCCGGTATTTACCCAGGTCATAACG
>DCUM01000069.1:49849-100296 GCA_002327255.1 bacterium UBA2214 | reverse complement strand
GCGGAAGAGGCTGTCGCTCCAGGCGTCATAGCCGCTCTCCACCGGTTGCGCCGGCAGCCGGTCATCGCCCTGGATGCCATCGATATCATAGCCGCGCACGACTTCAGAGATCAGTCCGGCGAGGAACCCCTGCACGTCGGGATGGTAGCCATTCATCCACTCAAAGCCGTTTTTGCTCAGGAGCCGGCCGTCGCGGTCGCGCGCGGCCCAGGCGGGCCTGGTGCGGAGGATGTGTCCGCCGTCCTGCTTGTAGGACGCGGCGAAACCGAATTCGAACCACGGCACCACCGCCAGGCCGCGCGCATGGGCCTCCTCGATCACTTCGGCCAGGGGATCCCGAGAGCCATGGCGTGGGTCGATGGGCATGCCAAAGAGGGAGTCCATGAGCGCACTGCGGTAGAGCGTTACACCGCCGTTCCAGACCACGGGATAGACGATATTGAAATGGTGATCCGCCAGGAACTGCATGGCGGCGGCGATGCCTGCGCGGCTCTCGAGGACGCGGCTGTCGACGTTGGTGAGCCAGACACCGCGCAGCTCGGGAGAGGACGTCTGCGCCGTGATGGGGTCCTGCGTCAGGATGATCACTGCACAGAATGGGATCAAGAGGGTCAAGCGCTGCCGCTGCATATCTTTTCCTTTCCTGTCCTGGAGGCTGGTACGCCGCTGCAGGCTTAA
Organism: bacterium UBA2214; assembly: GCA_002327255.1. Lineage (GTDB taxonomy): Bacteria > Zhuqueibacterota > Zhuqueibacteria > Residuimicrobiales > Residuimicrobiaceae > UBA2214. The sequence goes on along the minus strand of DCUM01000069.1, from coordinate 99,618 downwards.
AAAGCCACCGTCGCGCCGATCTTGACGATGAAGAGATCGGTGGTGGATTTTTTGATATCGTAGAGCACTTTGCCATCGACGCGCCGGATGGAACCTTTTTTCAGATATTCCGCCTCGCCGCCGCGCATGTAATGACCGCGCAAATCGACCATCACCTGCATTTTTTGCGGATAGCCCGTTTCGCTGTTGGTTTCACCCTGCCAGACGCGCACCATGACGCCGCCGCCAAATCCATAGCTGAACGCCGTGTCGTCGAAATTGGTGGAGCTGGCGACGTTTTCGTCATCATCCCAACGGAGACTCTTGATGCTGGTCTGGGTGTAGAGATAGTTCAATCCGGCCAATCCATCCACGTAGGGCTGGATGGGACCGCCTTTGGCCTGGATGCGGAAGAGGAGATGCGCCAGCAAGATCTGATTTTCTGTGGTGACATCGACTTGTACGTCGGGTATGGTGGTGCTGAAGGGCTCGCGGCGCGACTCCGAACCATAGAGCAGATAGTTGATAACCAGGCCGATGCCAAAGGGACCGGCGCCCGGCGCGTAGAGAAATTCGCCACCGAGACCGCCGCCGACATTGACTTCCCTGGCAAATTCATTCTGGGGAATGGCGATCAGGCCGCCAAAGCCCGCCTGAACGGTGGTTTGCGCCTGTACCGTCGCAGTGGTCACCAGCATCAGCCCCAGGATGGTCAAAAGCAGAATGGAAATACGGGCAGACAAAGCCATGTGTTCCTCCTTTGAAAAAATGCAGTGTTTTACTATGCATGATTCTATACAATAAGTATAAACTGGAAAATTCAAACACACAAAGGCCATGCAGCAAACAGGGACTTGTTCAAATCCCGTTTGTTGTCTGTTTTGGGCCTGGTCGGCCTGGTGTGATCATACTGTACTGGAACCGGTTGTCGTCTATCATGATGTCAGCATCGGCCTTATAGCCTTTGTTTCCATTTTTCATGAATAATCCGGGTTATCAAGTTACCCATAACGATTCAGGCACTTTTTGCCGCACGCCGCGGCACACGGACCAGCACGATGAGCCCGGCCGCGAGGAGCGCCAGGAGCGCGCCGAATCCGAAGGCTGCCGCCGGCGATATCCGCTGCCACAGGAATCCCATGATCACACTGGCCGGCAGGGCGCCCAGGCCGATGGCAAAATTATAGACGCCAAAGGCCGTGCCGCGAATCCCGGGGTCCACCAGATCCGCCACCAGGGCCTTTTCGGCGCCCTCGGTGAGCGCAAAGAAGAGCCCGTAAACCGCAAACAGCGCCCAGATGTGCCAGGCGGCGTTGCAGTATGCAAAACCCGCATAGACCAGCGCATAGAGCACCCAGCCCGTGATGATCACGCGTTTGCGTCCGATGCGGTCCGAGAGGCCGCCGCAGGGCGTCGAGAAGAGCATTTTCACGACATGCAGAAATACCCATAAAAGCGGTATGAAGGCCGTGGCCACACCCATCTGGCTGGCGCGCAGCAGCAAAAAGGCATCACTGGAATTTCCCAGGGTGAAGAGCAGGATGACGAAGAGATAGCGGCGAAAATTGTTATCAAACAGGGTCAGACGAAAAGAAGGCCGCCGGGCGTGCTGCACCGGCTGGATTTCCCGCGCCCCGGCCAAAAGAACGGCGACGCCGAGTAACGCAGGGATGACGGCGAGAAAGAAGACGAGACGATAGTTGTTCGCGGAGAGGGCCAACACGGCCATGGCCAACAGAGGTCCGATGACGGCACCGGCGTGGTCCATGGCGCGGTGGAAACCAAAGGCCACACCGCGCGCTTCGGGCGGCGTCGAATCCGCGATGAGGGCGTCGCGCGGCGCCGTGCGCAGTCCCTTGCCGACCCGGTCCAAAAAACGGATGCCCAGCACCTGCCAGCCGGCCGTGGCCAGGGCGATTAACGGCCGGGTGACGGCTGAAAGGGTATACCCGGCGACGGTGAGGGATTTGCGTTTGCCAAAACGATCGGAGAGCCAGCCGGAGTAGAGTTTGAGCAGGGCCGCCGTCGATTCCGCGATGCCTTCGATCAAGCCGAGCATCTGCGTGGTGGCGCCCAGCGTGGTGGTCAGAAAAAGCGGCAGAAGCGGATAGATCATTTCGCTGCTGGCGTCATTGCACAGGCTGACGACGCCGAGGACGACCACGTTGCGGGAGAGCCCCTTCAGGCCGGTGCGCTTCTCTTGCTTCCTTTCAGTATTCATGCAGGTGTTTCGCTCTCAAGCTGTTCACGGCAGCAGCGGCTGAACGGGATAGCCCTGCCGCATGACCCTGGTTTTGCCATTATCGAATGTCAGCCGCAGCGAGATCAGCACCATATCGGCCAAGGCGCGCTTGTCCGCATCATAGGGCGTCAAATGCACGGCATAGCGGAACGTCTTGCTTTGACCGGTTTGCAGCACATGATTCAGTGAGAGATGGCCGCCTGGCTGGTGCTTGAGGATCTCCTTGAGCAAACGCGGTTGCGCCTGAATTTCGGCGAAAGTGTGCTGCAGCGGATAGAGTTGCGCCTGAAAATCGCCGCTTTGCACCTCCTCATCCTTCAGGGCCATCAGGAATCCCGCATCCGCGTCGTGCCGGCCGAGTTCGAGTATCTTGACCGCCGCTGCGCCCTGATTGGTGATCTGCAATTCCGCCAGTATCAGATAGCTGAATCGATCCTGCTCCTCATCGTACAGCGGCAGGTTCAGCGTTTCCCCTTCCTCCACCGTCACATCGGAACGCGCTGTTTCCCGGGCGCCGTGCGCCATGACCAGTGCGATGACGGCCACCAGCAGAGCCGCTGCAGCGATCACCAGGGCCAAAATTGATGCAGATTGTTTATTTTTCATGGTGTCCTTCTCCCAGGATATGCTTATATTGAAAAAAAGGGGCTATGCCCAAAACCCGAATAATATGGGAATATATTTACTTTTTTCCAATTTTATTTTAAATTTACCTGTTCTATTTTCAACGAGCCTGAATCATTCATGAACAAGGGAAGCCTTGGCCGTAACAGGTATCATCACATCTCGACAGAAAACGCCGGGTTTCAGAGCTCTATTTTGACAGCGCCCACGAAGCGCACAAAAATTAACTTTGCACCCAATTGATTTCATACTACTTTCGCAATCGATTCTCTTCATGTCCTTAGTGGTTTTTGCATCTTGCAGGCCATATACCTGTAATGAAAATGGTTTTTGACCATCAATTTCCATCAAGAACAGGATGACCAAACAGCCCATGAGCACGATGACGCCAACAGAAAAGGCGATCCTGAAAACCATCCTCTATTTTGATGTTTTCGATTATCCCTTGACGGAAGAGCAGTTACTTTTCTATCTCATGGAAGTGAAGACGAGCCGCAAGGCCTTGCGGCAATCCTTGCAGACTGCGGCCATGACGGCTCTGCTGGAAGCGCGCGGGAGTTACTGGTTTGTGCGCGGCCGGGGGAGTCTGGTGACCGCGCGTTCGAGAATGGAGCAACAGGCCAGCGCATTATGGACGATGGCTGCGCGCAGCGCCGCACGCATCCGCCATCTTCCCTTTGTTCGCGGCATCTATCTCTCCGGGGATCTCTCCAAGGGCGTGGCGGGCCATGACAGCGATATCGATTTTTTCATCATCACCGCCGGCCGTCGCGTCTGGGTGTGCAAGGTTGCGCTGGCCATTTTCCGCCGCATTCCCGGTTTCAATCCACGCAAGCTGCTCTGCTTCAATTATCTGCTTTCGGAAGATCATCTCGAACTCGAGGATAAAACGCTCTATACCGCCGCCGAGGTGACGGGTTTGGCGCCTCTTTATGGTTTGCAGCTGTTCCAGCGTTTTATGCAGAAGAACCGCTGGGTGGCTGTTTTTTTTCCCAACTACTATCTGGCGCCCAATCCGAATCACTGTATTTTTCACGGCGCCAGTGGACTGCAAAAAGTACTGGAATGGCCGCTGAAAAATATTCTCATCGATGGCCTCGAGGCGCTGCTGCCGAAAATCTGGAAAACGGTTTGGGGCTGGCGCTATCGCAAGGATACGCCAACGCGGGATGCCCTCCTCCGCGGCATCTGTGAACGTTACAGCAAGTCGCACGGCTATCCGACCGAGGGGGAAGTCCTCGAGGCCTACGCCGAGCGTTTGCAGGCGAAGGAGATCTGATGGGCTCGCGTCCGCTCCATTTGCAGGGTGACGGCTATTATGCGCAGGTCGCCAGGTACTACGATGAGGAAGCCGCCTCCTTTGAAAAGCATTATGACAACAATCCCATCCTGCAGCGCTTGCGCAGCGATTTTCGCGCGGTGACGGAGGAATATTCAGCCACCGCCGGTCTTGAAATCGGCTGCGGGCCGGGCATCGATCTCCACTACTTTGCGGGAAAATATCCCCACGCTCTGTGGCGCGGCATCGATGTATCATCCGGCATGGTCGAGCAGGCGCGCGCCAAACTCGCCGCATGCGACGCATCCGATGTCCGCGCCGAGGTCGGCACACCGGAAACCATTGAGGCTCTCTTCCCGGGACGAAAATTCGATCTGATTTACTGTTATTTTGGCGCTCTGAACACTGTGAGCGATCTGGAAATGGCCGCCCGGGCCCTCGCAAAGGCGCTCGCGCCCAACGGCGCCATGGTGCTCACTTTTGTCAATCGCTGGTATCTGGCGGATATGATCTGGAATCTGCTGCGCGGACGGCCGCGCCGGGCGCTGGCGCGGGTGACGCAAAAATGGGCGGGCTATGCGCCGGAACGCCCGCTGGACAGCATGTGCCGCTCCGCCACGGCGATCAAAAAGATATTCTCGCCTCTCTTTACCTGCACAAAACGGCGCGGCTATTCGATTTTTTATCCGGCCTGGTACCGTCACCGTTTCATACCCGTCAACGGCTTTTTGGGAAAAGCGTTATGGCGGTTGGACTGCGCTCTGAACCACACCCCGTTCTGGAATCTCGGCGAATACAGCCTGTATGTTTTCACCCCGCGGCAGCCGAAAGGTGACCAAAGTTGTCGCGCGAGCCGGCACGAATAGGGACATCGGAGGGGTCGAAGAAATCTGCCAACCTGAACTTCTCAGCGCCGGGCATGCCTGAAGGCGTAGCGTAAACCATAAAACGGCAATGGCTTCATGTGACATCCTGATGTTGCGAAAAGAAGCATCACATCAGGAATCGTTCCATAACGCCCATGGATTCAACCAGGAGTCTGTCGGATTGAAAGTTCCCCAATATCATAAGCTATTGATTATAATTTACTATCAAGTTTGGCCGTCAAGGCAGACCATTAATAAAATCAAGTACTGACAATATAAATGCGACAGGCTCCCAGGCGACCTCCGCACTCGGCGGTTGTTGAATAGATCAGGCTAATGGCCCTCTTTGATGAAGAATGTACGAAAATATGCGGCCAACACCTTTTGGCTTTTCACAGAGCGCGCGGTACAGCTGGGCCTTGGTTTCACCATCGGCATCTGGCTGGTACGCTATCTCGGTCCGGCCTCCTATGGAGCGTACAGCTACGCCCTGAGCGTCGTCGGTTTGTGTGCACCCATTGCCAGCCTCGGACTGGATGCCATTCTGGTGCGGGAACTGATACGCCACCCCCGGCAGTTGGGATGGTGGCTGGGAAGTGCGTTTTATCTGCGCCTGCTGGCCGCGGCTTCTCTGATCGCGATGCTTGCGCTCGGGTTGCCTGGCTCGTCCATAACCACCGAGCTCAAGGGAATGATCCTGGTGTTGTCATTCAGCCTCGCAGCACCGGCAGTGGGCGTGATCGACAGTTATTTTCAAAAACAGGTGGCTTCCGTTTACACGGTGCAGGCCAAGGTCATCGCGCTGCTCTGTTCATCAGCGGCCAAGGTGCTCCTCATTCTGATGCAGGCGCCTGTTTTCTATTTTGCGCTGATTCTGACGGCCGAGTCCGTCATACTGTGCCTGGTTCTGCTTTTCAATTATCGCCGTCTGGGAGAGTCGGTGCGCGCGTGGCGCTGGTACGGGCCGGTGGCGAGAAAGCTGCTCGCCGCAGGATGGCCGCTGTGGCTCACCGGCATCGCCATCGCGGCCTATCTCAAAGTCGACCAGATCATGATACAGCATTGGCTCGGACTGGATGCGGTCGGTCAATACGGCGCGGCGGTGCGCGTCAGTGAAGCGCTTTTTTTCATCCCCGCGGCCTTGACCAGCACTTTCTATCCGGCCATCCTGGCGGCAAAAGAACAGGGAGAGACACCCTACCTCAAACGGCTGCAATTTTTCTACGACTTGATGATCTGGGGCGGTTTTGTCATCTCGGTGACGCTGTGGCTGGCTGGGCCCTGTTTGATGCGGTGGTTCTATGGCGATACCTATCTGGCGGCCAGTCAGGTCATTCGCTGGCATACGCCGTCGCTGTGGTTTGTTTTCATGTCGCAAGCGGCAAGCCGCTGGTTTCTCGCCGAAGGGCGGCAACGCGCGTTGCTCGTGCTGCACGCGGGCGGCGCCGTGGCGAACATCGTTTTGAATCTCCTTCTCATTCCCCAATATGGGCTCCAGGGCGCCGCGCTGGCGACGGTGCTCTCTTATGGTGTGGCGGCTTACGGCGGCCATCTGCTGTGGCCCGCCGTCCGGCCCAATTTGCGTCTGTTGAACCGCTCGCTCTATCTTCCCGGCGCGGTGAAACGGCTGTCAAAGTTTAACCTGGAACGGTAAACCTGCACGATGCATCGCCGCGAACGCCGGGAATCGGAGTCTATAATAACAGAGCCAAAGCTTTATCCTGTCCTGTTCATGAAATTGAAATTGGATCGTAGAAGGCGGCTACAGGTGTAATTAAAAATTTGTTGCAGGAGGGCTCTCCAGAGCCCGAAATATGGTCGCCCTCGGGAGAGGGCTCCTGCAACAATATAATTATTAATATATTAAACTCATTTCCATCCATGTTTATGAATAATTCAGGTTATATGACATCCTGTTGTGGAGACGAGAAATATCAGATCACACATTATTCCATGATGTCAATCGATAAAATGCGACGATCTTTGCGCATGCGGCGGTTTATGAATAGCTCGGACAAAATCTCCGCTTCGAGAGCGATGAGGTGAACATGTCGACACACGTCCAATCTCAACCCCCATTTTTCCGTCCTTCGTGGATGGAAGTTGATCTGGATGCCATTGCCGCGAATCTGCACCAGGTGCGTGCCGGTCTCGGGGTGGTGCAGCTGTGCGCGGTGGTCAAGGCGGACGCCTATGGCCTGGGCGCGGTGGAAGTGGCGCGCTGGCTGGAACGGCAGGGCGTGCACCGCTTCGCCGTCGTCACCCTTGATGAAGCCGTTGAACTGCGCCGCGCCGGCATTCGCGGCGCCATATTGAACATGGGCGCCATCGGCCCGCAGCAGGCGGCGGTGGTGCTGGACCATCAACTCGAGCAGATGGTTTTTCAGACGCCGCTTGTGGAGGCTCTGGAGGCGGCTGCCGCGGCGCGGGACGTTCATGCCAAAATCCATTTCAAGATCGATACCGGCATGAGCCGCTATGGCGTTCCATGGCGGGATGCGGTGGAAGCGGCCAGGCAGTTTTCGCGATTTCCGCACCTCGATGTTCTCGGCGCCATGACCCACTTTCCCATGTCCGATGGCCTGGACAAGAGTTTCGCCCTGCTGCAGATTCACCGTTTCAAGTCGATTCGTGCGGCACTGCGGCAGCAAGGCGTGGAGATACCGCTCTGGCATATGTGCAACAGCGGCGCTGTGCTGGATTTGCCGCAGGCGCATCTGGATATGGTGCGCGTTGGCTTGATGCTGTACGGTTATTACCCCTCCGGCGACGTCCGCCGGCCCCATGACTTGCAGCCGGCGGCGCGGGTGGTGACCCGCGTCACGGCTTTGCGCACCATTCAGCGCGGCGATACCGTGGGGTATGGCCGCCGTTTTCTGGCAGAACAAGAGGAACGCATCGCCGTGCTGCCCATCGGTTATGCCGATGGCTATGACCGCAAATTGCGCAACATCGGTGAGGTGCTGATTCAGGGAAAGCGCGCCACCCTGGCAGGCGGTTTGTGCATGGATGCCTGCTTTGTCCGCGTCACGCATTTGCCGGACATCGCAATCGGCGACGCGGTCACCCTGATGGGCTGCGACGGCGCAGAGGAGATTTCTCCCCACGACATCGCCCGCAAGATCGACTCGGTTTCTTACGAGGTTCTGGCGCGGTGGGGAAGACGTCTGCCACGGGTTTACCGCTGCGGCGGGGAGGTGGTCACGGTTCGCAACGAACTCGCGGACCGGGAAACCGTGTGTTGATTCCGAATCAGGCCAAAAATTCTCAGAAGGCACAATTTTGCCTGAATGATACGCACATTCAGGAGTTAATGCGTCTATGGTTTAATTATTAAATTTTTGTAGGAGCCGCCTCCCGGCGGCGATTTTCGGCGGCAGCCGCCTCCTACCCTCAAATTTAAATTTCATAGATTGATCAAGTCAGCGTGCCAAAACCGTTTTGATTTGATGGAAAATAACCTTAGATTGCAGTGCGAAAACTGGACCGTTATCTTTAAGGAGAGCGAACGATGGCAGCAGGATCCTTGCGGCGCGTGGGTATTCTGACGGGAGGGGGCGATGCTCCGGGACTGAATGCGGTCATTCGCGCCGTGGCCAAATCGCTGATGACCAAAAAGGACATCCGGGTCATCGGCATCGAGGATGGATTCCAGGGACTCATCGAAAACCGCATGCGCGAGCTGAGCTGGGGCGATGTCAGTGGCATTCTGCAGAGCGGCGGCACCATTCTCGGCACCTCGAATAAGGCGAATCCCTTCGAGAATCCAACCCTGCGCGATGGCAAAGTCGTCCGGCTGGATTTGTCCGAGCAGACGCTCAGGAATATCGAAAAATGGCAGTTGGATGCCATTGTCTGTATTGGCGGAGACGGAACCATGACCATTTCGCGCCGGCTGGTTGAGCGCGGCGTCCCTGTCATCGGCGTTCCCAAAACCATTGATAACGATTTATATGGTACCGACATTACCTTTGGCTACGATACCGCGGTCTCCATCGGCGCCGAGGCCATCGACCGCATACATACCACCGCGCAATCGCACCATCGCATCATGCTGGTTGAGATCATGGGACGGAATGCGGGCTGGCTGGCGCTCGGGGCGGGCATCGCCGGAGGCGCCGACGTCATTCTCATCCCCGAAATAGAGTATGAGCTGGATGCCATTTGTGCCAAAGTGGAAGAGCGCAGCCGCATCGGCCGCCGTTTCAGCATCATTGCCGTCTCGGAAGGCGCCAAACCCCGGGGCGGTGAGGTGGTGGTGAGCCGCATCGTCAAGGATAGTGTCGAGGCGATCCGGCTGGGGGGGATCTCGATCAAATTGGGCAACGAAATCGAGGATCGCCTGGGACGGGAGACCCGGGCCACCGTGCTGGGCCATTTGCAGCGCGGCGGTTCGCCCACGGCCTTTGATCGCATTCTCGCGACACGATTTGGTGTCGGTGCGGCGGATTTGCTCGTTCAGGGAAAATTCAACCAGATGGTGGCTTTGCGCGGCGACCAGATCGTCTCGGTGCCCATCCACGAGGTGGGCGGCAGAACCCGCACCGTGCCGCCGGATTCCCCGCTGCTGGCAGCGGCAGAAGCGGTGGGAACGTGTCTGGGTATCGCCTGCTGAAAAATATTTCTTTTGGTATGAACTTTGCATTGTGTGGGGGTAGTCACAGAAGTGACCACAATACAAAAAAATCAGGAATTCGGGCTGCTCTTTTCTATATTATATTTCCGGCACTTAGCACCATGGCCCTACGCTGACTGCCGGAAGCTGCATCAGCCTTCGAGCTTGATAAATGGGCGTTGTGGTTTGTTTCAGTACATTTGTTTCAAAGTGGCGCAACATGAAAACGGCAACTTTTGGCAGACAGACCCGGCTTTGGTCCATCGAGCACAAGGATGGACACATCGGCCCTCTGAGCTCCTACGCATTGGCGTTGTGGGGCTTGCAAGGTTTGCTCTATCCCAATGACATCATCACCAATGGCCAGCGGCATCAATTGGCGGGCTACCTGCACGGCATGCAGCCGTTCATCCGCAATAATGGCCACCTGCGTCGCGCCAAGCTCTGGTCCATTGCCGGCGGTAAGGGTGGCGTCGGCAAATCGATTCTCACCGCCCTGTTGGGCCTGTCTCTGGCCCGCAGCGGCAAGCGCGTGATTATCGTCGATGCGGATTTTGATGGCGCCAATCAGCGTCAGATTTTTGGCATGCGTGAATCCTCTCCCAATCTATGGCCATTGGTGGATAACGGCGAGGGTCTCTACAAGGCGGCTCTGCCCACCCAAGTCGAAAACATTCGTTTGATCACCGCTCCTGAATATGGCCACAACGCCGAAGAGTCCACCATATTGCGGCGCATCAATTTTGTCCGGGCTTTGCGCAAGCTGGATGCCGAATATGTGCTCCTGGACTTTGGCCCCCGCACCGATACCCGGGAATTGGCCTATTTTCTCACTTCCGATCTCAATCTGGTCGTCACTTCGCCCGAGCCGATGGCGCTGGAAAATCTCTCCAAATTCATCAAAAATATCGTCAAACAAAAATTGCAGCTCGCCATCGACAGTCTGAGCCAGACCGGATCCGGGGAGAGTTTCGTTCAGAATGCTGATACCCCGCTGATTCATCAGGCGTTGCAGCACATGCGTCACCTGGATCTTCCCGCTGAAGAGCTGATGCGGCGCATCGTTGGCAGTTTCAATCTGCGTATCATTTTCAACCAGATCAGCGATGGCGATTTTCTCAAGGACATGAAGCTGCTCAATCTTCATCTGGAACGCGAAGTGGGCTTTCAACTGCTTCTGGCAGGTGCCATTCCGTTCGATAGGGGCATCCGCCAGGCCGTCCGCACCAATGCCCTCACCCATTTGACGCCGGCCGCCAATGCCACGTGTCAGCGTATCCAGCAGATTTGCGAGCAATTAATCGACAGCCATAACCGCATTCCGCACCTATTTGAATTGAAACCGCTCCGCACCGCTCCCGTGGACGCTTCCACCTTTATTTGCGGCACCTGGTGTACCTCCTGGGGTGTGTGCAATTTCCAGGCGCCGGGCAATGTCTGTCCGGTGAGAAATATCAATTGATACATCCGGCCCATCCTGTGCCATCGACGCCGTTTCGGCACACCGCTTGAACTGATTATTCCATCCCCGAACAGTATGCCGGCAGGCCGCGCCGCCTCGAGGCTGCGTCAGGAACCGGTCAGATGGACAGACCCCGCAAAACGGTCGTTTCTTCCGGAAAATCAAATCCTTGCAATTTCCAGTTCCTTCGCCCCTTGTGGTGGGCGTGACATCCTGGCGGGCATTCCCTTTCCACGCGGATGCCCCGGCGTGTTGTATCTCTTTGCCGCCGCGGTCAAGGGGGGCTGCTGGTGATCATCGCGGTGCACCGGGGCTTCGGTGCAGGAGGCCTCGGGCTTCTCGTCAGCCATTTTGGGCGTAAAATAGCGAGTGTGCAGGGTGAGCAGCCTGCCCGCCTTACAACGGTTCCGGCTTATCAGGGTTGGGGAAGTAAAAAAGAAATGGAAAAAGACCGCAGTCGATGCTGCCGGGCCCTTCCTGTCTCCTTCAAACCATCAAATATTTCCGCACCATCTCGCCGATGTCCTCTCCGGCTGCACCGCCAAGCATCAGCTGCGGTTTGCCCTGGGATAACCCCTTGACGAGACGCTCATCCGGACGGATTTTGCCGCCGTTTATCGCTTTGATGCCCATGATTTTTTCCAGCAACACCAATAACAGCTGCCGTTTTTCGATTTCCTGATCAGCGCCGGATTGATTGACCAGGATCACCGGACGATAGGCGTGCAAACCGCTGCCGACTACTTCACACACATGTGCATGGGTCAGATCATGTGTGCGCATAAAATCGGGAACGGTTTTGATGGCCCCCCTGGGCGCGAGATCCCCAAGGGTCGTGATATAGCCGTATAAATCCCGCCAGTGGCGGGCGAGCGGCTGCAACTTGCGGAAAAAACCGGTGCGAATGAATTGATAGGCTTGCAGCAATGCCTCGCTGGAAGGTTGCGTCACCACGATGGGAAAATCCGCTGCCAGAAACAGGTCGAGGTGGAAATAGCTGCTGCCCGCTCCCGCGTCGATGACAACGCAGTCCGCCTTGAGGCGGCGCAATTGCGTGAGGAGCTTCTGCTTGGCTGCAAAGGCCAGCTGATTATGCCTAGAGATCTCTGCAGAACCGGTGATGAGGAAAAGGTTTTTGCTGAAGGTGGCCTGGGTGAGAATATTGATATCCTGCTGACGCTGCAGGAAGAGTCGCAGGGATTTGTCCGCGTCCATGTTTTTTACACGATCATAGATGCCTGCCGCACTCAGATCGGCATCGATCAGAGCCGTCTTGCGCCCCAGTCTCGACAATGTCTGCGCCAGCAACCAGGCAATCGCGGTTTTTCCGTCACCACGGCTGCCGGAGCCTACAGTCAGAATGCGCGGACCAACGCGGCGCGGCGGTTGCGAACCGGTCAGCAAAATATCCAGATCGACGGATGCAAATTCAGAGAACGGCAACTCACCTCCTTGTCATATCTCATGCCCGAAACCTATTGCAACCTGCGCGCCATACTTTTCAGCAAAGTCGGATGATTTTAAATAGTATTAACAATAGTTTAAAGCAGGATAAATCCGGGGATCCCGGTGATGACCTCAACGCCTGTCAAGATTTGGCGACGCTTGTCACCGTATAGTGACAGGAGTGTTGCAGGCAGGAAAGCGCTGAATCAGAAGCCGCAAAAGTCGCACGGCAAGGAAGAGAGCCTGGCAATGCCGCAGTTGACTCGGCGGGCGCATAAAAAAAGGCAGCGTTTGTTGCAGGAAACGCTGCCCGGGAAATGATCAGGGTGTTGAATCAGGGTTGTCCGGTCTTGAGATAATCGAGTTCGGTTCCAAACGTGCTGTGGGGGATCAGGAAAGCGAATAGTGTGATGAGGGCGGCAGCCAGCACCCAGCCTCTTGCGTGTCGATTCTGGTGCACTTTGACCGCGGCGGCGAGCCACACCAGGAGAAAGATCAGGGTTTTATTGTCGGTCAAATCCATGCCGAACGGCACGCCGGTCCAAAAGACGCCAAAGGCATATTTCTGCACCAGGGGACCAAAAATCATGCCGCCGACAAAAATGGTGGCGATGGTCCAATAGGTGTAGCGGGTGAGGGAGGCGTTTTTTAGCAGAGCCTGCAGTCCCGTGCGCGTCGACATCAGCATGGCCATGAACATGAAGAGGACGTGCGGGAGTAACACCGCAGTGGGCACGGCATCGCGAAAGCGGCTCAGTATGACCGCTGCAGACGGAATGCGCTGCGTGGTTTGCATGTCGTTTATTTCGATATAATACTGAATTTTGCCACCGCTTGGCTGCTCCGGAAGGGTTGTCACCAGCACCCCGGCCTGATATTCCATGGCCGCGGAGCTCCAGACGTCATCGGAATTATGGCGGCGGTAATGAAGCGCGGCAGCGATCAGTGAGGAAGGCACCGGAATCTCGATGTTTGCCGGCGTGCCGATGATGTGGGCGCGCGGCAGTTTGTAGGAAACGGTGTGACCGGAGACAACAACTTTCCCGCGGAAGGGGTGCGTCGGACCGGTGAGACGCTGATAAGCCGCAGACGCCAAGGTGATGACGATTGCCAGAATCCAGAAGAGAACGTTGCGCGACATGGGAACCTCTTGTTGGTGTGTGCCGTCTCAAAAGGAACACACGCTGGCGTGCAGATATTCCTTTTTTTCTGCAAAAGAGTTGAAAATCATCTTTGGAAATAGTACATTATGGTGCTTAACAATCAGTCGTGAGGTATCGCAATGCAAAAAATAATTTGCGCAGTTCTGGTGGTCCTGGTGGCCAGTCTTGTCACTTCCTGCCAGAAACGCCAACGTCCGGAAGCCGGTCTGGAGTTGGTGAAAATTCCGGGTGGCAGTTATCAGATGGGTGATCTCTTTGGCGATGGCGACGCGGACGAAGGGCCTGTGCAGACCGTCAAGGTCGGCACCTTCTATCTCGGTGTGACCGAGGTCACCGTGGGACAATTCAAACGTTTCGTGGCTGCCACGGGCTATCAAACCCAGGCGGAGCAGGAAGGATTCGGTTGGGCCTGGAATGGTGAACGATTTGACAGGATTGCGGATGCCGGATGGCGAAATCCCGGATTTACCCAGGACGACACGCATCCGGTGGTCAATGTGAGCTGGCTGGATGCGCAGGCATTTTGCGAGTGGGCCGGCGTGCGGCTTCCGAGCGAGAGCGAATGGGAATATGCCGCTCGCAACAGAGGTGAAAAGATTCGCTACGCCTGGGGCAATGACCTGCCGGTCGACAGCAGCGGCGGCAATGTCGGTGATCTTGGTGCCGCTGCGCTCCTGAGGCTCAAGCTCTATTTCGACGCCTATGACGATGGTTTCGTCTTCACCGCACCAGTGCGGTCTTTCCATGCCAATAAATTGGGCTTGTACGACGTCAGCGGAAATGTCTGGGAATGGTGCGCCAACCATTATGAAGAATTTCTCGGCAGGACCCCGCCCAAGGGGAAACAATTCAGCAGCCTGCCCATGGAATTCTCGCGCTCCCTGCGGGGTGGCTCGTTCGAGGACGGTCCGGCCTACAGCCGCCTGAGCGAACGCGCCGGCCAGGCCCCTTCGTTCGCCTATCCGCTCATCGGCTTTCGCGTCGCTGCATCGCGCAAACCATGAATTTGAACAAAAAGAAAAAATATACAAGTTTTACACGGCAGGACGGTCTAACCCAGTAATTGGATAAACGGCGAAGCTTCCGAAGAAAACGAAGCGATTCAGACAAACCTTTCATCAACGATCAGGAGATTCCCATGCATTTTTCCCACTGGCGTACCCGCCTGCACAGCCTGCTGCAGTTCATGGCCATACTCTTATTCACGGGTCTTGTCACCCTCGTCCTGGGCGCCGAAGAAGAGGAAGGAGCGCGACGCGCGCTGACATTCTGGACGGTGTGGGGATTGCCCCGCGTCTGGGTGGGCGCCATCCTGGCGTTCATCGGGCTGGTGCTGCTGATGACCCGCACCGCGAGCAAATGGGTGCGATTGGCCGCCATGGTGGTGGTCTTTTTCGCCTTCAGTATCGTCGCGTTTCTGCCTCTGGGTGATTTCGCCAATGGTATGGACATGCATCCCAGTCCGATGTGCACCATCGAAAAAGCCTTCATGTTCAATCAGATGGGCCGGGCCGTCCCCATCGTCTTTTTTTCAGTCCTCGCCTTCATTTTGCTGTTGACGCTCGTCGCCAACAAATCCTTCTGCGGCTGGAACTGTCCGATCGGCGCCATCCAGGAGATGCTGCATGCCATCCCGCTGCCGGGGAAATGGCGCAGCAAACTGTCTTTCCGCTGGAGCAACACGTTGCGTATGGTCATTTTTTTGGGTTTTATCGCCTTTTTGTATGGCCTTGGTTTCAGTATTTACGTTTACCTGAACCCCTTCGAATTTCTGCACTGGAGCCTCGAATGGACTGTCATCCCCGCTTTTGTGGTGACGTTTTTGGCCGCGCTGTTCATTTACCGGCCCTTCTGCTATCTGGTGTGTCCGGTGGGACTGCTGACGTGGCTGGTCGAGCATGTTTCGATTTTACGCGTGCGGCTTGACAAGGAAAAGTGCACGATGTGCATGCGCTGCGTCAAGGAGAGTCCCTGTCCGACCGTGCCGTCGATCCTGGAGGGCAAAAAGTCGCGCCCCGATTGTCACGCCTGCGGGGCGTGCATTCAGGCCTGTCCCGAGGATGCGTTGCGATTCAAATGAGGGCCGGGTGAGCGCTCGGTATCGCCGGGTCCGGCTGCTGCGCCGCCTGTCAGGCGGTGCTGGTACAGGGATATGGCCTCAAAGGTTCATCGCGTGAACGAAATCATCAGGCGGTGACGGTCTTGTCAAAGGTACAGAAGCTGTGTTCTGTGTGAGGCTGTGCAGGAAGGAACCCGGCACGCGATTCAAAAATAGCTTGCCGGTGGCGCTGCTGAGGCCTGCGTTGCGCGGTACTTTTACGGTGGCGCTGAGACGCTCATCAAGGGCAAAATGGGGGCCCCGACGTGCCTGTCGCGGCCCTATTTATTTCTCCGTTCCAGATCCAGCAGAAACTGCTTGCGCTGCAAACCGCCGCCGTATCCCACCAGTTGCCCATTCTTGCCGATGACGCGATGACACGGGATGATGATGGCGATGCGATTGAGCCCGTTGGCGTGGGCCACCGCGCGAATGGCGTTGGGTTGGCCGATGGCCAGGGCTTGCGCTCCGTAACTTTTCGTCTCTCCATAGGGTATTGTCTGCAGCGCCTTCCAGACGCGCTGTTGAAAGGGTGTGCCCGGCACTTCGAGGGGGAGGGTGAAGACGCGGCGGGTGCCGGCAAAGTATTCCTGGATTTCCTGTGCCAGGGGCTCAAAGAGGGGATGATCACCGGGGATGAGTTCGGCATGGAGCAGCTGCTGCAATCGCAACAGCTGCGTCTCCATCAAGCGCCGGTCGACAAAATCCATCAGACAGAGGCCGGATTCCGTCGCCGCGGCCAGCATTGCTCCCAATGGCGTGGGAAAGGTTGTGGTTGTGATCAGGCGTTGTGCCGTTCTGCCATGGGGTGAAACGCCCGTGTTTTTTTGTAACGGAGCGCGATGCAGGGTATCGCGGTCGGGCCAGTGATCGCTCATCAGTGGGAACTCCTCCTGGAGGTTTCAGGTGTTGGCGCCCAGGGGGGCAGGCGCCCGGTTTGCCTTCCAAGGTACACAAACCTGAGGTTTTCGGCAACCGAAAAATGATCAGGCATGAAATTTTTGGGGAACGGAATCAGCATGACTCACGGATCAAAACGGTATGAACAGCCGTAACATTTTTAATTTAATCCATTCTTCCTCCGGATCGATGATCTCGCCTGTTTCTTCCTCATCGACACCACCATATTTGTCGTCTTCGGGATCGTAACTGGAATAGTCATAACCGAGCATATCCCCGGCCATCCGGGGTTTGCCGAAGGTATGCACGAGATCGTGACACTCGGGACTGCAAAAGCCTTTTTGGCCGGGCACGAGGGGGCCTTCGCACCAGCGGCAGATATTGTTGCGCAGAGGTGTCTCCCGGAAAGGGTTGCACTGCGGCGTGCTGATATTGCGTTGACGATTGGGCAAAAAAAGGGTGCGTTCGCAAACGCACCCCTCGTCTCATGATCTTTCGTTACCGTTTATGGCAATGAACCCTGCGCATTGATCAACGCATTGGTTCGCCACAGATTATAATCGCTGATACCCACCGAGCCATTGAGATCGACGTCGGCGATGCGATAGCCCGATTCGGCGCGAAAATTGGAACGATACCAGGCGTAATAGTCGCGCGTGCTGATAATATGATCCTGGTTGATGTCGCCCGCCCACATGCCCCAGTATCCCGGTTCAAGTTCGACGCATCCGCCGCTGCCATAGCAGGACGCCGCTGCGGTGGTGAAATCATACAGGGTGGTGCTGGTGCGGCTGAGCGTCAGCATGGCGGCGCTCATCACGGCGATGTGATTGCGATGGCGCAGGAGCAGGTAATAGGAGCCTTCCGCCAGGCCTTCGATGATCACCTGGCCGGTGACACCGTCGTCATCCACCAGGCGGCCGTCCTTGTGGAGGAGGATGCTCTTCCACATCATGACGTTGCCGCCGCTATCCCTGAACTCGGCGAGAATCCAGTCCGTGATATCCGCCGGTACCGTGTCGATGACGCGGTGGTCCAGATAGGGCGCAGTCACGGGCAGATGGCCGCCTGTTTTCAGTGCGGCGGTCATGTGTCCGCCGCTGAGAACGTAGGCGCCCTGGAGGAGGACTTTGGCTTCGAGCAGCACATAAAAGTTGTCGAGCCATTGGGCGAAATAAAAAGAGGGTCTGCTGCCCGCGGCGGTGAAGGCGCCGCCGATGTAGAGATCGCCGCCTTGTATGGCATAGACGGGGCCATTGAGGCCATTGCCCCGGGTGGACCAGGAGGAACCATCCCACTTGGCAAAGCGATTGGCGGCGAGGCTGGATCCGACCTGGGTGAAATCTCCGCCGATATAGATATCCGAGCCTACGACCGATATTGCACGGATGGTGGCATTCGCACCTGTGCTGACGGCTGTCCAGACGCCGCCATTCCAATGGGCAAGGCGGTTGGCGGTGTTGCCGTTCGCTTTGGTGAAATTTCCGCCTGCGTAGAGGCCGCTGCTGGGGGTGGCCACCAGGACATATACGGTGCTGTCCATGCCGGTGCCCATGGCGCTCCAGGCGCCGCTTTCCCATTTGGCTGTATAGTTCAGCCAGAAACCGCCGCCCTGGGTGTACTTGAATTTGCCGCCGGCGCAGATGACGGTTCCATAAACGGTCAGCGTGTAAACCGTATTGTCCATGCCGAGTCCCATGCTGCTCCAGGCCGAGCCGTTCCACTGGGCGACGCGGTAGGCCGTCACCGCGCCGGCGCTGTTGAATTCACCTCCCGCGATGAGATTGGCGCTGTCCCACACCAGGGCATAGACGGTGCCGCTGTTGGTGGCGCCGTTGCTGACGCCGGCGCCCAGCGCCGACCAGGCGCTGCCGTTCCATTTGGCGACATTGTTGGCGGAAACGCTTCCCGCAGCGGAAAAGCGACCGCCGGCATAGATGTTGGAACCGTCACTGGCCAGCGCATAAACGCTGCCGGCAATGCCATTGCCGAGCGCACTCCAGGTCGTGCCGTTAAATTTCACGACATTGTTGGCCATGACGCCACCCGCCTGCGAAAAGGCGCCGCCGACGTAGACATCTCCGCCATCCACCAGGATGGCGTAAACCTTGCCGCGAAAGCCGTGGCCGGTGTAGAGCGCATAATAATCACTGCCATCCCAGCGCGCAATATTGTTGGCACATTTTCCGCCGGCGACAAAAATATCACCGCCGATATAGAGATTGCCGGCATACGCCGTAAGAGCATAGACATAGGAGTTGATGCCGGAACCGACGGCGGACCACGTTGCGCCATTCCAGCGCGCCAGGCGGTAGGCGGAGATACCATCGACGGTGGAGAAATGGCCGCCGATGTAAAGCATGGTGCCGTCGTGGTAAATGGCATTGACACGGTCGTCAGCGCCTGTTCCGATGCCGGACCAGGCGGTGCCGGACCAGCGGGCGACGCGGTTGACCGTGACCCCGCCCGCCGTGATGAAATCACCGCCAGCATAGAGGACGCCGTTATTATAGGAGAGGGCACGGACGATGTTGTTGCAGCCGTTTCCCAGCGTGTACCACGAGTTGCCGGACCAGCGGGCGACACGATTGACCAGCAGACTGGTGTTCACGTAAACAAACTCTCCGCCGATATAGACTTCGCTGCCGTTGACAGCCATGGCATGAACCGGCGCATCGACGCCGTTCAGAGGCTGGCTCCATGCCGAGCCGTTCCAGATGGCGATATAGCTGATGGGTGTGGCGCCTGAAAGGGTAAAGTTGCCGCCGGCGTAGAGCAGGCCGCCTGCCAGAGCCAGGGCGCGCACCCGGCCATTGAAACCGTTGCCCAGGGCGGACCACATCGTGCCATCCCAGCGCGCGATGCGCCGGCAAAAGACGTTATCGGCATAGATGAAATCGCCGCCGACAATGACGGCGGTGCTGCTGACCACGATCGCGTGCACGGCGCCATCCAGACCATCTCCCAATGCCGACCAGGTCGAGCCGTTCCAGCGAGCGATATAGTTGGCGAAAATGGGTCCAATGGAGGTGAAATAGCCGCCGACATAGAGTTCGCCATTAAAGACGGCAAGGGCGGTGATGAGGTTGTTGGCGCCGGAGTAGCAGTATTGCGTGCTCCATTTTTCGATCACATCAAGGGTGGCGGGACTGCCATCGCGGGCCGGACGGAATCGGGGCCTGCCTTGATCGTCCAATGCCATTTCGTAACCGGTGGGATCCAGAGCGATATTGGCTTGCCGGGAGATTTCGAGCGAGCCATCCGGCTTCAATACATCAGCGAGGGGAAGGAGCGCCGAATTCTGCGCAATGGCTATCCCCCCCGTGAAGACGATGAAAACAATGGCAAAATAGGCCATCGCTGCCGAGCCATGGGCCGAATCTTTTCGTTCCAAGCTGCCTCCTACTATGATGATGGTTCGTGGCCAAAAGGTCCTGGCGACTGTTGCCTGTTAAGCAGAGCCTGGCGTGTCTTCTTTGTCGCTCTGTGCTGATATATACCGACAAAGTATTGTGATTGCGAACAATTTTTGCGAAATTAATTTTTGCGCAGATCGCGGTTGTTTTTTGTATATTGGTTTAAAGTATAAAAAATATGCCATACCTGCAAATGAAATCAGGGAAAAAATTCCGTCGTCGCATCAGCGCCAAAATCGCAGAGAATAAAACGGCGCTGACCGGCAGAACCAAAACATATGGATAGATGATGGAAATGAAACACACCGCGCGCTCCATGGACTTTGCAACGACCCTGAAAGTCCGGGTCACGGACCTCAATTACGGCGGACATTTGGCCAACGACAAAATGCTCGCCTACTTTCATGAGGCCCGGGTGCACTACCTCTCGGCTCTGGGCGTGAGCGAGGCCGACATCGGCGATGGCATCGGCCTGACGCAGACGGAGGCGTATGTCCACTATAAGGCCGAACTTTTTCTCGGGGAGGTCGTGGAAATCCGTATCCGGGTGGATGAAGTGGGCAAAGCGCGATTCCGGCTTCACTATGCAGTCTGGCGTCCGGTGGATGGCGTTTTGGCCGCTGAAGGATACACGGTTCTGGCGGCGTTCGATTACCAGCGCCGCCGCCCGACGCGCTTGCCGCCCCTGTTCGCTGACCTCCTGCGTTCCAGCGCCGCGACAGCATCCGGCTGACACGAGATTATCACTTGCATTTGCGCATGAAATGATGTACTTTAATAAAATGTTCTATTCCGAGAGATAATGGCATGCGAAAAAGATATCTCCCTCTTTTTATCCTCTTCTGCACGGCGGTGTCCTGCTGGTCCGCCAGCGAATTCCCACAGCGGCGCGGCGCCGTCAACGATTTTGCCAATGTCATCCCCGCCGAGTATGCCAAACAGATCGAGAGCCTGGCCATTGAAGTCTGGGACAAGACCGGGGTGGCCCTGGTGGTCTGCACCATGCCCACCATCGGTGATGAGGAGTATAGCGATTATGCCAACCGGCTTTATGAAACCTGGGGCATCGGCAAAAAGGGTGAAGACAAGGGCGTCCTGATTTTCAACGTCGTCGACGATCGCAAGCTCTGGATCGAAACCGGCTACGGCGTCGAGGGGTTCATCAACGATGCGCGTGCCGGCGATATCTACCGCGAACAGCTCGCCCCCAACCTGCGTCAGGGAGACTATGGCAAGGGATTTCTCGAAGCGGTGCAGGCGCTGGCCGGGCTGGTCGCACAGGAATACAACGTCACCTTTACCGGCGAGACCATCGCACCGCGTGCGGGTTCGGGTGATGACTCCGGCGCATCGCTTTTCTGCTTCGTCATCGCCCTCATTCTCATCATCCTGATGATTCGCAACAAGATGCATCCCGGCACTACCTGGGGCAGTGGCCCCTTCACCAGCAGCCGCCGTCACGGCGATTGGGGGGGCTTTGGCGGTGGATTTGGCAGCGGCGGTTTCGGCGGCGGCTTCGGCGGTGGCGGTGGTGGGTTCGGTGGCTTCGGCGGTGGCATGTCCGGCGGCGGCGGTGCCGGCGGCGGGTATTGATCCAACTATCAAGCAAGGAGAAACGGCATGGCGAAAATTCCCGATTCGCCCATGGAAATTACCGAGGCGTTTGCCCGGGACTATAAAAATACGTTTGGCGACGAACTGGTCGCAGTGATTCTCTTCGGCAGCGGCGCCAGCGGCGCCTATGTGCCGAAAAAATCAGACATCAATTTCCTCATCATCCTCAGTGAAACCGGCATACAACACCTGTCGGCGTGTTTCCCCCTGATCGAAAAGTGGCAGCGCATCAACGTCTCCGTACCCCTGATCATGACACGGCAATATATCGAAAACTCGCTGGACAGCTTCCCGCTCGAGTTCGTTAATTTCAAGAAGAACTATCACGTGATTTACGGAGAGGATGTCCTGCGCCAGGTGGAGATTCCCCGCGAACATATTCGCCTGGAATGCGAGACGCAGTTGAAGGGTAAACTGCTTCATCTGCGCAAGGAGTTTCTCGCCACCCTGGGCAATCGCAAGGCGCTGGAAATGCTGATCGAAAAGAGCCTGCCGGTATTTGCTGCTGTTTTCAAAGGCCTTTTACTGCTCAAAGAGATCGAACCGCCATCTCTTCCCAACCAAATTATTCTCGAAACGGCCAAAGCCTATGGGCTCGATCTGGGACTGTTCGAACAGATGCTGCAGATTTATGAAAAACAGTCTCGTCTCTCCGCGGACGAGCTTATAAAACTGATTGAAATTTATATCATGCAGATGCGCAAACTGGCTCTGCTGGTCGATGAAATGAAATAACCCGGGAGGTCATCATGACAAAAGGACTGAAAATAACCATCGTATTGGTCGTTGTGGCACTCATTTTGGGGTGGATGATTAAAAATACCTACAACAACCTGGTCGTCCTCGATGAGGGGGTCAAGAATTCATGGGCACAGGTGGAGAATGTACTCCAGCGCCGCATGGATCTCATCCCCAATCTGGTCGAGACTGTCAAAGGGTATGCCCAGTTTGAACGCGAGACGCTGGAAGCGGTGATTAACGCCCGCGCCAATGCCACCAAAACCCAGATCAATCCCGCCAACATGGATGCCGGGGAACTCGCCAAATATATGGACGCCCAGAATGGCCTCTCTTCGTCGCTGGCGCGGCTGATGGTCGTTGTGGAACAGTACCCGCAATTGAAGGCCAATGAAAATTTTCTGCGACTCCAGGATGAACTGGCCGGCACGGAAAACCGCATCGCCGTGGAACGGCGCCGCTACAACGAATCGGTGCAGAGCTATAATCAAAAAATGCGCGCCTTCCCGACCGTCGTCATCGCCGCTATGCTCGGTTTTCAACAGAAACCCTATTTCGAAGCGCCCGCAGAAGCCAAGACTGCCCCGAAAGTCGATTTCAGCGGCATGGGGAACAAATAGCAGGCAGTAGTCAGTTGGCAGTGCGCAGTAAGCAGTGGACAGTCGGCAGCAGGCACTGGGCAGCAGGCAGCGGATTGCTGCCCGGGATCGCCGAGCGCCAGCTCGGCCATGGCCCCGGCTGGCAGTGGGCAGAAGGCGGAAGGCGGAAGGCAGGTGCCAGCAGGCAGCAGCAAGCAAGCAGTGGCCACCAGCAGCCGGATTGTTTCAGTGCCAGTTGCCCGTTTCCGTATGACAGCAAGCGGTATGCGACAAGAAACCTGATGAGGTTACTCCCGGAAACCAGGAAGGGCAGTATAATTCAAAAAGCCGGTACAGAAGGCGACTGCACCGGCTTTTTATGCTTTCCGGGAGCCTGTCGAATCTTAATGGTGAGCATTTGATTTTATTAAAGGATCATCCGAAAAATGCGTACCTGAATGAACCGCCGAGAAAGCACCGAGGAACGCCAAGGGATTTGGAGAATATAGTTCAATATGAAACTTAGCGTGTAGGATTGCTTATTCATTTTAAGGTCTTACGCTTAAAAGAGGACTTGAAAAGGTATGTAAATAATTATAATGAGAATGAATATACTTCATTTGGGATACATCTCGGCGCTCTTGGCGGTTAACCAAGTACTCATTTGCCGGATGAACCTTATTAAAGTACTGCTTTGGGTGCCAAAATTTAAATTATCTTGTAATCAATAGCCTGTTACCAAAACTTAAATTCCATTAGACTTCTGGCGTGTCTTCAATAGCTGCGTCGCGCCTGGTCTTGTTCCAGTCTGGTTTCGTATTTCGAGGGACATTTGAGCAGCAGTTTGGAAGCGTTAAAACTGCCATCCTCTGCCAGTTTCCCCTCCGCCAGCACCTGCTGAGCATCCGCCAGCTGATCCGGCTTGACGCCGTTGTAATGCACCCGCAGGGAATCGCTGCCTTCGACCATGGTGAAACTGACCCTGATGGCTTGCGCATCCCAGTCGATAGTGGCGGGATTGACATAGCCGCTGACGCGCAGCCCTTGCCCCTGGATCTCTCCCTTTTGCTCCAATACTTCCGAAACCGTCATATAATAGACCGAACTCTCCCGGAATCCGCTGACCAGCAGATACGCGAGCGCTGCGATGATAATAACCACTCCAATGATAATTTTCGGTTTCATAGCATCTCCCGAGATTTTTTAACCGCATGCTCTCCTGAATGATTTGCCGCCGGGGAAGCCGGGAGGCGCAGCGTAAATAAAAACATTAAAATAACTTTTATCCTGCAGGATTGGGTGAAACGAAATATCAGGACCTAATCGTTTTGTCACACCGGCCGGTTCGGTCGGCGGATGCTGCCGTTTATGGCAGCATGCACAAAATATACCTCTTTTCATGGCAAGAGTCAAGCGGGTTGATGCCACCCGGGCTCCTGAAAACGGCAATTGCGGCATGAATTTCTTGGCATTTTCATGCGATATGTGTAAATTGAAGGCAAGAGCAGTCAGAACAACGCACAGACGCGATTAGCCAGGGAGGAGTTTCATCATGAAAAAAGTTGTGCTGCTATTCTGCGCCGTTTCACTGTGCCATCCGCTCCTGGCGCAGACCGATGAGCTGACGTCACAGGTCTCTTTGGTGAGCGTCTGGATCGAAGAGAAGATGGCCTATGAGGGCATTCCGGGATTGGCCGTCGGCGTGGTCTCCGACGGGGCGTTGGTCTGGCAACAGGGTTTTGGCTATGCGGATGCAGCGCAGAAAATACCCATGACCCCGCAGACCCTGTCGCGCATCGCCTCCATCACCAAAACCTTCACCGCGACCGCCATCCTGAAACTGCAGGAGATGGGCCGCCTCAAACTGGATGATCCGGTGGTGCAGTATCTGCCCTGGTTCCAGCCGCAAAACGAGTTCAGCGGCGAGCCGCCGATCACGATCCGCAACCTGCTCACCCATACTTCAGGCCTCCCGCGTGAGGCCGCTTTCCCCTACTGGACCGATCACCTCTTTCCCACACGCGAGCAGTTGATAACTGCCCTGCCGGGGCAGTCCCTGATCAATCCGCCCGTGGTGCGCCATGCCTACTCCAATCTGGGCCTTGCGGTGGCGGGTGAAGTGGTGGCCGCTGCGGCCGGCGAACCCTATGAACGGTTTATCGAAAAAAATATCTTTGCACCGCTGCAGATGAAGCGTTCCTTCGTGATCCTGCCGGCGGAACAACGCAAACATCTCGCCGCTTCCTACGATTACCGCCAGCCGGATGGAACCCGCAACCGCCTCGACTTTCCCGAGTCCGGCGCACTGATCCCCGCGGCCAATATCGTCTCCAATGTCGAGGATTTGACGAGCTATGTCAGTGCGCACCTGCGCGAGGGGCGCGGCGAGGAGAGCAAGATACTCTCCTCCTATTCCCTGCGTGAGATGCACCGCGCCCATTGGGTGCAGCCGGATTGGAACAGCGGTTGGGGACTCGGATTTGGCGTGCGCAAACGCGGCGACAAGACCTTTGTCGGTCATGGCGGCTGGGTGGCGGGCTATAAAAGCCAGATCACTTTTTGTGTCAAGGATAAGATCGGCGTGGTGGTGCTGCTCAATTGCTCGGATGGCGATCCGGCTGCCTTCGCCTATAAAATATACGATGAAGTGGCGCCGCTGCTGTTGAAGGAGCGGCCCGCTGAACCGGAAAAAGCGGTGGATCGCAGCGGCTGGCCGGCCCTCGCGGGAGATTATCGCGACAACTGGGGCTGGCGCGCCAGGGTGATGCAGCTCGGCGGAAAACTGGTTTTTTATGAATACAGCTATCCGGCCAATGAATCGCCCAGCGGCGGCGTCACGGAGCTGATTCCTCTGGAACAGGATCGCTTTCGCCAGAAAAACAACGGCGAGCTGGTGCGTTTTGAAAGGGATGCGGACGGACGAATCGTCAAGCTCTGGAAGGGCGAGAATTACTGGCTGCCGGTGAAAATGCATTGACCGGTGACGCATTCGACGCAGCGCCTGAATGCGTCACGGCAGCGGAGACCGATAGGTGCAGGGGAAAGAAAGCCCGAAAACGGCCGTGCTTTCAGACGCTCCAATGGGATGACAAGTCAAATCAGGCAGGGTTCGATGAGCCCATCGGAGGCAACCCGCGGTTCATCGTGTGATGTGGGGGAACGTTTCTTCTTCCCCGTTTCGGGTCCATGCCGGATTGATACCGTAACAGGTCAGGGCAAATGGAAAACGTTATATCCCCGGCGGTGTCCATCATTCTGCCGGTTTTCAACCGCCGCCATCTGGTGATGCGCGCTATCAATTCTGTCGAGCGTCAGACTTTTGCCGATTGGGAATTGCTGATCATCGACGACGGCAGCTCGGACGGCCTGGAAACGCTGATTATTCCACAGCTGGACGCGCACCCCCAATGGCGCTACCTCAGGCACGCCCATCGCAAGCTGGCCGCCTCGCGCAACATCGGTCTTCACACCGCGCTGGCCGACGTCGTCACTTTTCTCGATGCCGACGATGAATATCTGCCGGCCCACCTCGAGCTGCGCATGCGCTATCTGCGCCAACACGACGTGGACCTCATCCACGGCGGCGTGGTGCTGCAGGGTCCCGAGGAATCCCATTGGGTCGAAGACGCCTGGCACCCCGGGCAACTCATCCATCTCTCGGAATGCACCATCGGTGCTACGTTGTTCGGTTACAAGCGCGTCTTTCTCGAGAGCGGCGGTTTCAAGCTGCTGCCTTACTCTGCTGAATCGGAATTGATTGAACGGCTGCAAAAAACCCATCATATCGAACGCATCGATTTTCCCACCTATGTCTATCACACCGGCTTGCCCGACAGTATCTGCACGCTGCGGAAAAAGCAATCTACAAAACACTAAAAAGCAGCAATTCCCATATGGCAAGGGGAGTGGGCTCCCATGGCATATCCCTACAACTGTCCCCGTCCAACGCCGCCGGAAAATCTGGCCGGCGTACGCGGGGGCTGCCTCCCATGGGTCATCGTCCTCTCTGGACAGAGTGTGCCCGCCGGCGGACGCGGCAGCAAAAATTATGAAATCCGCTATATGGAGTAGAAGGAAGGTGTCAAGAAAAGTGCGCCCAGATAGCCTGCAGACTTTCCTGCAATCGGGGATGTCGGTATGGATAGCCCTGGTACAAGGCGAGATGTTTGCTGGCGGTGCGCTGCGAAAACGTCAGCGATTCCCAGATGGCGGGATCGCTGAAGGGCATCTCTTTTTGCCGCACGCTCTGCCGGCGCAGTCCGCTGACGGATTCGAGGGCCTCCACCAGCTGCAACTGCCGCACCGGCTCGCCGCCAATGAGATTGTAGGTCTGACGCTGCGCGCCGTGCCGGGCGATGTGCCACATCAGGCCCGCGGCATCCTCGACGTGGATCAGGCTCATCCAGTTCGAGCCATCGCCGTAGAGCGGCACAGTCCCCTTCATTTTCATCGGCAAAAGATAAAAACCCGACAACCAGGAACGCGCGCCATAGACCCACGCCGGCCGTACGATCTGAATGGGCAGGCTCGATGCCGCCATGGCGGCGACGATGGGCTGTTCGCCAACGGCGTAGTGACGGGCGAATCCGGTGGGCTGGAGCGGATGGTCTTCCATCACCGCATCTTCCGCGCCGGCGCCATAGGCCAGCGTTCCGGCTGCAAGAATCAGAAGCGGCGGATCGGGCTGGCGTTCCATCCACTTCAGGAGACGCCGGTTGGCAAAGGCGCTCATCCGCGCAGCGAGGGAGCGGCCCAGGGGACCCGAACCGGGAATGCGGGCGAAATGAAAAATCATTCGCGGCGGACCGGATTCCAGCCTGCGCCAGGGAAAGGTCAGCAGGGAATTCAGATAAACGGTTTCCGGGTGCAAATCAGCCGGGAGCCGCTTGCGGTGACGCAGACAGGAATAACCAAATCCGAGGCTCTGCGCATGACGCGCCAGCGCCGAGCCGATGAATCCGCTGGCCCCGAGGATGAGGAGGTCGCTTTTCTGGCGCATGGGAATGCCTTCAACGGTGTCATAAAAAAATCAATGCGAATGGGGAGCCATCTGCGCGGCCGTCCAGGCACGGACAGCATGGCGGGCCGGCTGCAAAGCCGGCATACACAGGGTGAAAGCGTCGTCAGCACAGAGACGCCGCGACCGCCGGCTGACGCACTGCAAATGCAAAGAGAGAGTCTGTTCGCCCGCAGCAGCCTGTTCCCATTTTCGCAGGCCGGTGCAGATTGTTGCCCTGACACGCCCAAAAAATCATCCGATCTCCAGCATCCGCTCCACCGCGCGCAGCGCCCTGAGGCGAATCTCTTCCGGCACCGTCACCACATAACGCGTCTGCAGCAGCGACTGCAGCGTATCCTCCAGGGTGATCTCGTTCATGTGCGGACAGCGCACCGAACACAGACGCAGCATCTCCTTTTCCGGATTCTCGGCGGCGATGTTGTCACCCATGCTGCATTCGGTCAGCAGCAGATAATGGGGCGCCCGGGTTTGCTGCACATAGCGGATCATCGCCGATGTACTGCCGGAAAAATCGCTGGCCGCCACGACCTCCGGACTGCATTCCGGATGCGCCAGGATGACCACATCGGGAAACTGGGCGCGGATATTCTCGATGTCTTCCACCGTGAATTTTTCATGCACCTCGCAGCGCCCCTGCCAGCCGATCATGGCGTACTCGAGGCCGGGATCGGGCCTGATCAATCCCGCCGCACTCTTGACCGGAAAAATGATGTGCTTGCCGGTTTCCCGCGCCACATTGCTCGCCAGATACTGATCCGGCAAAAAGATCACCGTCTCGTCCCTGAAGGAACGCACCACGGCGGCGGCGTTGCCGGAGGTGCAGCAGACATCGCTCTCCGCCTTGACATCGGCGTAGGTGTTGACATAGGTGATGACGGGCACGCCGGGATAGAGCCGTTTCAATTGCCGCACGTCCTCTGCCGTGATGCTCTCCGCCAGCGAACAGCCCGCCTTGGGCGAGGGGATGAGCACCGTTTTGGCGGGATTGAGGATTTTTGCGGTCTCGGCCATGAAGCGGACGCCGCAAAAGATGATGATCTCCTGGTCGGTTTCCGCGGCGCGCCGGCTCAATTCGAGCGAATCGCCGCGAAAATCCGGCACCGAGTGATAGAGCGCGGGTTCCATATAGTTGTGGCCGAGGATCACGGCATGGCGCTCTTTTTTGAGCCGATTGATCTGCACCGCCAATTCCGCCTTGTGACGGATTTCCGCAACCGGGATGACGTTTTTGAGTTTCCTGAAGAGCTGGTCGAACATCAACTCGTTCTCGGAAAGTGTATTGGACATTTTGGTTTCCTTCTCGATTCGAAATGAAGCGGTGAAAAAGTGCGCACACGGACGCCGCCCAATTGGCAAAGCGGCGTGATCCGATGGTGAGGCGGTCTTTCGCAGCTGCCGCCGCTGCGTGCGGCGATTCCGCGCCGGATTTTTGCATCGCCAGCTGGATGGTTCCCGGGTTGTGGTGATGCCCGGTCGGTGTACGCGCATCGGGTTCGGGTGACGATCTTCTAATAAAGTAATGATTTACGCAAAGAAATGCAAGTATTCCCGGAGATGGAAAACAAGGCGCTCGAAATCTGCGCATCAACGCTCCGCTGTCAGCGTTTCGGGATCGATGTGAAAATGATGCGGCAGATGAATCTTGTAACGGCCATCCGCCTGCGACAGGATGGCGATGGGGCGTTCGCCCACCATCAGGGCGTGGTAAGCCAGGGGCCCTTGCGGGGCTGCGATCTCTCCCTGCGCGAATAACTGCAGCAAAATTTCTTCCTCCAACTGCAGATGGCGTTTGCGCACCTCAGCCCCCAGCACCTGCACGCTGGCATTCAGCAGCCGCCAGGCATGGCTCTTGCGCTGCGCCAGCGGCAATCCCGCCATCATGAAACCGCGATCCGGCGTCTCCAGCCAGGCGCGGTCCATCATCCAGAGTCGGTGTTTGTTGACGAGGAATCTCGAATCCTGGAAAATCGCGGGCTCGATGCCCCAGTGCGCCCGTAAATTTTCAAAAATTGGCATCATTTCCGGGTCACCGGCCGTTAGCGTGGGACTGAAAGAGAGGGGCTCGTTCACGGGCCGGATGGGCAGCGCAGCGGTTTTGCGCAGCCGCGCCACAAAAAATCCTTCGTACGGCAGGGGGAAGGGGAAAACGCGTCCGGCGCGTTGCAGCGCCGCGGGGAATGCTTGTTGTTCGTAGGCAGGGAAACCGGGCCGCAGGAAGGGGGCATCGGCAAACGGCAACGGCTCCAGTTCAACCGGATAGCGCGCGAGAATCCGCGCGATGACCGCCTCATCTTCCTCGGGACAGATCGAACAGGTGGAATAGACGATGATACCGCCGGTTTTGACCGTTTTGATGGCGGAAATGAGCAGCTGCTCTTGAAGGTAGCTGATTTTTTTCAGATAGGCTCTGGACCAGTGGGCTTTGTGGATGCGTTTGGGCCAGTTTCCCAGGGCCGAGCAGGGCGCATCCACCAGCACGCGGTCGAAATACTCGGGGAGCAACCGGCCGAACAACTGCCCCGGCAGCGCCGTGACAACCTCATTGCGAACCCCCGCGGCGGTGAGGTTGGCCATCAGGGCCTGCAGACGCCGTGTCGAAGCATCGTTGACCCACAGGCGCCCGCTGTTGGCCATGGCCGCAGCGATCTGATTCGATTTGCTCCCCGGCGCGGCGCACATATCCAGCACCGTCTCGCCCGGCCGCGGCGCCAGCGCGATGACCGGCAGCTGTGAAGAGACGCCCTGGTAGAAAAATTCGCCGCGGAAAAAGGCCAGCGTATGACTGAGCGGCAGACGGTCCTCTTCGAGGATCCAGCCATCGGGATTGAGCGGATGCGGCACGCAGGAGATCCGCCAGGCGTGCAGTTTTTCCAGGCAAGCATCGCGCGAGATTTTGAGCGTATTGAGGCGGATGGCGGGAGGCTCCAGGCCGGAGGCCATGAAGGCCCCGGCTTGTGCACCGAGCAGCGCCTCCACATACGCGGAGAGCTCTGCAGCAGGGGTGTGGCTGTTCAAAGTATCAGGCATGTATCAATATAGCAATCCTGACCGCCTTATGCAAGCCGGTTGACGGGGTTGCGTGAGACGGCCAGGGTGCCATGAGGGTACATGAATGAAGCATACCCTGCCACAGAGCAAGCGTTTTATCGTTAAAAGGCAGCGTTTGCATGGCGAGTGCGGAGGACGTCATTTGACGAACACCATCTTGCGGGTCCATACAGCGCCTGCGGCCGTGAGACGGCAGAGATAGACGCCGGAAGAGACCATCTGCTGCTGATCGTTTTTGCCATCCCAAAAAAGATGATGATAGCCGGCGTCTCTTTTGCCCGCAACGAGCCGGCGAATGATTCGACCCGCCAGGTCGGCGATGGTGATCTCCACTTCCACGGCCCGATCCAGCGTGTAGCCGATGGTGGTGCCGGGATTGAAGGGATTGGGATGGTTTTGCAGCAAGGTGATTTCCAGCGGCACCGCCCGCGTCACGGGAAAAGCAGTGCTGAAGCTGCTGCGGCCATCCGTACCGATCCATTCCAGTTGATAGAAGAACACCCCGCCCGGGGGCGGCTGCTCATCGACGAATTCCACACGCTCCTCCCGGAGGACGAGCGGCTGGGTGTGCAGGCGCAGGAAGGGTGTATGTTCATGATCGCTGCGCAGTACATAAAAATGGCGAATGGGTTCCGCTGCGGTGATCCGCCAGCTCAACCATACGCCTGTGCCGGCTGTTTGCCGCGACATGAAATGAACCACCTCCACCGCCAGCGGCACGGCTTCGAGGTTGATCTCCCATTGCAGCCGGGAGGTGTCGACGCGGTCGTGGATCAGGCAGAGCACCGTGAAAAAGGACGGCAGGGTCGGATTGGCAAAAATCCTGAATTGGCTCTGAGTGGATAACGGCACTCCGTCCATCAGCCAGACGAATTGGATGCTGTCACCCTCACTATCGACGACGTGGTTGATTGCGAACGTGACAATCTCGCCGTGAAAGGCGTTGAGACGCAACGTCTCCGGCAGATAAGCGAGCACGGCCGGCGCATGATTGACGCGATATCCGGTCACCGTGAACTCGAAAGCGGCGCCGCTGGCCAATGCGGCGCGAAAATGATACGTTTTTTCAACGGGCCCCACGGCCACGGCGCATTCCGCCATGCCCAGCGTATCGGTCAGGACGGGATTTTCGCTGAGGATATTCCCGCCGTCCGGGGCGCTGAAATAGACGGCAGCGCCGCTGACGGCATTCCCGTACCCGTCCACTGCCTTCACTTGCAGCCTTTCAGCGACAGACTGGCCGACCGGCGCGCTCTGGTTGTCACCCGTTAGCACGATGAGCTGCCCGGCCGCATCCGCGCGGGCATACACGCGGAAAAAAACCGGCGCCGCGCCGTCGGCCGAAGCGCTGATGACCACCTCGCCGGCCGTCGTGCCCATTAAGGGCCATGCCGACGCCATGCCTGCGCTGTCGGTTACCGCCTGCCAGGTCGAACTCCCGGCGAAACTACCGGCACCGGACGTGATCTGAAACAGCACCACCCGCCCCGCCACGGGCCAGGCGCCGCTGCGCAAACGCACCACCACCGGCTCGGCGCAAAGACGGCCAACCACTGTTTCCTGCCGATCTCCGGAGACCCCTTCAAAGGTGGTCTGCAGGTCCAGGAAAAGCGCCTGGGCTTCGGCGGCGAATGGGAGGCGACCCGGCAGCAGATACGCCGAGATATTTTTTTCTTCAGCCATGGTAGAAATCAAGTAACCCCGCGCCACACCCTGCGCATCGGTCAGCGCTGGCTGGATCAGCGTATTATGGCTGCCGCTTGCGGTCAGTTCAATATCGATTCCGGGTACGCCCAGGCCGTTCCGGTCCATTACCTGCACCGTGATCTCGGCACGGGAGACACCATCGGCCCACACGGGTGTGGTCACGGCGAGCGTGCTGCGCTCGAGATCGGGCTCACTCTCCGCCTCGACAACGGCATAGCCGCTCAGAAACAGATTCAATCCGGCTATCCAGGCGCGCAGGATTTTATGCTCGGGCATGGTGCTGGCCAGCGTATAATAGACCCGGCCGGAAGCATCCGTGAGGGTGTCGGCGGTGGCGAGAAGGTTGCCGCTGCCGCTGACCTGAACATGAACGGTCAATCCCGCGCCGATGGCGGCGCCGAATCCGTCGCGCAGGCTGACTTCAATGTTCGAGGTGCTCATGCCATCCGCCGCTATGGGCGTTGTGGCGGTGATCGTGGAACGCTGCGCATCCACCGCAATAGCCGCCACCTGCCACTGCAGCTGCAGCGCAGACGCCCCCGGGGGCGTCGCCACCGCGGTCAATGCCTGTTCCGGACCCAGATAAACGCCGGGGGTCCAGAAGACCTGCGCGCGGCCGGTGGTGTCGCTGTCGATGGTTCGCGAGACCTCACCGCGCAGATGACCGCCGCCGCGGACTGAGAAGACGACCGGATAGCCGGGGACCGGATTGCCATGGCGATCGAACAACACCGCGACAAACGGTTCGGCAAATTCCCTGCCCGGTTGATGGCCGCTGGTTTCGCCTCCGCTGGAGAGCAGCTGGTATGGCACGTCGGCAACGGCCGTGACGGTCAATTCAATGGATGCATCGCTGCACTCGGCGCGCAGGATTTGTCCGCCGGCCTGGACGCCGAGGGTCCACTGCACCCCGGCCAATCCAGCCGAGTCGGTCGCTACCATCACTTCGCTGCTGCCGTTGAGATGGCCGTTCCCGGTCAGGATGCGAAAAGTGACCGGAATATGCGCGGCACTTTTGCCGGAGGGATAGGTGGCGCGCACCACAAGGAGTTCGCTGAGCAACTGGCCGACGATGCCGGATTGCCCTTCACCGCCTGCCAGGGAGAGGGAGACCGGCGGGCGTTCCGAAATGATGAGGAAGCGGATCGGAGAGTTGTCGGCCGCAGTCACATGGGCCTCGACGATGGCGCTGTCGGCCGTTTCACCACAGATGAACCATTGCATCGCTTGTCCGGAGAGATTCGTGGAAGTGAGCGTCTCTCCCTCGAAACGGCCGCTTCCGGCGAGGATGCGCCACTCGACGGCCACTTCGGACAGGG
This sequence comes from bacterium UBA2214, assembly GCA_002327255.1. Lineage (GTDB taxonomy): Bacteria > Zhuqueibacterota > Zhuqueibacteria > Residuimicrobiales > Residuimicrobiaceae > UBA2214. The sequence goes on along the minus strand of DCUM01000069.1, from coordinate 65,504 downwards.
GGAGGTCGTTGCCGTCAATCAGACGCACCACCAGTGGCAGCATGAGCCGCTCTCCGGTCACACCCGTTTGCCCATCCCCGGAGACCATTTCCAGCCGGGAGGCGGAAGGGACGATGAGATGGTGCTGATTGGCAGCGAGATTGCGTTTGTCGATGATCGAACCGTCGCTGCGGATCAGTCGCACATCGAATGCGCCATGTCCCCCGAGACCAAAATGCTGGCGCAAGGGAAGGCCGGTGGCATAGCCGCTCTGGCTGACAACCTGACGATGGCCGAGCAGATACCCGGGCTCGCCAAGGTGTCCCGGGGTGTAAACGTACATTTTTGTGCCGATGCCGCCGTAATCTCCGCCGGGCCCGTTGACGCTGATTTGTGCCCAGTGGGCGCCGTTGGCAGGGACGGCATTTTCCAGATAGACATTCTCGAACCTGTTGGCGCTCAACATGAGATCAAGATCGCCGTCCTGATCGAAATCGTGCCACAGCGCGGCCCGGCCGCCGAATGCACTGATATCCGCACCCGAGGCGCTGACCTCCCGGAAGGAACCCTCTGCTGAACCGAGGAAAAGCTTGTTATAGGTACTCCGGTACCAGGTCCATAGGCGGTTGCGCAGCACCTTGTCGAATTCGCTGTTCTCCGCGGTGTAGATATCCGGATAGCCGTCGTTGTTGGCATCCACGACCTGGACGCTGTAACCATGCATGGGAATATTCACTGCAGCGCTGACTTCGGTAAAGTGACCGTTGCCATCATTGGCAAAAATGCGCAGCAGGAGCGGGGTATTATTGTAGGTTGTAAAGCCGGTCGCGCAGAGGAGATCCATGTCGCCGTCATTGTCATAATCTGCAAAAGTGGCGCTGTGCTGGGTGGTATCATTGAGGGCGAGGCCGCGCGCAGCGGCACCCTCTGTGAAACCGCCGTTGCCATCACCGAGAAAGAGTTCGTTGGCGCCTTCACGCCTGGTGATATAGAGGTCGTCATGGCCATCCCCGTCCACATCGGCGACGGCTACCACGGAGGGAAAGCGCAGACCGGCGTTGCCACCCTGGCCGTCGGCACGTCCTGCGGTGCGGGTAAAAACGCCTGTGCCGTCATTGAGGTAGAGATCGTTGGCGCCGTTGATATTGGCGATGAAGAGGTCGAGCGCGCCGTCGCGGTTGACATCGATGGCTGCGGCGCCGCCGGATTGGGAGGCCGTACTCAAAAGACCGCGTTGCACGCCCTGTTCCTCGAAGCGTCCGCTGCCATCATTCACATAGAGCCGGTTGCGTTGCCCCGGCGAGGTGGTGAGGAGGTCCGGGTCGCCATCATTGTCGAGGTCGAAAAAGAGCGCGGCGAAGCTGCCACATTCGCCCGGCAGGCCCGCCGCAGCGCTCTGTTCGAGAAAGCCGCCGTCGGGCTGCTGGATATAGAGCGCATCGCGCAGGCACTCTCCACGGCGGTAAGCGGTGACCAGGATATCGTCTCTGCCGTCCAGATTGACATCGGCGACGGCCAAACCGTGGCCGCCCCATTTGGTTGTAATGCCGGCGAGCGTTTTTTGCAGAGAACAGTCGCTGAAGGAGACCCCGGTTTCCGCCGTGTAGACGCGGAGATCGGAATAGACCGGCCCCGGCAGTGTCGCGTATAGTTCATCGCCGCCCACACTGATAAGGCGAATACGTTCAATCGGCGTCTTGAAAAGCTGCTGTTTGATGATGCGGCCATTGAGCAGGAGCCAGATGTGATCATGGTCCCACCTAAAAGTGAAGCGATAGGTGCTGTCAGGATGCCACTTTTTATCCATGAGAACCGCGCGCTCCTTATCCCGGGTGGTCAATCCTTCGTAACCGGTATCGAATTCCATGCCGCAGCGATCGCTTCCTTCGAAATAGTTGGTGCCGGTGCGCAGATACATGAAACAGGTGGCTTCCCCCTCGTCGAAGATGGCCAGGCTGGAATAGGTTCTCGATGTGAAGGTAAATACCGGCTGCTTGCCATATTTTGCCTGGTTACGGGGATCGAACTGAGTCATCGAAAATTCGATCGATCCGGTCGCCGGCAGTCTGTTTTTCAGCTGCAGAACCAGTCGTGCGTTATTGCGGGAGCGCCAGCCCGTGCCGGTGTACTGGCCGTAGAGGTTGGTCATCGTGGCAAAGTCATCTTCTCCGTCCTGGAGGAGCGGATTGGTATAGAGGAGTTGTTTGTGTTCCGGCAGCTGGGCCAGGCCTTGCGCGACAAATACGAGAGAGAGAGCGGTGAGCCATAAAAAAAGGCATCGTCTTTTGGGCATCATCAGGCGGTCCCTTTCTGGGAGGATTGTAGCTGTTTGTACCATCAATTTGGGCAAACCAGTCGACCATCAAAAGTCAACTTAATCTACAATACGTACAAAGGAACAAAATGCGTAGTATTTTCGGAAGGGATGGCACGGAAGATTGAAATCGCCAGCTGCATTAGGGAAAAAAAAAGAGCGCCCGATGAATGGGGCGCCCTCTTTATAGTTGGATTTTCACCAGTACCTGCCGGAAAGTTTTCCTTATTTCACCAGTGCCATCCGTTTCACCGCGCTATGGGTGCCGGTTTGCAAATGGTAGAAATAGATGCCTGAGGGTAGCACCGCGCCATTCCAGGCCACCGAATATTCCCCGCGCTCCTGAGTGCCATCGACGAGGGTGGCCACTTCGCGCCCTGTCATATCATAGACTTTCAGGAGAACCCGTCCTGCATCCGGCAAGGCATAGCGGATGGTGGTCGACGGATTGAAGGGGTTGGGATAATTCTGTTCCAGACTGAACGCCATGGGCACCATGGCCAGTTCCGCGCTTTCTGATACCGGCCGGGCGGGCGCATTGCCGTTGCTGGCGACGCCAAATTCCGCAATCTGCACCCAGCGTCCCCTGGCATACTCGGGACCGTGCAGGATTATTTTCACATAATTGGCTGCCACATAACGGCCGAGGGCATAATGATTCATGCCGCCGTCACGGGGTTTGAAACGAAGCACCGCTGCGAAATCGGCCGGCGCGGTTCCCGTCGTGGAAACCAGTACCTCGACGTCGTCCGCCTGACGGTCGCTGTAGAGATCATCATCCGTGCCATTATCCGTTTGCAGGAAAACGGTGTTGAAGAGATACTTGCCGTGGTCTGCAAATTGAAAGATGGCGTAGGTGCTGCCGGGGTGTTCGAATTTTTTCGCCGTGGTGGTGGCTGCCCATCCTTCTGCTTTGCCATCGACGGCATTGTCCCAGCCCTCCTTGCGGCTGGTCAATGAACCTTCGACAAAAACCAGCCCGTCGTTTCGATCCGGTTGCGCGCTGTCCAGGATTGGTCCGGCGGCATCCAGGAGCGAAAGGGCAAACTCATACTGGCCCTGGAAAAATTCCACCAGCGCCCGATCGACTGCGGATGAATCCGCGCCGCGTTGCCGTGCGAGCAGCAGAGCCTGCGGCACGGTCAATCCCAGATCGTTCACATTGCGCGCACACGAGGACTTCCACAACACCGCCTTGTTGCGCGACATCTTGACGAACTTGTAGCCCTCATTCTCGGACGTTTCGATATGGGACGTCTGATTGAAGGAATTCCAGGACTGGATCAGCATCCAATTGGGCTGATGCTCGAAGGCCTTCTCCCAGGTTTTTTCAAATACCAGCGTGTCCTGCCGGTCGATGTAGATATTGCGGCCTTCCACCCACTGACGGTCATCGAAACCTGGCCAGGTGCCGCCCACCTGATAGGGTAGCATTGAGGTGGCTGGATTCTCATAAAACGCATTCAGATACGCTTCCCCCCACGCCTTGCCCTGCGGATCGTAGATGTCGTCGGCGTCGGTGACGTGCGGGTAAAAACCATCGATGTAGGGCGCCAGATTAAGCGTGCTCTCTTCAAAATTCCACAGTATCTGGACATCCTCCGGAAGGATCTGCGCTGCCAGGGCGAGGAACTGCGTTGAAAATTCCGGATGGTGGCTGTGCACGAACACCGGACGCGGCCGGCCATCGAAAACGCCGTAATAGCCGGGGTGGGTCAGGATCGAATCGGCCAAAAATTTGAGGTTCGTGGCCAGATCGCCGTGCGCTTTGTCATTGTACGAGACGATGATATTGAAATTGAAACCGAGATGATGATATTTTTGATAGAGCCGTTCGACGGTGTTGAGCAGCTTATGAGTCGGACCGTCTTCGAAAGACTCCTTGCCGTACCAATCGACCACCAGGGCGTCGATATCGGAAGCCCAGGCCAGGAGCACGTGGTACTCCATGATCTCTTCGTCGTAGGAATCGTACAAACCCACGGCGGAGGTGTCGACGATGCCGCCTTTATTGGCGAAATCCCAATACCGTAACGTGGAATCGCTGTCAGCGTCGCCAAACCAGGTCTGGTACATGGCAAAGACCGGCTTGCAGCTGCCGCCATAGAGGTCATGGGTCTGGCATGCCAGTCCGTCCTCAAGTACAACCGTACGCGTCAGGTCTGGCTGCCCGGGCACGGTGAGGGTGTATTCGAAATGGCGAATGACGCCCTCAAAACGGTAGTAACCATTGGAATCGGTCATTTCCTTGATGGATTTTTGTCCTGCGGTATGGAGATGGACAATGGCATTGGCCAGCGGCCTGCCGTTCTCATAAAGAAATCCATCGACGCAGCCGGTGTCGTAAATGCCATAATAATGCGCCGGATCATCGTCTTGAACCGTGTCCTCCTCATACTTTGCGGTGACAGTGCCGATATTTTTATAGGGTCCTGCGACGGCTGCAGCGGTGGCTGTGTAAATCCAGGTCTCATCCGTGTCGAGCAGCGTATTGTTGTTGGCGTCGCCGGATTGATAGACCGGGTTGATGCCGGGTTGATCGTCGACCACAGTGATCTCCGCGAGCGCCACCTCGCCGCTATTGGTGATGATGTATTTGAACGTCACCGTGGAGTTGACCAGTACCGTGGGGCCGGCAGGGACATCGGCATCTTCATCATTGATGGTTTTTTCGATGTGGATCCCCGGTCGCAGCGGTTCTTCCTCTTGCTGTCTTTTGACGCGGTAATTGTCGCCTTTGTTGTCGAATTTGACCTGATACTCACCGCAATCGTCATCCGCCACGGTGTAGGCATGGAAACAGAACGCGCCGTCATCTTCCGCGGTGATGGTGATGGTGCCGCTGGCGACGATGATGCCCGGATCACAACTGGCGTTGCCGGGGAGGCCTTTGATCTCCCAGTCATATTCGCCGGGATCGAATTGATGGCCGTTGATGTGAACCGCTTCGCCAATCTCATAATGATTGGCATCCTGTGTTGCAGCGCCACAGTCATTTCGCGTGGTCCAGATGGCGCCGGAGTTGCCGCCCGCGGCGGCAGGGGCCGTGGCGAACGCGCCGGACAGAACCAGCAGCACGGCCACAGCAGCGATTATTTTTTTGTAAATGGTGTGCATGGTGAACTCCTTGCCTCTATAGGGGTACTACTCTAAAGCAGTTTATTATTGTAACGTCAGGTTGATTAAGTGCGATGCTATGACACAGAGGCTTTTTTTCCCCTCCAATAAGTTTTTTGGAAAAGGAAACCTGCTATCCGCATCAATGGGGCTGGTGTAACAATAGGTGCCAGTTGGTTACTTTAACCGTCTCCTCTGACGGTTGAGGTTCAGCGTTGTTGCCGAGGAGGCAACAATTTCGCATATACGAACCTTTCAAGTATTACTACGTATTTTTCACTGTATTTATTCCATCTTTCTGAGAAGTTCACGTTTTTTGTTCCGGCAATAAATACCCTTTGAATTTATGCCGAATTCATCTTATCTTAGGGGCGTGCTTTGTGGATAAAAGTCGGCGCTCCGTGGCAACCCGTTCCATGCAGGACGCGCTGCAGCCGCTGGCGAACCCGGCGCCTGGGCCAATGATCGATTGAATCCAATGAAGAAGCGAGCCGAATGACATGTTGGTCTTTAAACCTTTCGAAGAGATGCGCGATGCAGATTATGAAGCGGTCGGCTTCAAATCTGGTCTGGAAATCCATCAGCAGCTCCTGACTGGCAAGAAACTCTTCTGCCGCTGTCCGGCCGGCCGTTACAGCGATGAGTATGATGCGGAAATATTGCGACACATGCGCCCCACGCTCTCCGAACTGGGCGAGTACGACGGCACGGCGTTGATGGAGTTCAAAACCCGAAAAGAGATCATCTATCGGATCAACCGTGAGACGGTTTGCACCTACGAGATGGACGACACCCCGCCCTTCGAGCTCAACGATGAGGCGCTCGATCATGCCCTGGCCATCGCCATGCTCTATAACTGCGTTCTGGTCGATGAGCTGCATATCGCGCGAAAACAATACCTCGACGGCAGCATCCCCACGGGTTTTCAACGCACGACGATCGTCGGTGTCGACGGCGTCATCCCCTATAAAAAACGTACCATTCGCATCATCCAGCTCGGCCTCGAGGAGGATGCCTGCCGCGAGGTCAGCGATGCCGGACATCGCCGCGTCTACATCACCGACCGTCTCGGCATGCCGCTGATCGAGACGGTGACGGCGCCGGAGATGGTGACACCGCTGGAGGTGGCCGAGGTTACGCAGATTCTGCGGCGCATTGTGCGCTCAACCGGCCGGGTGCGCACCGGCATTGGCGCAGCGCGCCAGGATGTCAATGTCAGCGTCAGCGGCGGCACCCGCATCGAAATCAAGGGGGTCTCCCGCATTCCCCACATCCCGCTGCTCACCTACAATGAAGCCATGCGGCAGTGGAATCTGCTGCGCCTGCGTGAAGAGTTGCACAACCGCGGCATCACCCAGGTGACCTTCAGGGGCCATCATGAGAATGTCAACAAATTGCTGCGCAAGACGCGATTCGGTCCAATTTCCCAGGCGATCGCCGGCGGCATGGACGTGTATGGCGTGGTGCTGCAAGGTTTTCGCGGTCTGCTGCGCTGGCAAACCCAGACCGATACCTATTTTGCCCGTGAGATCTCCGATCGCGTTCGCGTCATCGCCTGTCTGACGACGCTGCCCAATATCATCCACTCCGATTCGCCCGGCGAGACGCTGGCCAGTTCAGAATGGCTGAATCTGCGCAAGACACTCGGCGCCGGCGAAGAGGACACCCTGGTGCTGGTTTGGGGGCCGCCGGTCGATGCCGTGCTGGGCGCCAACGAGATCATCAACCGCGCCCGGGAAGCCACCGTGGGCGTGCCCTCCGAGACGCGTCAGGCGCTCGAGGATGGCACCAACGGTTTCGAGCGCATTTTGCCGGGCCCGGATCGCATGTACCCCGACACCGATTTGCCGCCCAAACAGATCACCCCGGAGCGCCTGGCGCGCATCCGCACCTCATTGCCCGAACCGGTCTGGGTGCGCGAAGCCTGGTATCGTGAGCTGGGGCTGCCCGTGGACACCATCGAACCCTTGTCCATTTCCCCCCATGCCCCGCTTTTTGCGGAGGCGGTGAAGACGTGGGGTGTGGCGCCCGGCCTGGCCGCTCTCCTTCTCATCCAATATCCCAAGCGTTTGCGTAAAAAAGGCCTCGATGTCCGTCAACTTACGCCCGATTTTCTCGCCGCGCTCCTGCAGGCCATCGCCGCCGGCAAGTTGTTCAGGGAGGGTGCGTACATGGCCATGGAGACGTGGCTGCAGGATGAGGAGAGGGTGTGGGAAAAGTGGCAGGTGCCGATGCCGGCCCGGGAACTCGAAACCTGCGTGCAGACGGCCGTCGCGTCCATGCAGAGCATGCGCAGTGCGGATCCCCGGGCGCGCTGGCGCCGGCTCATGGGAGTGGTGATGTCACAGTGTGCCGGACGCACCGATGCGGCCGGTCTGGGAGAACGATTGCGGTCGCTGGTTTGAAGGTGAGAGGAGTAGACACGGATGAACAGAAAATATGGACGTCCTGTCGCGTCAGGATTGGGAATCCTGGTTCTGATCTATGCCTTGCTGGCGATTCCTGAATCCGAAATGCACCTCGATGCGGTCGTAGAGAAACCGGTGCAAAGCCAGCCTTTTGCCTGGAAGCAGGATGCTTTTTGGCGTTCTCTTGAAGATGAATTCCAAACGACGCGGAGTCTGGGATGCGATGCCGCGCAGCCGCGTATCGCGCTCCTGCTCGATGACCTGGAAGAGAAGCTGCAGTGGCTGAACAATCGCTTTTTGCCGCCACACGCTGTTTTTTACCGTGAGTTGGAAGCTGCGCTTTTCAGCACCGCGCCATGGATTGCGGCTTGCCCCGAACACTTGAACGCTTTTAGTGATCTGGTGACTGCCATGCGCATCGCGGTGAAACGGAACTCCCTGCACTGGGATATGACGGATCACGCTGCGCGCATCACGCTCTACCGGCTGCTCTATGGCGGCCGGGCTGCCGTCGAGGAGGTGATGCTGCAGGCGTCCCCTCAGCAATCACTTCCAGCGCTCGTCATGGGATTTGCGGAACCCTCGCAAACGCCGTGGGCAAGCATACTCGGCGTCCGGATACACAGCGGCGACATTCTGGTTTCGCGCGGCGGCGCCGCCACCTCCGCCCTGATCGCCCGTGGCAACGATTTTGCCGGCAATTTTTCCCATGTCGCCCTGGTATACGTTCATCCCAAAACCCATCTGGCCAGCATCATTGAAAGCCATATTGAGCGCGGGGTGACGGTTTCCACGTTGCAGGATTATCTGCAGGACGTCAAATTACGGGTCCTGGTGCTCAGGCTGCGCGCCGATCTCCCGGCTTTGATCGCAGATCCGATGCTGCCGCATCACGCCGCAGAACAAGCTCTGCAGCGGGCGCAACGCATGCATATCCCTTATGATTTTGCCATGGATTTCAGCGACAACAGCAAGCTGTTCTGTTCCGAAGTCGCTTCTGCCGCCTATCGCCCTCATGGCATCGAACTTTGGATGAGTCTTTCGCAGATATCATCCCACGGATTGCGACGCTGGCTGGCGGGGTTCGGCGTTCGCCATTTTTCTACCCAGGAACCCTCCGATCTCGAGTACGATCCGCAGCTCCAGGTAGTGGCGGAATGGCGCGACCTCGAAACCCTGCGCAAGGATCATCTGGACAATGCCGTGACCGAAGTTTTACTCGACGGCGCCCATGCGGGCGAGCCCTTGCAATATGATCATTTGCTCTTGCCGGTTGCACGGCTGGCCAAAGCCTGGAGCCTCCTGCTCAACGCAGCCGGACGCATCGGCCCTGTTCCGGAGGGGATGGGCGCCACAGCGGCCTTGCGGAACAGATGGTATACGCATTTGCATCATCGCATCAAGCAGCATCTCGAGGTTCGTGTGCAGCAGTACGAGTCCGGGCACGGCTATATGCCGCCCTATTGGCGCCTGGTCGACATGGCGCAGCAGATCAAGCTTGAATTGGAAAAGTGAGATACGCAGTGAGGTTTTCATGGAGATAGCTACCCGGCAGAAGAAACGCCACACCCGTTGGGAACGCATACTCTCCCACATCATGCTCTTCTGGGAGGATGTGGTCAAGGTGCCGTTCTTTCACTGTCAGCGTTGCGGGGAGTGCATTCTCAGTCATACGGGATTTGTCTGTTCACAGCGTTGTCCGAAACGGATTCGCAACGGCCCCTGCGGCGGCACCAGCGAAGAGGGCCATTGCGAGGTCTATCCCGAACGCATGTGCGTCTGGTTTTTGATCTACCGCCGCGCCCGTTTTTGGGGACGCGTCAAGCTGTTATATCGCATCGAAAAAATCCATGACTGGAATCTCGAAAAAACCTCGGCGTGGCTGAATGTTTTCACGGGACGCATCGAGCCGCCCAAATGGCGCGTGCCAGAGGAGTAGTCTGGTCTCGTGGCGTTTTTCCTGCCCCGGGACAACGCTCCCGGGAGCAGAGCTTGGCTGTGAGGGACAACATCTGGCGCCCTGACTGGCGCAGGCCAGCCGGTGCCCGGCATCAGAACACCGCCGGAGGGATTTAATCAACCGGGAAAATTCACAAAGCACAAAGCATCGCCTTCACTCATCACGGAAAACATCCATGTCTTTACGCGAAAAGATCGCCCGGGGAGAATTTGTCGTTTGCGCGGAGATGGGACCACCGCAGAGCTGCGATGCGGACGTCATCCGCAAGAAAGCGGCCTATTTCAAGGGCGTCGTCGATGCGGTCAACATCACCGATAATCAGACCGCCATTGTGCGCCTGTCGAGCATCGCCGCGGGCAAAGTGCTCCTGGAGGAGGGCATCGAGCCGATCATCCAGATGACCTGCCGCGACCGCAACCGCATCGCCATGCAGAGCGATCTGCTCGGCGCAGCAGCCCTGGGCATCGAAAATGTCCTCTGTCTCACCGGCGATCATCAACGTTTCGGTGATCACCCCGAGGCCAGGGGCGTATTCGATCTCGATTCCATCCAGTTCATCGCCACCCTGGCGCAGATGAACGCCGGCACGCTGCTCTCCGGAGGGACGCTGAAAAAGGCGCCGCACTTTTTCATCGGCGCCGCGGCCAATCCCTGCGCCGAACCCGTGGAGATGCGCCTCATTCGCCTTGAGAAAAAAGTCCGTGCCGGTGCCGCTTTCATTCAAACCCAGCCGGTCTTTGATCTCGAACGCTTTTCCACATGGATGGAGATGGTGCGCGAGCGCGGTCTGCATGAAAAAACCGCCATTCTCGCCGGCATTCTGCCGGTGAAATCCGCCAAGGCGCTGGAGTATATGAAAGCCGAGGTGCCGGGCATGCGCATCTGCAGCGATTTTTTGACGCGTATGCACAACGCCGCCGCGCCTCAGGAAGAGGGCGTGCGCATGGCCGTCGAGATTATCGGCGCGCTGCGCGAAATGAAGGGCGTCGCGGGCATCCATATCATGCCGGTGATGTGGGAGAGCATCACGCCGGAAATTGTCCGCCAGGCGGGGTTGTGAAGCGCTGCGGCGATTTGACGGAATGCCAATACGTTGCCACCCCCCGGGTCTGCGGCTGCAGCGGCTGGCACCGCATCCGCGTTTATAAAGAGGTTGTAAACGGTCATACGGTCGTTGAAAATTGATTGGCTGCCAGCCGCGGTTTGGTGAATGCTCCGGTTCATGCAGCTCATTTGAATGATGCAGGTTAAACAGTAAATCGGGAAAAAATCATGCCGGTTCAGGAGTCCTACAAGGGTTATCGCGGCGAAGCGCTGGCGACGCTGCAGAATTTCAACGCGCCCATCTGGAGCGATGTCCGGATCACCACGGCCAAAGGCGGCTATGCCGGCATCATCCTGCCGCGCTCCGAGACCGCCGATGCGCTGCACATCGTCCTCAAATTGGCCTCCGGCTATAATATCGGCATCCGCGCCGGCAGCATCACGGCCATGGAGATTCTCGGCCGCAAGGAGGCGCATTACAAGATTCCGGAAAAAGAGTTTCCCTATGCACCGGGAAAACCGCGCGTCAAACTCCTCGGCACCGGCGGCACCATCGCCTCGCGTCTCGATTACCGCACCGGTGCGGTGATTCCCGCCTTTTCCCCGGGCGAACTCTACGGTTCCGTGCCGGAACTGGCCGACATCTGCAATCTCGAGACCGAAAAACTCTACGGCGTCTTCAGTGAAAATATGGGGCCGGAGCAATGGGTCGGCACGGCGCAGGCCATCGGCCGCGAGATCGAAAAAGGTGTGCAGGGCATCGTCATCGGTCATGGCACCGACACCATGCACCACACCGCCGCCATCCTCTCGTTCATGGTGCAGAATCCCCCGGTGCCCATCGTCATGGTGGGGTCGCAGCGCTCCTCGGATCGGCCTTCCTCCGATGCCGCGCTCAACCTCATGCATTCGGTCAAGACCGCCGCGGAATCCAATATCGCCGAAGTCATGGTCTGCATGTTCGGGCCGACGTCCGATGTCTATGGCCTGCTGCACCGCGGCACCCGCGTCCGCAAGATGCATTCGAGCTATCGCTCCACCTTCCGTACCATCGGCGATATTCCCCTCGCCATGGTGAGCCGCGAAAAGATCACGCCCTTGCGCCAGGATTACCGGCGTCGCCGCACCGATCGCAACGTCCTCATCAATACGGCGTTCGAGGAGAAGGTGAGCATCGTTTACTACTATCCCAATATGAAGCCGGATATCATCGATGCGCTCATCGACAACGGCTATCGCGGCATCGTCATCGCCGGAACCGGACTGGGACACGTCAACAAGCCGCTCTATCCCGCCCTGAAACGCGCCCGCGACCAGAACATCGCGGTCTATATGACCGTGCAGACGCTGTGGGGCTATGTGCAGATGTACGTCTATGATACCGGCCGCGACATGATGGAACTGGGCGTCGTGCCCATGGCCAACATGCTGCCCGAAGTGGCCTACGTCAAGCTGGGATGGGCGCTGGGCCAAACCCGCGATCTGGCGGAGGTGAGAAAAATCATGTATACGCCCATCAACGGCGAAATCACCGAACGCGAACCCTCCAATGGCTATCTCATATTTCAGGGCGGCATCCCTGAGGTCGAGGCGTTCATCTCGCAGATCAAGAAATAGGGCAGNNGGCAGTAATCAGTAGGCAGTTAACAGTTGCATGTCTGCGCTTCGTTGTCAGTAGGCCGCAGCCTTCATTCCGTTACATTCTGTTCCACCAACGCGAACCGCGTTTCTATCAGGAGACGATCGATGCATTTCAAAACACGGGCGATTCATGCCGGCCAGGCGCCGGATCCCCACTATGGGGCCGTGATGACGCCCATCTACCAGACTTCCACCTTTGCGTTTCAGGATGTGAACCATCCCGGCACCTTTGACTATTCGCGCAGCGGCAACCCGACGCGCCAGGCGCTGGAAGAGTGCCTCGCGTCCCTGGAAGGAGGGACGCATGGATTTGCATTCGCCACCGGCATGGCCGCTGTCGCCACCGTTCTCGAACTCTTCAAACAGGGCGACCACCTCATCGTTCACGACGATATCTATGGCGGCACCTATCGCTACCTCGTCTCCATCTCACAGGCGCACGGCGTCACGTTCGATTTTATCAACCTGCGCGACATCCCCGCCCTGCGTGCGGCCATCAAATCCAACACCCGCGGCATCTGGACCGAGACGCCCACCAATCCCCTGATGAATCTGCTCGATCTCGAGGCCATCTCCGCCGTGGCGAAGGAAAAAGGCTGCCTGACGATTTGTGACAACACCTTTTCCAGCCCCTATTTTCAAAAACCCCTCGACCTCGGCATCGATATCGTCATGCATTCGATGACCAAGTACATCAACGGCCATTCCGATGTCGTCGCCGGGGCATTGATCGTCCGGAATGCCGAGATCGCCGAACAGCTCAAGTTTTACCAGAATGCCATGGGTACCTGCCTCGGACCGTTCGATTCCTTTCTGGTTCTGCGCGGCATCAAGACGCTGGGCCTGCGCATGGAGGAACACCAACGCAATGCCCTGGCTCTGGCCGCGTGGCTGGAAGACCACCCGAAAATCGAGCGGGTTCTGCATCCCGGTCTGCCCGGCCACCCGCAGCATGCGCTGTCGCAACGGCAGATGAGCGGCCATGGCGGCACGTTCTCGTTCCGGGTCCGCGGCGGGGAGGAAGAGGCTTTCAGGCTGCTGCGCAGCGTCCGGGTTTTCACGCTGGCGCCGTCGCTGGGTGGTGTGGAGTCGCTGATCGGATATCCCTGGACCATGTCGCACGACTCCATGGATGAGGCGGTGCGCATCGCCGTGGGAATTACCCGGAACCTGATCCGCGTTTCGGTGGGACTGGAGCATATCGATGACCTGATCGCCGATCTGCAGCAGGCGCTGGCGCACGTGTGAACGCAGACCCGCTTCCCTGTTTTTAAACACGAGGGGGCGAGATCAGGCTTCAAGACGCCTGGCAGGGGCCGCTCTCCCGGCATACGCCGTCACATGCAGAGTGCATTTTTATCATTCGCCCCACTGAATGGCATCCTCAGCCGGTTGCCCATGCGAAGGCGGACGTGTGCAGAGGCCTGCCCGGGCGAGATATTTCTTGACATTGTTCTCTGGAAATACTATCATAATTTGATGAAAATATTCATCTCCTCGTGGCACCATAACAGGGAAGGGATGATCCGTTTATGCAGCTCTTGATCAATCACAACCTGGTGACGCTGGATTTGCCGACGGGCCGGGTCTTGCTGGATGTGCTGCGCGATACGCTCGGACTCAAAGGCACCAAGGAGGGCTGCCGCGAAGGCGACTGCGGCGCCTGCACGGTTTTGCTCGGCTGGCTGGAAAACAACAGCCTGGTCTATCAGGCCGTCGATTCCTGTCTCCTGCCGCTGGGCGACTGCGCCGGCAAACACGTGGTCACCATCGAAGGCATCCATGCGGCGGCGCTCAATCCCCTGCAGAGCGCCTTCATCGACGCCGGTGCGGTGCAGTGCGGCTTTTGCACGCCCGGATTGATCATGGCGCTGACCGCCCATCTGCTCAATGCCACCTCCGCGGATCTCCAGGAAGCCATCATGGCCGTGGCCGGCAATATCTGCCGCTGCACCGGCTATGCGGGCATTCGCCGCGCCATCGAGCGCGTCCTGGCGGATACACCGGCAGGCCTTTTGGCCAGCAAACCCGGTTCGCCACAGCGCTTGACGCAATTGATCACCGCCGGCCTTCTGCCGGACTATTTCTCCCGGGTGAGGGGGGATTTGCGCCGCTTGCGCCAAGAGCGCCAGGAAATTCCCCCGCAGCCGGGCGCCATCGTCGCGGGCGGCACGGATCTCTATGTGCAGCGCGGCGAGCACTTTCATGACCGCGAGGTCACCCTGCTCGCCGACCGCGAAGATTTCAAAAAAATCACCCTGAATCAGGGAATCTGCACCATCGGAGCAGCCGTGACCGTCGAGACGCTGCGGCGCTCGAGCGTGCTGCAGGAGATCGTTCCCGCGTTCACCGCCGGTCTGAATCTGGTCGCGGCGACACAAATCCGCAATCGCGCCACCGTCGCCGGCAACATCATCAACGCCTCCCCCATCGGCGATCTCACCATTCTGCTGCTCGCCCTGGATGCCACCATCCATCTGGTCGACACCAGAAGCGACACGCCGCGCGCCCTGCCGTTGCGCCATTTCTTCACCGGCTACAAAACCATGCAGCGCAGCGCGGACGAACTGGTGAGTGCGTTCTCCTTTTCTGCGCCCGCTCCACACCATTTTTTATCGTTTGAAAAAGTGAGCAAACGCACCTGGATGGATATCGCCTCGGTCAATTCGGCCCTGCAGCTGAATGTGCAGGACGCCATCATCCGCGAGGCGCATGTGGCCGCGGGCGGCGTGGCGCCCATACCGCTCTATCTGGCCAAAACATCGGCGTTGTTACTAAATCGAAAAGTGGATGAGGAGACGCT
The DNA here is from genome assembly GCA_002327255.1 of bacterium UBA2214. Lineage (GTDB taxonomy): Bacteria > Zhuqueibacterota > Zhuqueibacteria > Residuimicrobiales > Residuimicrobiaceae > UBA2214. The sequence goes on along the minus strand of DCUM01000069.1, from coordinate 50,238 downwards.
CGCCGCGGCGATCGCCTGCGCCCGCTCCGAAATTACCCCGATCAGCGATGTGCGCGGCAGTGCGGTGTATAAAAGCATGCTGCTCGGTCAACTGCTCCGGGCGCATTTCGTGAAAACAGGACTCTTGACCGATTGATTTTTGGTCAGGCTGACCATTCGTGCTGCGCCCCATGAGGCGGACTGCCGCCGCAGCGATGCTCTGCGTCCTCTGTGTCCGGAGATGATTGGACTGGAATGTTCACCCTTTTTCTGGATGGCCCATGAACTATCACGACGCCGCCTTGCACGTTCGCGGTGAATCGATCTATATCGATGATCACATGCTGCCCGCCGGCTGCCTGCACGCCGCCGTCTATGCCTCGCCGCTCGCCCATGGTCTCTTGAAAAAA
>DCUM01000069.1:25129-49762 GCA_002327255.1 bacterium UBA2214 | reverse complement strand
GCCCGCCGCGCCGCGCGCCTCATCACCGCGGAGATCAAAGGCAAACGCCCGCTGCTCGATGCGCGCCAGGCCTTCGCCCGCAACCAGCTCATCCAGCCGCCGCGCGTCTTCGCCTGTGGTGATGTCGACGCGGCATGGGCCCGGTGCGATCACATCGTCAGCGGCCGCGCCGAGAGCGGTGGCCAGGAACATCTCTATCTCGAAACACAGGGCGCCCTGGCGCTGCCGCGCGAAGACGGCGGCATCAAGCTCTTTTCCGCCACGCAGTCGCCCACCACGGTGCAAAAAACCGTCGCCCGCGTCCTCGGACTCCCCATGCATCACGTCGAAGTGGAAGTCCTACGCCTCGGCGGCGCATTCGGCGGCAAGGAGGATCAGGCGAGCTGCTGGGCGGCCCTGGCCGCGCTGGCCGCGTATAAAATCCGCAAACCCGTAAAGCTGGTGCTGCGCCGGCAGGAGGATATGCGTTACACCGGCAAGCGCCATCCCTATTCGTCGGATTTCAAAATCGGACTGACACGCCACGGCGTCATACTCGCCTACGAGGTCACCTTTTATCAGAATGCCGGCGCCGCGGCCGACCTCTCGCCGGCCATCCTCGACCGCACGCTCTTCCATACGACCAACTGCTACGCCATCCCCAACGTGCGCGCGACGGGGTACAGCTGCCGCACCAATCTGCCACCCAACACCGCCTTTCGCGGCTTCGGCGGCCCGCAGGCCATGTTCGTCATCGAGTCGGCCATTCACAAGGCCGCCGAGGCGATCGGCGTCGATGCCGCACTCATCCAGCAAACCAACCTGCTGCGCGACGGCGATGCGTTTCCCTATGGACAAAAAGCGCTCAACCCGCAGGTGCGGCGCTGCTGGCAGCGCATGGAACAGCTTTATGAGGTGGAAAAACGCCGGGAAGAAATTGCGCACTTCAACGCCTGCCATGCCCACGAGAAAAAGGGCCTGGCGGTCATGCCGCTCTGTTTCGGCATCTCCTTCACCAATACGATGCTCAATCAGGCCAATGCGCTGGTCCATGTCTACATGGACGGCAGCGTCGGCATCAGCACCGGCGTCGTGGAGATGGGGCAGGGCACGCATGAAAAAATCCGCCGCATCGCCGCCAGAGTCCTGGGCATTTCACCCGCCCGCATCCGCATGGAGAGCACCAATACCACGCGCAATGCCAACACCTCGGCGACGGCGGCCAGCACCGGTCCCGACCTCAACGGCAACGCCACCCGGATCGCCTGCGAGAACATCCTCCTGCGCCTGAAATCGTTTGTGGCGGTTCTGCGCGGCATCGATGCACCCGATTGTGTCACGATCACGGCGGAACGCGTTTTGATAGAAGGTGCGGAGAGCGGTTATGCCTGGCCGCAGCTCATCCGCGAGGCCTATGCCGGCCGCATCAATCTGTCCGCTCATGCCCACTATGCCACACCGCGCATTTTCTTCGACCGCGAAAAAAACAGGGGTGATGCCTTTGCCTATCACGTCTACGGCGCCGGCGTGGTGGAAGCAACCGTCGATACGCTGCGCGGCACCTGCCGCTTCGATGCCGTGCGGCTGGTGCACGACGCCGGGCAGTCGCTGGACCCGCTCATTGACCAGGGCCAGGCCGAAGGCGCCGTGGTGCAGGGCCTGGGCTGGTTGACCCTCGAAGAGGTTGTACACCATACCGATGGCCGCCTGCTGGCCGACAGCCTGTCGACCTATAAAGTGCCGGATATCCTTTTCGCTCCGGCGGTGATCGAAGTGGATTTTCTTCCCGACTCCCTCAATCCGCCCGGTCCGTTTCACAGCAAGGCGATCGGGGAGCCGCCCTTCATGTACGGGATCGCCGGCTTCTTCGCCCTGCTCAACGCCATGAAGGCCTTCCGGCCGCGACGGCGCTTTGATTATGCGGCGCCGCTGACGCCCGAACGGATTCTGATGGGGCTCCATGGAAAGTAGAAAATGATGCGCGAATCCGATATCTGGACTTTTATCGAAAGCGAACTGCTGCAGCAGCACAGGGTGGTGCTGCTGCTGGTCATCGATCATGAAGGCTCCACGCCCGGCCGCAAGGGATTCAAGATGGCCGTCGCCGCTGACGGCCGGCTGTTCGGCTCGATCGGCGGCGGTGCGGTTGAATACGATCTGGTCGAGGCGGTCAAGGTCGGCCTGCGCAGCGGCGGCTTACAACAGAACCTGCAGCGCCTCCTCCATGATCCGGAGGCGGCTGCCGCTGCCACCGGGATGATCTGCGGCGGCAGCCAGACCGTGCTGACCTTCCCCTGCACCCGGGAGCACCTCGGCACGGTACAACAAATCCGCGAGGCGCTCGAGCACGGCCACAGCGGCTGGCTGCGCATTTCTGGAAATTCGCTCTCCTGGAACCACGAGGACTCCGCGGCGCCGCTTTATGAAGAATGGCTGGGGAATCCCGATACGGTTTACATCATCGGCGGCGGCCATGTGGGACAGGCGCTCACACGCGTGCTGGCGCTGCTCGGCATGCGTATCGTCCTCATCGATGACCGCCCCGATCTCGATCTCCATGCCATAAAGCCGCTGCTGCATGAGGTCATTCTTTCACCGTTTGATCGCATCCTGCCGCACATTGTGCCCGGCGAACACAGCTATGCCGCCATCATGACACCGTCGCACCGCGCCGATGAAGTGGCGCTGCGACAGCTGCTGCAAATCCCCTTGCGCTATCTCGGCATGATGGCGAGCCGTGCCAAGGCGGCTCAGGTGCTCGCCAGTCTGCGCGCCGAGGGCGTAGCGGAAACGGCGCTGCAAAAGGTTTTTACGCCCATCGGCCTGTCCATCGCCAGTCANNCACCTCGTCATCGTCGAGTCGCCGGCCAAGGCCAAGACGATCAACAAATATCTCGGCAGTGAGTATGTCGTCAAATCTTCCGTCGGCCACATCCGCGATCTGCCGCCGAGTGCGGCGCAGGCCAAACCCGCCGCGGATGAATCCGGCAAAACGCTGAGCGGCGCCGAAAAAAAACAACGCAATCTCGTCCGCGTCATGGGCGTCGATCCCGAGAACGGCTGGAAGGCCCACTATGTGATTCTCCCGGGCAAAACCAAAGTGCTGCGCGAACTCAGGCAGGCCGCGAGCAGCGCGGACACCATCTATCTCGCCACCGACCTTGACCGCGAGGGGGAGGCCATCGCCTGGCATCTGCGCGAAGCCATCGGCGGCGATCCGCAGCGCTACCGCCGCGTCACCTTCAGCGAGATCACCAAAGCCGCCATCCACAAGGCGTTCAGCCAGCCGGGAGTGCTCAACATGGATCGCGTCAATGCGCAGCAGGCGCGCCGCTTCCTTGACCGCGTCGTCGGCTATATGATCTCGCCGCTGCTGTGGCAAAAGATCGCCCGCGGCCTCTCCGCCGGCCGCGTCCAGTCCGTGGCCGTGCGCCTGGTGGTGGAGCGCGAGCGCGAAATCCGCGCCTTTGTGCCCGAAGAATACTGGGAAATCTGGGCCGACCTGCAAGGCGCCGACAGCGTGCGCGCCCAGGTGGTCAAACATCGGGGTAAAACCTTCCGCCCCGGCAGCAAGGCCGCGACCGAAGAGGCGCTGACGGCGCTGCGTCCGGCGCAGTACAAAGTCATCGACCGCAAGGACGCCCCGGTGGTGTCGCGGCCCTATCCGCCCTTCATCACCACCACCCTGCAGCAGGCGGCGAGCGTGCGCCTCGGCTTCGGGGTCAAAAAGACCATGCTCCTTGCGCAGCGCCTCTATGAGGCGGGGCATATCACCTACATGCGCACCGACTCTTTCAATATCGCCCCCGAAGCCGTGTCCGGCTGCCGCCACTTCATCCAGGAGGAATTCGGCGCCCGCTATCTGCCGGAAAAACCCAATTATTACGCCAGCAAAGCCGGCGCCCAGGAGGCGCATGAGGCCATCCGCCCCACCAGCGTCCGCGCCGTGCCCGGCGTCCTGCCCGGACTGGAGCGGGACGAGGAGCGGCTCTACGACCTCATCTGGCGCCAGTTCGTCGCCAGCCAGATGAAACCGGCGGAATTCGACACCACCGTCATCACCATCGGCGCGGCCGATTATGAGCTGAGGGCGCGCGGCCGGGTGATGCGCTTCGACGGCTGGATGCGCGTGCTGCCGCCGGCGCGCAAGGACGACGAGACCGATATGCCGCATCTGGCGATCGGCGATAATCTGAAATTGCTCAAGCTGGATCCGGGTCAGCATTTCACCAAACCGCCGGCGCGCTATACCGAAGCGAGCCTGGTGCGCGAACTGGAGAAACGCGGCATCGGCCGGCCCTCCACCTATGCGCCCATCATCTCCACGATTCAGGAACGCGGCTACGTCAAGGTCATCAGCCGGCGCTTCTTCGCCCAAAAGATCGGCGAGATCGTCACCGACCGGCTCATCGGCAGTTTTACTGATCTCATGGATTACGGCTTCACCGCGGGCATGGAGGAAAAGCTCGATGTCATCGCCGCGGGATCGGCCGACTGGCGCCGCACCCTCGACGCCTTCTACAAGGATTTCAAAGGCCAACTGGGCCTCGCGGCCGATCACATGCGCCGCAATGAACCCGTGTTGACCGCTATCGCCTGTCCGGCTTGCGGCCGTCCCATGGTGATCCGCACCGCGGGCACCGGCGTTTTCATGAGCTGCTGCGGTTATGAACTGCCGCCCAAAGAGCGCTGCAAGAGCACCATCAATCTCGTCCCCGGGGAGGAAGCCGCGCCGGCCAAAGCGCAGCGCGAGGAACTGGAGGGGGAGGAGGAAGGCAATGCCGAGGAACTGCTGGCCAAACGCCGCTGCAGCCGCTGCGGAGCGGCCATGGACAGCTACCTGCTCGATGCGCACCGCAAGCTGCATGTCTGCGGCAACAGTCCGGACTGCCCCGGCCACGAGATCGAGGAGGGCCATTTCAAATTGAAGGGCTATGACGGTCCGGTGGTGCCCTGCGACAAGTGCGGCGCCGAGATGCAGCTCAAGACCGGCCGCTTTGGCAAATATTTCGGCTGTTCGCGCTATCCGCAGTGCAAGAATACCCGCAAGCTCCTGCGCAGCGGCGAGGTCGCGCCCCCCAAAGCCGATCCGGTGCCCATGCCCGAATTAAAGTGCAAAAAATCGGATGCCTATTTTCTGCTCCGCGACGGCGCGGCCGGGCTCTTTCTCGCCGCCCACACCTTTCCCAAATCGCGCGAAACCGCCAGTCCCAGAGTCGCCGATCTGGCGCGGCACCGTGACGAACTGGATCCCAAACATCATTATCTCGCCGATGCCCCCCCGAGCGATCCAGATGGCCATCCCCATGAAATCCGTTTCAAGAAAAAGGAAAAGGTGCAATATCTCGTCGGGATGAGCGAGGAGGGCGAGCCCAGCGGCTGGGTGGCCTACTGGCAGGAGGGCGCCTGGGCGCCCAAACGCGAGAAGATCAAGACGGCGCGGCGGCGGCGCGGATGAAATAGGTATTGAATTTGATGATTATTCTGTTTAGATTACAGCAGTTCTTTATATCCTCCGCATCGTTAGGGGTGTCTCGCCACCAGTAGCTTTTTGCGAGTCTGAGATCATACCCTGGTCCTTTGGGACGATGACCTGATCTGGATAATACCAGCGTAGGCAAACGATCCATGCGCCCTGTTTTGCATGTTCGAGCCGTTGTGACCGTCAGTTCATCAACGGCTTTTTTATTGTCACGGTGCGGGAAAATCTGATGGACACAAACGATGAGAGTTTGTGAAAACGAATGGATTCGGAGGGCGCCGCGGCTGCTGAGACAACCATGATGCCGCAGACGAGCCCTGTGATCCGCAGGCCAAGGCTGGCAGGCCAGATGACACGGCGAGCCATCCGCACAGCCAATCACACCGCACAGCGGTAAAAACCGCGACCCCGGGGTCGCGGTTTGACCCCGGGGTCGGTCGAACGTTTTCGCACGCTCTCGAGAGGAGTTCACCCATGCGTTTTCTTGTGCTGTTCATGGTTTCCGCCTCCCTGGGGCAGACGCTCAGCGGCGTGGTCAGCGACAAAACCACGGGAGAGCCGCTCTCCGGCGTCACCATCACGGTGGACGGGACGCGGCTGGGCACGGTCAGCGATCGTGACGGCCGCTTCCGTCTGACGGCGCCGGCCGGCGAGCCGGCTTCCCTCTCTTTCAAGCTGTTGGGCTATCTGCCCGCGCGTCACACCAACCTCCAACCCGCCTCGCACTCCCTTGCGATCGCCCTGGAGCAAACCGTGCTGCCGATGCAGAGTGTGCTCGTGACCGCCTCGCGCAGCCGGGCGCAGACCTGGTCGGGCGCCACCGCCACGCTCGGACATCAGGAGGTGCAGGCCCGACATACCGTGCAGGATCTGCCGGTGTTGCTCTCCGAACTGCCATCGACGACTTTTTATTCCGAAAGCGGCAACGGTCTCGGCTACACCTACCTCAACATCCGCGGCTTTGACCAGCGCCGCATCGCCGTCCTCATCAATGGCGTGCCGCAAAACGATCCCGAAGATCACATGGTCTACTGGCTCGATTTTCCGGACCTGGCGGCCAACCTCGAGGATATCCAGGTGCAGCGCGGCGCCGGCAACCTCTGGTCCGGCACCCCGGCCATCGGCGGCGCCGTCAATCTCATCACCACCAATTTCAGCCGTCAACGCGGCATCGCTCTGACCGCCGGATACGGCTCCTTCAACACCCGCAAGCTGGGCCTCAGCGCCAGCTCCGGATTGATCGAAAACCGCTACGCCATCTACGGACGGCTGAGCAAGATCAGCAGCGACGGCTATCGCGACAACAGCTGGGTCGATTTCAACAGTTTTTTCCTCGGCGCGGCGCGCTTCGACAAGGAGATGACCACCCAGATCAATGTCTATGGTGGACCGGTCTCCGACCATCTCGCCTATTACGGCGTTTCCAAGGCGGCGCTGGACGACCGCACCCTGCGGCGCCAGAACCCGATCGGACGTCCCGAAGAGATCGAAAATTTTTCACAACCCCATTATGAGGTGATCCATGAATGGCGGCTCGGCAGTGCCACGCTGCATAATACCCTTTTTTATGTGCACGGTGAAGGATTCTACGATTATGACGGTTCCTGGGCGCCCTATAGCTATTATCGCCTGACTGCGGAGAACGGATTTGCCATAACGGGCGATCCGGATACGCTCTATATCCCCAACGCCCTGATCCACGCCTATGTGCGCAACGGCCAGTGGGGCTGGATGCCGCGCGCGCAGATTCATCACGGGGCCGGCGTCCTGACGCTGGGCGGCGAGGCGCGCTGGCACCGCTCGCTGCACTACGGCACCCTGAAATGGGGCGAGGCCTTGCCCGCCGGTCTGACCCCCAATTACCGCTACTATGCCTATCGCGGCGGCAAAAAGATGTTCTCTCTCTACGCCAATGAAATTTACCCCCTCAGCGAACGCTGGAAAGCCCTGGCGGAAGTGACCCTGGTGCACCATCGCTACCGCCTCCATGATGAAGCCTATCTCGGCAACGCCTTTGAAGTACCCTATACCTTTCTCAATCCCAAAATGGGACTCCATTTTCAGATCACTTCCAGGTGGCTGGCCTATGGGACGCTGGCGCGCACCAGCCGCGAGCCGCGCCTGAAGAATCTCTACGATGCGGCGGAAGCCAGCACCCCGGCCATTTGGGGCGCACCGGTGACGCCGCAGTTCCGCCAGAGGTCCGATGGCCTCTACGATTTTGACCAGCCGCTGGTCAAACAGGAAACCATGGACAATCTCGAAATTGGCGGCGGTTATCAGGATCAACGCTTGTCGCTGACGGCCAATTTCTATCGCATGGATTTTCGCAACGAGATCGTCAAGAGCGGCCAACTCGACCGTTTCGGCCAGCCGGTCACCGGCAATGCGGAGAAAACAAGGCATGCCGGTGTGGAGATGATGCTGCGCGCGCGTCCTTTTTCGCATTGGGAATTCAGCGGCAATCTCACCTGGAGCGACAACAAACTGATACGCCACACGCAGTATGACGGGACGGGTGCGGTGAAGCTCGATGGCAAGACCATCGCCGGATTTCCGGGGCTCATCGCCAACGGGCGGCTGAGCTACCACGCGGGAGGATGGAGCGCGACGTTGAGCGGCCGCCATGTGGGCGCCTTTTATACCACCCATTTCCAACGGCCGCAGCAACGCGTCGAAGCGGCAACGCTGGCGGATGCGCATCTCGGCTACCGCCTCGCCACCGTTCCCGGACTGCAGTCGCTCACCTGGCAACTCAGCATCACCAATCTCTTCGACGCCCTCTATGCCGCCGGGGGCGAGGGTGATGCGTTCTTTCCGGGCGCGACGCGAAACTTTTATCTGGGAATGAATCTGGAGCTGTAACAACAATCGGCCGCTTCACGGCCCTGAACATCTGTTGTTTTTTGGCGGCGCATTCCACCGGCGCTTCATGTATCCATCGTCAGGAACCATGGAATCCGCCTCCTGAAATCACCCAGGAGATCCGGGGCTTTGATCGTGAGCCCCATCCGCGTGATCATCGGTTTTAAAACGTCCTTGACGTGAGTGCATAGATGCGCAAAAAAAGAGAACGGAGAATAGATGCCCCAAACGCAGCAACCCCTTCCATACGCCCTGATTCTCTGCAGCGGTCCGGTGCCGGGACGGCGGCAACTGGCGCCTCTGGCTGCAAAGGCCGCCCGGATCGTCTGCGCCGATGGTGGCGCCGATCGCGCCCTGCAGCGCGGATTGCAGCCGGATGTGATCATCGGCGATATGGATTCGGTGTCGCCTGCCGCGCGCGCTTCCTTTGTGCGCGCGCAGTGGATTCAGGTGCAGGATCAGGAGAGCAACGATCTCGAGAAAGCCCTCGAATTCGTCATCGCGCAGGGTATGGGGGCGGCGATCGTGGCCGGCGCCACCGGCCGCCGCGCCGACCATACCCTGGCCAATTTCAGCATTCTCGCCAGATACCATGACCGCATCCAGCTGCAATTTGTCGATGACCATTGCCGCATGCGCATCCTCAGCGGGGAGACGTCCCTGCCTCTGCCCGTGGGCAGGACGCTGTCGCTGATGCCGCTGGGCCGCTGTGAAGGCATTACCACCGCGGGGCTCGCTTATCCACTTCACGACGAGTCGCTCGAACTGGGTGTGCGCGAGGGACTGAGCAATCGCGTCATCTCCTCACCCGTGCGCATTACCGTGCGGCGGGGTCATCTGCTGCTCTTTGAAGTGGTGCGGCCATGATCCATCTCGCCCGGGTCGATATTTTCCTGTTGGTGGTGTATTTTGCGCTGATCCTCTTCATCGGATTTCGCGCCCGGCATCGCCGCGAAGGCGGCAGCGAAGATTTCTTCCTCGCCGGCCGTACCCTCACCCTCCCCGCCTTTGTCGCCACCCTGGTCGCCACCTGGTATGGCGGCATCCTCGGCATCGGCGAATACTCCTTCCGCTATGGCCTCTCCAACTGGATCGTCCTCGGGGTGCCCTACTATATTTTCGCCCTGGTATTTGCGCTCTTTTTTGCCCGGCGCGTACGCGGCACCCATTTCGCCACCATCCCCGATAAACTGTACGCCAGTTACGGCTTGCCAACCGCCCTGACGGGAGCCGTGCTGACTTTTTTTCTGGTATCGCCTGCACCGTACGTTCTCATGCTGGGTTTGCTGATGCAGCTCTTCTTCGGCGGCGCGCTGTGGGTCAGCGTCGTCATCACGGCACTGCTCTCGGTGGTGTATCTCGCCAAGGGTGGCTTTCGCGCCGACGTCCATGTCAACATCGCGGAATTCGTCCTGATGTTCACCGGATTCCTGCTCATTCTTTATTATGCCGTGCACACGTTTGGCGGCGTACCCTATTTGCTGGCAAATCTGCCGCCGCTGCATCTCACCTGGCATGGCGGCAACTCGTGGCAATTCATTCTGGTGTGGTTTTTCATCGCCTTGTGGACCCTGGTGGATCCCGGCTTCCACCAGCGCTGTTATGCCGCCAGGGACGGCTCCACGGCACAAAAGGGCATTTTCGTCTCCATCCTCTTCTGGGCTTTTTTTGACCTTCTCACCACCACCACCGGATTGTACGCCCGCGCGGCGCAGCCGCACCTGGCCAATCCCGCCTGGTCCTTTCCGCTGCTGGCGGAGCAGATATTGCCTCCCGCAGCCAAGGGCCTCTTCTTCATCGGACTGCTGGCGACGATCATGTCGACCCTGAGCAGCCTCACTTTCATCGGTGCGATGACGCTGAGCAACGATCTGCTCGGACGCTGGCGCCTCCACCGCAACCGCCCCCTGAGCGCCGCGGCGATGACCCAATGGACGCGCGCCGGGCTGGCCGTGACCGCACTGTGGGCGGTACTTCTCGCCCTGCTGCTGCCCTCGGTGGTTCAGTTGTGGTACGCCATCGGCACCGCCATCATTCCGGGGTTGCTGGCGCCGCTGCTGCTGAGTTATTCGCGACGCCGCGTGCCACCGCCGCGCGCCGCCCTTTTCAGCATGGTGAGCGCCACGGGTCTCTCCCTGCTATGGCTGATCGCGGGACACCTGCGGCCGCAAGGGTATTGGCTCGGCATCGAACCCCTCTATCCCGGACTCGTGATTTCTCTGGTGATTGTAATGGGTTCACNNTGAAAGAACGACCCCGGGGTCGTTCCGACAACCCAGGGGTCAGGGGCGGCACGGCGATCCCGTGTTCGGGTCTATACCTTCAAAGATGATGTTTTGGGCGAATCTCTTCGCCCTGCGCCAGCGCGCCGGCGTGTCGATGGTCCACGCCAGGAGCGGATAACCCAGCCACGACGCCATGCGGGTGCTGAGGCGGGGCAGGGCGTCGACATCATAGCCGATAAAGTCCGGTGCGATCCAGGGAAGGAGAGCCAGATTCCGAAGGAGAAATTTTTTATACCAGGACAAAGGACTCCCTTTATAACTCGAGGCCAACTGCCCGCGCATGATCTCCGGCGCCTCTTTCCTGAACCAGCGCAGGGTGAAAGGATTGAAGGATTGCACGGCGTATTCGCCCTGGTAGTACCTCAGGCCTTTGAGTACCTGCGCTTCCAGGAGCCCCGCTTTGCCCTCATTTTTGAGTTCAATGAGCAGGGGGATTTTCCCGTCCACCACTTCCAACACTTCCTGCAATAAGGGAATTTTTTCCGCTGAATCGTACAATCGCAACTTTATCAAACCCTCGACGCGTTGCTCCGCCAGCCTGCCGCGGCACTGCGTCAAACGGTATAAATCCTCATCATGGAACACAGCGATGTGGCCATCCGCCAGCAGCTGCACATCCAGTTCGGCGGGATAGCCCCTTTCAACCGCGCCTGAAAAAGCCGCCAGCGAATTTTCAGGGATGCGTCTGCCGTCGTGCAGACCGCGATGGGCGATGGGGCGGCGCAAGAGCCAGTTGTCGGTCAGGTGTTTCATTGGGGTACCCATTCTGGTCGCAAAACCGGGGTGTTTGCCGTTCATTCAGTACGCATCAGGGTTTGCTCAGGCCTTCTTAGTCCTTCAACGGGATGGTTTGGATGCTGGCACTATATTCACGGCATGGCGTTTGGGGACTGAAAGGTCTCATCACAGCCGCTGCGTGAATATAGCTTTTTACGGGTTCGCGATCAAGTGATTATTGGCATGGCCGGCGAGGAGGCAAACCTATCGGCCGCTGCCGCGAACACTCCGGTTGTGGCACTCGAATCGGCAGGTTTCAATCAGGATTGAGCAGGGGATAAAAAAAGAGGGCCAGGTTTGAAATATCCTGACCCTCTTTCCAGACTCTCCAATGGACGAGCCATTGACGTTATGTTATTTTCCCTTGGGGATATTGTTGACGACCATGATCGCTTTCGAACCGGTGAACGGTTCGTTGTTCACCGTGACGCCCGCCAGTGTCATGGTGTTGTACTCGCCGATATTCAACGGCAAATTTTTGATGTCTTCCATGGTGAATTTCGCGACAAAAAAGCCGTTATTATCGGATTTGCTGTAAAAAATGGGCACGCCATTCAAGGTCACCGTGGAAGAGGCAACCTGCGAATAGGCGATGTCGGTGTGAATGGTAACCACCTCACCGCAATTTTGCAGGTTCAAAACATTGGGTGAAACCTGAATGGTAACGGCGACATCGGCCATCACCACAAGGGGGAAGGCCAGTAACGCCAGAATGCAGCACGTAAAAAGGACACGGCGGGAGTGCAGGTTCGGGGTTTGCATGGTATTTACCTCCGGTTAAGGGTGGGCGGCATGGCGGTACACCAGCCGGTGCAGATAATCAGGATATACGATGGCAGCGGTTAAAAACCAGACGCATCAGAAGAGATCTTGTTTGTATCATGATACACTAATCAGCTGTCAATGTCAAGCACTATTCGAAAAATATTGCGTAAAATCACAAAAGATATCGAAATGGAGGGGCATAAATAAGGGCACCGATGGGGTGTTGCTGGCTGAACCCGGTACCCTGAGTGGAGGACTGTTTAAGAGGCCTGTTTGCTGTAGCCCGGAATTTGGGCATCCGCGTTGTAGGGTACTATTATGGATTAAATGGGATATGGATCGATTCATTTTATCAGCAGACATCGGGTCGTACCCAGATAATCCCCGGCCTTTGTCTGGATTATGTAAAGGCCGGTGCCGGCATTTTCAGCGTTCCAGGTTATCCTGTGATGCCCTGCTGCTTTTATGCCCTTGAAGAGCTCCACAACCATCTCTCCTCTCGCGTTAAAGACCACAATGGAAATTTCGCACGGTTTCTGCACCGTATAAGAGATGGTGGTTTGCGCATTGAATGGATTGGGATAGTTCTGATGCAGGGTGAAATCCGCTGTGGGGCTTGATGTGACAGACAGGTGCGTGGCGGGATTCGGCGAGCCGGCATGGACCCAGCACGTGTAAATCAGACTGGCCAGGTCATATGATGCATCTTCCAGCAGCCGGATGGTGAAAGGTTTGCAAAGCTGCCACAATTTTTCGTAATAGACCGTGTCCCAGGTATTGCGCGCCAGTGCCGTCGCGATGCTGTCGGCGATCAATACCGAATCGACACAGGCGTAATTATCATAAATCATCCGGAAAGTATAATCGGAAATACTGGGAATGCAGGCAGCACGTTTACCCGTTATGGTTATCTCGTTCGCATAGCGGTCGATCATTTTCGATTCGATGCGGCTGTGTACGCCTTTTTGATTCGTATATTGTCCATTGTAATTTCTGGTGAGGTGGAGCGGCATGTGGGCATCACCAACGTAGTGACCCAAATCCGCGGCGATCAGCATGGCTTTATCCCATTGCTGACTTTTGAAGGCAGCCGTAAGCGCCTCCGTGGTTTGAATGATGGTCCAGGGCAGAATGCCTTGCAGCATGATAAAATCACGGCCATGAACCGCTGCCAACGAATCGAAATCCTGGGCAATGTATCCGGATGAAAGGAACTCGGGGTAATTATCGATATCGATATAGTGCCTGATATCCTCGTCGGGATCGCTGCTTTTGCGGTAATCGGCATCTGAACCATGAGCGGCCAGTCCGCTGTCCCAGGAGAGCAGGAAATGCATCTCCGGGGGAAAAGAATGGGTCGCATGGCCGTTGATGATGCGATGCCCGGTGCCGCCCCAGCCGAGAAAGAGGGGGGAGACAAGGAGGATGAGGGTTTTGAGTGTCTTATATTTCAGATCGTCCTGGCTTTCTCTTGGGTTTGCGGTTTTGGATAGAATGGACGCGGCATTGTGTTTTTTTAAAAAAATGACAAAGAGACGCCGGCAAAAAAAGGCGGCAGCGAATCAGAATGAATATAGTTTGTTATGGAATCGCGATCAAGTGATTTGTGGGGCTCTGGTTGCAACGAGAAGAGTCGACTCAGGGCAGATCACTTTTTTTATTGATATTCTTCAGAATACCCGCATCTTCCACTTTTACATAGAGGGGACGTTCATCGGTCTGGCGCAGTACTTGTCTCAAAGTTGTATCTGCAGCACTCAAGCGTATCGCCTCAAAGAGCCGCTGTGGGATAATGAGGGGATGGCCGCTTTGCCCATGCCAGACAGGTTTGACAATGGAATCCGGGTTTGCTGCGAACGCCCGTTTCAGGGAGCCATAGGTTTCTGCCCCGACAAAGGGGTGATCCACGGGAACGATGAACAGCCCTGCGCAATCACGAAGCGCCGTCACCCCCAGGCGGATGGATGAGAGCATTCCCTCCCGCGGCCGGGGATTGACCACCAGCGCCGCTTGCTGCGCGAACGGCCGGGCCCATTCTTTCTGTTCCATGGCGATGATACAAACGACAGGAGCGATATTTTCCTGGTGCAGGGCATCGAGAATATGCTCCAGATAGCTTTTTTCTCCGATTTGCAGGCGGAGTTTCGGCATCCCCATGCGCGTGCCGCTTCCTGCCGCCAGAACGATGGCGCCCACCTGAAGCGGTCGCAGCGGCATCAGGATGTTTCCGGGGCAGCGGCGATTTCGGCATTGAACGCCTCGATGAGCTCATCGAAATAGACGACTTCTTCCTCAAAAAGCCTGCTCCAGTACGCCGGCTCCCACTGCGCCAGAATTTCCTCATAGGTCTTGCCCTGCTGCTCCACCCAGGTGTAGTATTTGAGATTATGAATGGCCTTGCGATCCGCGTGGGTCAATTCCTTGAAATAATCGATTGATTGGTGCGCCAGCGGAGCGGCATGATCGCGAATGGCCTGGTCGCGATGATAGGCGCCGCGTCCGGCGGCGAGCTCGAGCAATCGGGACTCGTACAATTCCACCGAATCGGTAAAGATGGTCAATATGATATCATTGCGCCCCAGCTCATAATATTTTGCGGTCTTTATGGCGGCGAGGAGATTGGCGATGCAGGAAATACCGAGCAGATTCAGCGCGTTGACTTTATTGGCAGGGACTCCGATTTCCTTGAGGTAACTTTTCCCGGGCGCCTCGTTGAAAAGCCGCAGCAGGCGCATGCAGTCCTCATCGTCGATGGCTGCGACGGCATCGGTGTTGCGGACGTTGTGCACCCACGGCACATGTTTGTCGCCGATGCCCTCGATGCGATGACCGCCGAAGCCGTTCATGAGCAGGGTCGGGCATTGCAACGCCTCGCTGGCGACGATTTTGAGATCGGGATGGTGTTTTTTGAGATAATCACCCGCGGCGATGGTGCCGGCCGATCCGGTCGCGGAGATGAACGCCGCCGCGCGCAGAGCCGGATCGCCGAGACTTGACAGTACCTCCAGGAGTGCCGGGCCGGTGACGGTATAGTGGTAGATCGGATTGCCGAACTCGTCAAACTGGTTGAAGATGATATTGAGCGGATCTTTTTTCAATTCCCAGCATTTGTCATAGATTTCCTTGACGTTGGATTCACACCCCGGGGTGGCGATCACCTCGGCGCCGATCTCCCGGAGCCAGGCGAAGCGTTCCTGCGACATCTCTTCGGGCAGAATGGCGATGGCGGTGCAACCCAGCAGGGCGCAGTCGAAGGCGCCGCCGCGGCAATAGTTGCCGGTCGATGGCCACACCGCTTTGTGGCGCTCGGGATCGAACTCGCCGCTCACCAGCCGCGGCACGAGACAGCCGAACGCGGCGCCGACCTTGTGGGCGCCCGTCGGGAAATATTTTCCCACCAGTCCAATGATCCGCGCCTCGACCCCGCTCAAGGCAGAGGGGATTTCAAGATAATTGACCCCGCCAAAGAGGCCTGTCTGAATATCGTTCTTCCAGGTGATGCGGTAGAGGTTGAGGGGATTGACATCCCAGAGTCCAATTTTGGTCAACTTTTCCTTCACGCCCGGTGGCAGCGTCTCGGGATTGCGCAACTGCGCAAACGTGGGAATGGTGATACCCAGCCTTTTGCAGCGCGCCGCTGTCTTTTTTATCGTAGAGTGTTCCAGATGTTTGATGATTTGCGACATGTTTCAAGTCCTCTTTGCAGTTGGCATGCCCTGGCGGCACAGCCGGTTCAGTTCTTCCCTGAAATTTCCGATCCGCGTCATGACGATCATGGCCGCGATGATGAAAGGCTTGTAGCCCGCTTCCCGATACGTCTGCAGCCGGTATTTTTCGAACACCCCCCTGGATACTTCACCCTGTTGACAGCTGACGCCGGAGATGTCCGCCGGCAAACAGTGCATGTAGAGCGCTTCACCATGTACCGTCCGCTCCATTTTGGCTTCATCGCATTCCCAGTTTTTGAAGCGCGCATTGTTGGCCAGGCACGCCCCTTCCAGCGCCTTGAGCCCCTCACGGTCGCTTTTCTTCAGCAGGGAGGTGCGCTGTTCCATCACCTGATAGGGCGCCCACGATTTGGGGTAGACGATATCGGCATCCTCGAAAGCCTGCTCCATGGTGTCAACGATCTTGAAGCGACCGCCGCTGGCGCGGCTGTTGTTACGGGCGATTTCGATGACCTCCGGAATCAACTCATACCCCTGCGGATGGGCCAAAGTGACCTCCATGCCGAACCGCGTCAGCAGGCCGATGATGCCCTGCGGCACGGAGAGCGGTTTTCCATAACTGGGCGAATAGGCCCAGGTCATGGCGATCTTCTTGCCGCGTAACGCCTCCAGGGAGCCAAAATGATGTTTGAGGTGGAGCAGATCGGCGCAGCTCTGGGTCGGATGATCGATGTCGCATTGCAGATTGATGACCGCGGGACGCTGGTGCAGCACGCCCTGATCGAAGCCTTCCTGGACAGCGCCGGCCACTTCGCGCATATAGGTATTGCCTTCGCCCAGGAACATGTCGTCGCGGATGCCGATCACCTCGGCGAGAAACGAAATCATGTTGGCGGTCTCGCGCACCGTCTCGCCATGGGCGATCTGCGATTTGACTTCATCCAGCTCCGAGAGGCCCAGCCCCAGCGCGTTCACCGCAGAGGCGAAGCTGAAACGGGTGCGGGTCGAGTTGTCGCGAAAGATGGAGATCGCCAGACCGCTCTCGAACATCCGCAGCGGTTTTTTCTGTTGATGCCTCTCACGGAGGATCTCCGCAATCACCAGCAGCGCCTGTATCTCGTCATCGCTTTTTTCCCAGGTCAGCAAAAAGTCCTGGTTATGGGTATTTACTTTCAGTTTTTCAAGTGCCTGCAAATTCCCCTGCACGAGTTCCATGGTTACCTCATCTGAATACACGTAAATTGATGCGCCTAAACTAAAAATTATTAATCTTTTGTAGGAGCCCTCTCCAGAGGGCGATCTCCACAGGGCGATCTCNNACAGGGCTGCCGGTCGGGCTCCATCTTTCAGATGGGCCCAACTCGAATCATCGTAAACGGTGTGCCCCACCAAAAGCAGGTGGAGCCCACCGTCGGGCTCGGAGAGCGCTGCCAGATAATTAAAATTTCATGTATTTATCAACGACATAATCAGAAATAATCAATTTCCTTGTGACCTTTGTGGCCTGGTGAGATTTTTCAGAACTCGTGATAATGCGGCGCCGCCTGTTCCACGGCATCGATGATCTGCTGATAGCCGGTGCAGCGGCAGAGATTGCCATGAATGGCGCGCCGGATTTCCTCGCGCGTCGGCCCGGGATTGCGCAGCAGCAAGGCATGCGCCACCAGAATCATCCCCGGGGTGCAAAAACCGCACTGCACCGCGCCGGCATCGATGAAGGCCTGCTGCAGGGGATGCAGCGTGCCATCCGCAACGGCGAGTCCTTCAATCGTCAGGATGGAAGCGCCGGCCATCTCTCCGACCTTTTTCAGGCACGACTTGACCGGGCGGTCATCCACCAGGACCGTGCAGGTGCCGCAGGCGCCCACTTCGCAGCCGATCTTGGCGCCGGTCAGAGCGAGTTCCTCGCGCAGATATCGGATCAGCGATTTTTCAATCCACGCTTCGGGAATTTCACGGACGATGCCATTCACGGTCAACTGCATCACCGGCCTCCCTTCGTGCCATCTGCGGGAGTGCGTTTTATCGGCAATGTATAATGCCGCACCCCGGTCGCGTGATAGAGGGCGTTGGCAATCGCCGGCGCCATGATCTCGTTGCTCGGTTCGCCGATGCTCTTGGCGCCCGTGGGCGAAACCGCATCAAAATTTTCCACCACGATGGCTTTCATCTCGGGAAGATCCAGGGCGCGCGGGATTCTGTAACGGTTCAAATTGGCATGATGGATTTTGCCATCCACGATTTGCAAATCCTCGTGCAGGGCGTATCCCGTGCCCATGGCCATGCCGCCGTAAAACTGCCCGAGGAGCAGGGTGTTGTCGATGGCCCGGCCGACGTCGTGACAGGCCACGGCATTGAGCAGCTTCACTTTTCCGGTTTTTTTGTGAACCGTCAACTCCACCGCCTGGCAGCCATAGACCCAGGTGAAATAGGCATTGCCCTGGCCGCTCTCCTCATCCCATGTCACCCGGGGGGCGCGATAGACGCCGAGCGCATAGGGAAATTGCTGCTGCTGGAACATGCGCCGCATGGCCTCCGCAAAGGGAAGGGCATGGTTCTCCTCTTTTCCGAGAAGATGATTGTCGACGAAGCGAACCTCTTCAGGGGCACAGTGCAGCTCCGCGGCAAAGATGTTCGCGATTTTCGTCTTCAGTTCCCGCGCCGCCAGCGCCACCGCGCCGCCGCCCATGATGGTGCCGCGCGATGCCACGGTGGTGCCGCTATCGGGGATGGTGGACGTGGAGGAGCGCTTGTAATGAATCTTCTCCACAGCGATGCCCAGTTCGCGCGCCAGGATCAGCGACATGGCCGTCTCCGCGCCCTGGCCATTCTCGTGCACCCCCACATCGAGGATGACCGATCCATCCGCCTGAACATTGACAATGGCAGCGCAGAAATCGACCCCCTCGGCACCGAGGCTGACGCCGCGATAGCTCATGGCCAGGCCGATGCCGTATTGCTCATCCCCTGCGCCGCGGCTGCACTTTTTGAGCTTGTTCTCATAATCGATGGCCTCGAGGACCCTGTCCAGCACCTGCTCCATGGCCACGGTGTGGCCGTCGAGTTTCTGGCCGGTGATGGTGACGCTGCCCTGCCGCACCAGGTTGCGCCGCCGTACCTCAATGGCCGACATCCCCAGCTTTTCCGCCGCCTCCTCGATGATCGATTCGACGACGAAATTCATCTGCGGCGAGCCGAAACCGCGCATGGCGCCGCTCACCACGTTGTTGGTATAGACCCCCCAGGTGTCGCAATGGACATTCTCAACCCTATAGGGACCACAGCACTGCACCGTCGAACGCCACGTCACCCAGGGCGTCACGGAACAATAGGCGCCGCCGTCGGCGATGATTTTGCACGCCACCGCGATGATTTCACCCGTCCCGGACAATCCCATTTTATAATAGACGCGATAAGGGTGGCGTTTGTAGCTCTCGCGAATGGAGCACTCACGGCTATACCACATTTTCACGGGGCGATTCAACAGTTTTGCCGCCAGCGCGGTGCGCGCGCAGACGATGGCCGCGGTATCGTCCTTGCCGCCGAATCCGCCACCCAGGGGCATGCCCACCACCTCCACGCCGGCGAGCGGCACGCCGAGACAGGCGGCCACGAAGCGCCGCGTGCTGAAGGGGTGCTG
Organism: bacterium UBA2214; assembly: GCA_002327255.1. GTDB lineage: Bacteria > Zhuqueibacterota > Zhuqueibacteria > Residuimicrobiales > Residuimicrobiaceae > UBA2214. The sequence continues at coordinate 30,301 of DCUM01000069.1, read as the reverse complement.
CATGCTGCCGCGCACTTCCAGGACGCCATCGGGACGGGGAAAACAGACCGAAACCTCGGTCTCCATATAGGCGTGTTCGATGAACGGCGTCTGCCAGGTTCTCTCGATGACGAGATCGGCGCGGGCAAATCCTTTTTGTACATCTCCGCGCCGCACCCGGTGCGTATTGATGACATTGCTGCCATGGTTTTCGTGAATCAGTATGGCGTCCGCTTTCAGGGCCTCTTCCGGATCGAGCAGCACAGGGAGCGGTTCCGCCTCGACCCGCAGCAGCGGCGCAGCCTGGGTGGCCTGTTCGCGGGTTTCGGCCACCACAACCGCCACGACATCGCCGTGATAGCGGATCCTGTCGTCGGCAAAAATGCGGAAATCCCTGATGATCTGGCCGAAACGGTTGGCGCCGGGGACGTCCGCACTGGTCAGCACCCTGACCACGCCGGGGCTGGCTTCCGCCGCCGTCGTGTCCACGGCCAGCAGTTTCGCATGGACATGGTCTGAATAGACGGGAACGGCGTGAAGCAGGTCGGGAAATTTCAGATCATCGGTGAATTGGGCCCGGCCGGTGACCTTGGCGACGGCGTCGTTACGCCAGCCTTTCGCTTTCACACTTTGCATAAGCAGGCTCCCATGGCTTGCTGTTCGTCCAGCAGTTTTCCATTCCCGGCCACCCGCCGGCCGCGCAGGAAGACGTGCCGGATCTCGAGCCTCGATGTGAGGGCCGGATAGGTCTCCCAGGCATCGGCCAGCGTCGAGACGATGGGCCTTTCCGGGCCGTCGCTCTTTAAAACGACCAGGTCGGCGTCCGCTCCGGGTTGAAGAGTCCCCTTGCGCGGGTGGATGCCGGCCACACGCGCGGGTGATTGCGAAAGCAATCTCGCCAGCATGGGCATCGCAGTCTCTTTGTTTTCACCCGCGAACAGGCGTAAGGCGAGATGGGGCAGGGCGCCGAGGCCCGCCACGCCGCCGGGGACGCGGCGAATATCATCGCCCGGCGCATCTTTATCCGTTTTCGAAAACGCGCAGTGATCGCTGGCGAGCAGATCCACAGCGCCCTGACGGACCAGTTCGCATAGCCTTTGCCGTTGCCAAGAAGAACGCAGCGGCGGCGCGCAGAGCCAGCGCTGTCCGTCGGGCCGCGTCAGGTACGATTCATCGAGAAAGAGATAGTGCGGACAGGTTTCGCAGGTGATGCGAACATCGTGCGCCGCGCGGATGGCTTCCACGCCCTCTGGCGTTGAGACGTGCACGATGTGGAGGCGGGCGCCGCTTTTGCGGCCGATGTCGATGAGGCGGCGGATGGCGGCGATCTCCGCCGCGGCAGGCCGTACCCGGGCATGCGTATGCGGATCACGCCAATCCACTTTTGCGCTCTGCGCGCGCAGCAACAGCGCCTCATCTTCGCAATGCACCAGCACGCGGCATCCGAGCGCATGCAGCCGCTTGATCCGTCCCTCCAATTCCTCATAGCCGGAATAGAGGCCGGCTTCCCGGTAGGTGGTATAAAACTTGAAGGTGGTGAAGCCGCGCTCGACCGCCTCCTCGATCTCGCGCCATCCGGATTCATCAAATCGCAGCGGCGTCAGGTGCCAGAGATAATCGCCATGCGCGTTTCCACCCGCCTTTGCCTGTGCGCAATCGATGGCCGCCTGCAAGGATTCGTCCCGCCGTTGCGTGATGAACGAACCGAGGGTGGTGATGCCGTTTTGCAGGGCGATGTGCGAGCCGCTGCGCCAGGTATCGGCCAGAGGTCTGCCGGCGATGACGTCATCGAGATGGGTGTGCAGGTCGATGAAACCCGGAAAAATAAAGCAGCCGCGTGCATCGATGAGAATATCCGCCGCATCGCTGGAACCAAAAGCGGCGATGCGCTCCCCATCAAGGAGGAGATCGGTTTGCTCGAGACGATCGGCAAAGACAGCGATGCCGTTTTTGATACAGGTTTTCATGGGCATGGAATCGGCCAGGGGTACCTTTGGGAGGTTGGTTAATACCCGGATTGTGTGTCAGGGCCTGCATGCAACGAAAAGGGTGACACCCGCCGGGATAGTGATTTCGATTCAAGTCCGAATCGGCATCATCATGATGCCCCGCTTTTTGGGCGGTGTTTATATATAAAAAAACAAATCATTAACAGCAAGAGATATTTTTGGGGGGGAGAAAAATGAACAAAGCGTCGCAATGAACGCGTGCGGNNAAACGACCCCGGGGTCGCGATTGCGGGTCGCGATTGCCTGCCGAACCGCCGATATCATGAAACATGAGCGGCCCATTTCCGTTATATAATGGTAGTCAGGGCCCGATGCCGTTGTGCCGTCGACGGACTTTAATGACCGGCCGGGCAGGTCGACGGTGTGCGAAGTCAAGTTGAAAATATAATCAAGAGCGAATCATGTGTGCTGTAGCCCCTCAACACCGCTCCCCCTTGGAGATGTTGCGCTCCGCTGAAATGGGCGCCCTGGAAAAGCGCGTCCACCGGCTCAAACAATCTTGCCAGACACTCTGGCTCGAGACCGCAACGACGTTTCCTGAATTTGAACAATACTATACGGAGCATCAGAAAAAGCAGCTGGAGCGCGACATCACCAAAGCACTGGATCAGATGGAAGGGCTCCGCGGGCGCGGTGACCGCGATCGTGAGAGGGTGCAGGAGGCCCTGCAGCAATCCGCTGCGGATCTCCAGCAGTTGTGCGCCAGGATGGGTCTCTATTTTGATCAATCTTTCACCGATGGATTCAGCCGCGCTTCGAAAGCGTTTCTGCAGCGCGTCAAGGCCTTCGATGAGAGCATGAAAACGGAATATATCTATCAGGCCCTGCGCAACGTCTGGATTGCCAACTCCCTGCAGGTGATCATGGGCGAAGAGATGGCGTGCACGACGCCCCTGTTCGCCTACAGCATGCTTTACCCCTATTCCGACAACATCAACGATGACCCGGATGTTCCATTCGGGGAAAAATGGGCCATGAACGACCGCTTCAAAAAATGGCTGGAAGGAGAGGCGGCGCTTTTCCAAAATGAAAACGAAGAAAAGATTTACCGGCTCGTCCAAATGATCGAAAGCGTCTATGACCGCAGCGCGTATCCGGGCGTGTACCAGAGTCTGCTGGGCATTTTCAACGCACAGGTCAAGAGCCTGACGCAGCAGAAAAATCACCAGTCCCATTCCTCCTCCGATATCCTCGATATCAGCCTCGAGAAGGGCGGCACTTCCGTGCTGGCGGACGGCTATCTCATCAAGGGATCACTCGATGACCGGCTGGAGGATTTCTGCTTCGGCTACGGCGCTTTCCTGCAGTTCGCGGATGACCTGCAGGACGTGGCGGATGATCTTGCCAACGGCCATCAGACCCTCTATGCCCGGTGCGCGGAAAAAGGGCCGCTCGACGCGCTGGCCAACCGGCTGTTTCAGTTCATTGTCAAAGTCGCTGATCTGCATCTGGGCGGAGCCGCGCAGCAGCGCTGCCGGACGTTGATCGTCAAGAACTGCTTTTTCATGGTACAGGAGGCGATCTTCAAGACCGCACCGTTTTATTCCCCCGGCTATATTCGGGCGCTGGAACGCCATTTCCCGCTGCGCCAGCCCTTTTATCGCCGCATCAAGCGACAGTTGAAGCAGATGCTCCTTGCGGAAATACCGGCGTCTGAGGCCGCCGCTGTAAAATCACTTGCCAATTTGTCGACGGATGACTCTCTTTATAAAACACCCGAGGCCTATGAAACGATCAGGACGTAAAATAGTCGCACCAATGATCAACAAGAACGCGAACGACCGTTCCTTTGATATTGCGTTTTGGCAATCCCAGGGGAGCACCGCCATTTTCGCGGCTGCCTGGCAGATGGTCAGAGAAGTGCGCGCATTCCGGGGTCAGGATGGAACTGAACCAGGACTTTTACGATCGGCTGCAATACGTAACCGCAGAACGGGTTGAGTATCTCATCGTCGACGGCCATTCAAATGCTTCACAGCGCACTGCAAATCCGGCTCCACCGCCTCCGGAATCTTGACCTGTGTCAGCGCCGCGCCGACATCCTTCAACCCATGCCCGGTGACGAGCAGAACGATCTGCTCATGCGCTCGCAGCCGGGAATCCCCGTCGAGTTTCAACAAGGCTGCAGCGGTCGCCGCGGCCGCCGGCTCTGCAAAAATGCCCGTGGTCTGGGCGAGCATTTTCTGCCCCTGCAAAATCTCCTCATCAGAAACCGTGAGTGAAAATCCTCCCGAACGCATCACCGCCTCACGCGCCATCCGCGCGTTGCTCGGTGCCGACACCGAGATCGAATCCGCAAGGGTCTGCGGATGCATCGCATTGGCGTACAGGCCGGTCTCGAGATAGCGATGGATGGCATCCGACGACTCGGCCTGCACCGCCACCAGGCGCGGCAGGCGGTCGATCACCCCCGATTCCTTCAGATCGTGGAAGGCCTTGTAAACGCCGCTGATGATGACGCCGTCTCCCACCGGCACCAGGATGACATCCGGCACGGTATGGCCGTTCTGGCGAAAGATTTCAAATCCGGCCGTCTTCTTGCCCTCGATGGTGAGCGGATGGTAGGCGGTGTTGCGGTTCAGGCCGCCGTATTTCTCGCTGAAAGCCAGCGACAGGCGGAAGGCGTCGTCGTAGGTGCCGTTGAGGGGGATGACGGTGGCGCCGTGCAGCAGCATCTGCGCCAGCTTGGCCCTGGGCGCGGAGGCGGGCACGAAAATCACGCATTCGAGTCCGGCTGCGGCGCACACCGCGGCCAGGGAACTGGCGGCATTGCCGGTCGATGCCGCCACCAGACGCCGCGCTCCGATCCGCCGCGCTTCCGCCGCCATTAAAAATGAAGCGCGGTCCTTGAGGGAGCCGCTGGGATTGAGGCCGTCGTTCTTGGCCCAGACATTGGAATACCCCGCCGCCGCACCGAAGCGGTCGATGCGGGTGAAGGGCGTGTCGCCCACCGCATAGGCCGGAAAAAACTCCGACGACACCGCACACCACAGAGACCAGTCGATGGTTTGACGGCGAAGCCGCTTGCGCAGGCTCGCATAATCGAATGCCACCGAAAGCACACCCCGCAGCTGCGTCCCCGGCCGCCACGCCGCCGAGCACGCCGGACAGAGATAGGTCACTTCATCCCGCTGCCAGGCGCGCCCGCATTCGCTGCAGCGATATTCAAACGGTGCCGTCACAG
>DCUM01000069.1:0-25075 GCA_002327255.1 bacterium UBA2214 | reverse complement strand
ATGGCGACGGCGTTGGTGCTGAAGGTCCACTTGTCCACCAGCGGCTCTTTATCGAAAACACTCCGATACGCCGTGACCGCCATTTGCAGGAAAGGCGACTTTTCGTCCAGCACCCAGGTCGGATAATACTTTTCGGTGGGATAGACCTTGCCGGTATAGGCGGCCTCTGCGTAGGTCAGCACCACCACCCTGGCATCGGCGATGCCCGCTTTTTGCGCCGCCGCTTCAACCTCGGCGACGGCGCTCTCTCTGGTTTCCCCCAGCGTCAGGCGGCGGTCCACATGGATCGATGCTGCATCCGGCACGGCGCACAGCGAGGGCGACGATGAGCGCACTTCGGTGACGGTGATGGTGCCCTTGCCGAGGAAGGGGTCGGAGCGCAGGTGCTGGTTGCTTTTTTCTATTTCCAGGGCGATACGCGCCACTTTATAGACGGCATTGTCGCCGCGCTCCGGCGCCGAACCGTGACAGCTCACCCCCTTGACATGCACCTGCATCTCCATGCGGCCGCGATGGCCGCGGTAGATGTTCATGTTGGTCGGCTCGGTGATCACCACCAACTCCGGCCGGATTTTCTCTTCCTCGATGAGATGCTGCCAGCACAATCCGTCGCAATCCTCTTCCATCACCGTGCCGGTGAAATAGATGGTGAACTGGTCATTGAGATTTAATTCCTTGATGATCTTCGCCGCGCAGACCATGCTGGCCATGCCACCCTTCTGGTCGACCGTGCCGCGGCCCCAGACTTTGCCCTCTTTTACAAAGGGCGTGAAGGGATCAAAATCCCATTGACTCAGATCACCGGGATAAACCGTGTCGATATGGGCGTCGAAGGCGAGGACGCGGGGACCCCGGCCGATGCGGCCGATGATGCTGCCGAGTCCGTCAATGCGGATTTCGTCAAATCCGACTTTCTCCATCTCGTTTTTGATCACCTGAACCACAGCCGCTTCCTTGCCCGAATGGGAGGGAGTGGCGACCAGTTCCATGAGGAAACGGACGATTTCATTTTCCAATTCCAGGCTGCGTTGTGCAATCATTTGATGGGTCCTATTCATATTCAATGCACTCCCATGGGATAATATCTGATTCCCGAGACGCTTGGGCGTCTCGGGAATCGCTCACGAACAAGCGAGTACTGCAGGCGAGGCTGTGCCAGGGGAGAAACCCTCGTTCCAGCCTCGCAGCAGACTCGCCCGATTCAGCCCTCGCTGCGCTCGGGTTGAATCGCGGTGCTGAACATCGAGTGCCTCAGCCTTCGCTCCGTTCAGGCTGAACCAGGCACTCGAACTGATACGCCCCCTTGCGGGGGCTACCGTTCAGCGCCGCGATTCATTATGAAAGATGACTCAACGGGTGATCGTTAACCAGCCATGCGGTGGCTTTTCGCATAAAAGCGATAAACAATGATTGAAGCGATCATCCGGTTTATCTGCTCAGATAATTCTTATCAACGATTAAAGCAATCATCAGTTTTTATCTGCTCTGCGTTTCCCGGTGTTTTCGGCGGTTAATCATATAGTCTCTGCTTTCAGGCGTCCCCGGGCGCTGAAAGGGACGGCAGAGCATCAACGCGCTGCACGATCGCATATTTTTTCACATCCGTTTCCATAATGCCGCCGCCAATTCTCTCGACCTGTGATAAATAGCCGCTTCATCGAGATCCAGCAAGAGTTTTTTATCCCGCATCAGCACCCGTCCAGCCACGATGGTCGTATCGACCGCCGCCTGCGAAAGGCCGTAGATGATCTGCCCCATCCAGTTCTCTTCGCTTAACGGCGTCGGTGGCTCATAATCCACCAGGATGAGATCGGCCGGCGCCCCCGCCGTGATCTCGCCCAGGCCCGGGCCAAACAGCCGTTGTGCGATTTTCGCGTTGTTGATCAGCAGGGTGGAGGCGGCCTCGGCAAAACCGGCCGAGGGATTGCGCTGCCTGAGATGTTGACACCACACCGCGGCGCGCACCTCTTCCAGCATCCGTGCCGTCATGGCGTCGGTGCCGAGTCCCACCAGCACGCCTTTTTGGTGCAGCGCCACCAGATCGGCGATGCCCACGGCGTTGTTCAGGTTCGACTGCGGATTGTGCACCACCGCGGCGCCGGACGCGGCGAGGATATCCATCTCTTTCTCGTCGAGGTGCACGCCGTGCGCGGCAATCGAACCCGGCGTGAGCAGGCCGTGTTCCTGCAGCCGCTCCACCACGCGCACGCCGCAGTGTTTCAAAGTATACTCCTGATCCGCCACCGCTTCCGCCGCATGGATGTGAAAGCCAACGCCGAGCTCATTTCCCAGTTTGGACGCTGTTTTCAAAGTAACATCAGACAGCGTGAACGAGGCGTGCAGCCCGAAAAGGGCGCGCAGCCGCGGATCGTTCCGTTCCCGGCATGCCGCGATGAAGGCGCTGTTCTCCTCGAGGCCGGCTTGGGTGGCCCGGGCGCCGTCGCGGTCGGAGACTTCATAGCAGAGACAACCGCGCAGACCGCTCTCGGCAAACGCCCGGGCGATGGTGTCGAGCGAACCGCTGATCGCATGGGGACTGGCGTGGTGATCGATCAGCGTCGTGGCGCCGTGGCGGATCGCCTCGAGCAGGACGACCAGGGCGCTGTAATAGCAATCCTTCAGGGTCAGGGCTTTGTCCAGCCGCCACCACAGATTTTGCAGCACCGGCAGAAACGAAGAGGCGGGTTTGGTTTTGGTCAGGCCCCGCGCAAAGGTGCTGTAGCAATGCGTGTGCGCGTTGATGAATCCCGGCAGGACGATCTTCCCGGAGGCGTCCACCGTGGCTGCCGCTGGTCCGGGTGCGCACCTCTCCGTGGCCGCAGGCGTTTGCGCGGATGCGGGCGCCGCGATGGAGCGGATCAGGCCGTCCTCGATATGAATGGTTTGATCGCGCAGCACCCGGCACGGTTCGCCCAGGGTGATGACGGTGGCATGGGTTATACGAATCGGCTCGGTCATATCCAAAGTCAATCTTCTTGAATCGCGGCGCGCTCCGCGGCGCTGCGTTCCCGCATATAGATGGCGCCGGCGAAACACTTTTGCGCGCACAGCGAGCAGCCGACGCAGCGCGCGGCGTCAAAGACCGGCACGCGTTTTTTATTCAACGTGATGGCCTGATAGGGGCAGCGCGTGCAGTTGCCGCAGTGTTCGCACAGCGCCGCGGTGACCTCCGGAATCATCTTGCGCGCCGGCAATTCTTCGAACGGCGTGATCGCCTGCGGCAGTGCCGAGCCGATCAGCTCGCGCACCGAGCGCAAACCGCGTTGCTGCAACAGATAACTGAGACCGGAATGGAGATCGTCGACGATGCCATAGCCGTATTTCATGACGATGGTGCAGAATTGTACCGTCGCGGCACCGAGTGCGAGAAATTGCGCCGCGGCTTGATAGTCCATGGGGCCGCCGTTGCCGGACACAGCCACACCCATGCCCGCCACCCGGGCGAGGGTGAGATGGCTGATGGGGAGCACGCCCGCGCCGGACAGGCCGACGACGATGCCCTCCTCGCGGATGCCATCCGCCCGCTTGCGCAAGGCCAGCGCGGGAAAGCTGTTGGCCAGCGTGACACCCGCTTTTTTGCCGGGATGGCGCTCCAATACTTCCCTGATTTTCTCGATGATGGGGCGGATGGCCGTCACCGCGGCCGTCAGTTTGAACAACTTGGGGATCTCCGCCTCTCCACTCTGCAGCACCCACTCGATGATCTCGGCGGTCAACTCGGCGTTCTGGGAGACGACATCGCCCTGGCTGCCGTCGCCGCCCTGGGGACAGGAGAGGCTGTACTCGATGCCCATCGCGCCGGCCGCTTCGAGCTTGCGGGTGTTGGATTGCCACACCGCGCGATCGGCATCCGCATGGCCGGTCACCGGGCCACCGGTGGAAGCCAGCGTCAGGCGGTCGGGGTACTCGCGGACGAGGCGTTCCACTTCACGGCAGACGCGATCCAGGGGGTGGCCCGAGACGTTGTCGCAGTTGCCATAGGTGGAGGCGCCGAGCACGAACATGTAGGCGCCGGGGATGTGAATCGGGACGTTGTCAAAGGCGGTCTTCATCACCGCGCCGGCCCAACCCTGTTCGTAGGCCGTCTTCATCTGCCGGTAACCGTCCGAATGCGGCGCCGCCGAGATCAGGAAGGGTGAGCGGATGGCGCGGCCGAAAAAGTCGCAATCCAGCGCCACCGGCTGCAGGTTTCTGCCCGCCAACAGCGCGTATCCCTTGGCCCGGCTTTGAATCCGGGGCGGTTTTTGACCATGAATGAAGGCATCGGCTTCCAGCGCGGCATTCTTGCCGCAGGCCACCGCCTCCACCACGGTGGAGGCGCCCAATACCAGATCGCCGGCATAAAAGAAACCCTTCTCTTCCTGCAGCGGCACTTCGGAACGGCTGCCGATGGCAGCGATGACCACATCGAAGGCGCGAAAGTGCGTCTCTTCCCCGGGATGCGGGATGAAATTCCCGGGCAGAGGCGCCAGGCCGGCCGGCAGGAACCATTTTTCCAGGCGCAAGCCGGTCACTTTGTGGCCGGCCACGACCACTTCCTGCACGCGCGCGCAGGTGGTTGTTTCGATGCCCTCGCGCAGCAGCAACGCGCGCTCATACGCTGTGAGCGGCATGTTTTCCCATTTGCGGCGATAGATCAATTCCACATGGCCGGCGCCGCGACGTCGCGCCACGGCCGCACAATCGACCGCCACGGCGCCGCCGCCGATCACGGCGATCCGCTGGTCTTTCAGATGGATGTTGCGGCGCTCTTCGAGAAATTCCTGCCAGGTGAGCGCTGCCTCGCCGCCCGGGACGTCCAGTGCAACCGCTTGCTCCAGCCCGCTGCAGACGACAACGGCGTCATAGCGTTTGCGTAACAGACCGGGATCATCTGCCCTTTTGCGGATGAGATGAATATCCCCCAGAGAGAGGAAAAACTGCAAATCCGATTTGAGCACTTTTTTATCGAGGCGGAAATCCGGAATGAGATGGGCCATGCCGCCGCTGCGGTGCTGCTCGAACAGATCGATGCGATAGCCCTTCTGCGCCAGCACGGCCGCGGCGCCGATGCCCGCCGCTCCCGCGCCGATGACCGCCACTTTGAAGCCATTCGGGGTTGCTGCAGCGAATCGCGGCAAGCCGTAGGCTTTGGCTTTGCGGATGATGGTCGCCTGCACGGAGGGGATGTTGACGGGGGTGGTGAAAGAGGCATGGACGCACGCTTTCATGCAGAAGGTGTCGGGACAGACCAGGCCGCAGACGCCGCCCAGTGGATTGGCGCCGAGAATGAGCGCCGCGGCGCGGCGGTAATCGGATTTGGCCCCGACGCGCGCTGCCATGATGAAATCGGCCGGCGAACAGTGCGCCGGACAGGCTTCCCGGCACGGTTTCTCCGCGCAGTATTCGCATTTTTCCAGCTCGGCCTTGAGCTGGGCCTCCGTCAAGAATCCTTCTTTTTTCACCGGCTGATTCCCGCGTTTGGGTCGTTTGTGAAAACAGTCTGCGCACACGCCCTGGCATGGTCATGGCTGCCGCAGAATACGCAAGTGCAGGACAAATATATTCGACCCCGGGGTCACGGCTGTTGGGTCATGGTTGTTACCGTTTCCGGGGATGCGAGACATCTGGCGCTGCCGCAAAAATGGCAGCATTATCCAGAGTCCGTCCGTCTTCGCTCAGACTCTGAACACGACGCCGCGCTGATAAATATACCATAAAAAAGTCGATTTCTTTTGTTCATTTCTGCAAGGCTTCAGATGGTGATGACGCCTTCCAGATAGAGCGCGGCCTTGCCGCAGATTTTGACCCGCTCGCCGGCATCGCGGCACCACAAGGCGCCGCCGCGTTTGGAAATCTGCAGCGCAAAAAGCTCTTTCTTGTTCAGCCGCGCGGACCAGTAAGGGATGAGCACGCAATGGGCGGAACCAGTCACCGGGTCTTCGGGGACGCCGACGGCGGGCGCAAAAAAACGTGAGACGAAATCGCTGCGGCTCCCCGGCGCGGTGATGATGATGCCGCGATGTTCGAGACGCTGCAGCGCGGCAAAATCCGGCGCGGCACGCTGCACCGCACTTTCGTCGGCCAGCACCACCAGCACATCTTCTGCAGAGCGGTACACTTTTTGAGGCTCGACGCCCAGAACGGTCCCCAATCCGGCGGGCGTGGCCATGCCTCGTGCCGGCCGCGCCGGGAAATCCATTTCCAGCAGATCATCGCGTCTGCTTACAACCAATTCTCCACTCCGACGCGTCTGAAATACGATGGTCTCATACGGCCAGTTTTTGCACATGAACTGCACAAAGGCGCTGGCCAGTGTGGCATGGCCGCAGAGGGCTACTTCGGTCACCGGCGTGAACCAGCGAATTTCAAAGCTCCGCTGCGCCGGAACCAGAAACGCGGTCTCCGAGAGGTTGTTTTCCGCGGCGATGGCCTGCAGGCGCGCGTCATCGAGCCAGGCGTCCAGCAAACACACCGCCGCGGGATTCCCTGAAAAGACGGTGGAGGTGAAGGCATCGACTTGATAGAGCGGTAATTTCAATTTTTACCTCGCGTGTAACGGACGTCCTCTATGCTTTCGATTTGACAAAAATAGTGCCGTTACGGCAGCAATACCGCCGGGAAATTCCCCGGGTGTTTGCTCCCGGGTCATTTGATGAGAAGCATCTTGACAGATTTGCTATAGCCCGCCGCAGTCAGGTGCGCGATGAAAACCCCGGAGGAGGCAACCTCGGCGGCGTCCCAGAGGATGCGATGATATCCCGCCGGTTGCTCCTCGTCGACCAGGATTTTCACGGTTCTGCCCCTCAAATCGTAGACCGCGATGCGGACCTGGGCAGCATGGGGCAACTGATAGTTGAGCGTGGTTCCGGCATTGAATGGATTGGGATAGTTGTGCTGCAGATCGAATGCGATGGGCAGGGCGCGCTCTCCCGCCCGCCCGGTGCCGCCGGTCCAGATATCCACTTTTACCGGCAGCACCTCGGAGACCGTCCACAGGCTGGTATCGCCGGGGCAGCGGCCCTGAACGCTGACGGAGTAGGTGCCCGTACTGGACCATATATGGCTGGCCAGGGTGTCGGCGGACCAGTGTGAAGAGGTGCCATCGCCCCAGTCGAAGCGATACTGCAGCGGATTTTTCCAGGTTGTAAAGACCCGATTCACGGAAAAAGCGAAGGGATAGGAGGCATAGACGATTTCCTGCCCGCCGAGCTGCAGCGGCGTCAGGATCATTTCTGCGGCCGTCGCCAGGGTCAGATAACAGAAACGCTCCATGAAGATATGAATATGGGACGCATCGCAGGAAGCGGGTGCCCATTTTTCCCACCTGCCCTGCAGCGTCGAATAGTGGTAAATATCGATCTCCAGGGCGTTATCGAGGCCGCGCGCCGGCAACTCAGCGGCGCTGTAAGGGAGAGCGATGGTGATGGGCACATCAACGTGAAGGCCATCCGGGGAGAAATAATAGACCGGGCCCAACCCGCTGACGCCCTGCGGCAAGGGCGGCTGCCCGGTCACCTCGCCGGTCAGGATTTGCAAAGTGTCCATCAGGGCGTTTGCCGGAAGGATCACCGCAACGTCCAGGGAGGAGTCGGCTACGAGACCGCCCTCCGCTCCGACCGGCTGCCGGTGCGTGATATTCACACGCGCCGAATCCACCTTGAAATGTAGATGTGCAGCAAGCGAATTGACCGGAAACGCACGGTCGCTGCAGCGGATCTCCACCGCCACGGAATCGCTGTCATAGTCTGCTGCCGGCGTGTAAAGCACGGTGATCTGGTGCGCCCGGGCATCGAGGGTCACATTGCCTGGACTCTGATCGATGCCATCCGCGATGACCGGGGTGCCGTTCACCAATAAATGGAGTGAGGAGACATCGAGGCCCCAGCCCTCATCCGTCAGTTTGAACTGAAGCGGGGCATTCCTGGCCACTGCTTTCGCCGAATCCGACGGATAAAAATAGAGCAGCCGTGGCGCCTCGCGCTCGCTGCAGGCGCCGCGCAGGAGGATATCGACGGGATTTTCGTCCGGATCGTTGGATGACAGGCGCAGTAGGGTGTTTTTAACACCATAGCTGCGCGGCTGGAAGCACACAACGATGTCGAGGGTGTCACCCGGCGCCAGCGTGCACGGCGCCGCGTTGCTCGTAATGGCGAAATGCAGGGAATCCTCACCGAGCAGGTGGATGGATTGCAAGACCAGGCCGGCATTGCCCTGGTTGGAAACCAGGCATACCTGCCGGGCACTCGAGTCAGCGGCCACTTCACCAAAGTCCACTTCGCCGGGAGTGACTTCGATATCGGGTTCGATCCCTGTGCCATCCAGGGAGACCGTTATGAGTGATCTTTCGGGATCATTGCTCGATAGTTGCAAATTCGCGTTTTTTGTTCCAACAGATGTGGGGCGGAAGGTGACGACGAGATCACGGGATACTCCGGGGCGCAGGGTGAACGGCGCCCCCTGACCATCGATGCGGAATTGTCCGGGCTGGGCGCCCGCCAGAATGGTCGAGTAGATATCCAGAGTGGCGGTGCCCTCATTGCGAATTACGATTTTTTGACTCGAATCGGTTGCGGTCGCCACCTCGCCATAGTGCAGAGCGGTGGGCGTCACCGAGATCACCGGGGCAACGCCCGTCCCGCGCAGGGGCACTTCGAAGGGATTTTCATCCGGATCGCTGCTGATAATCTCCAGACTCGCGTAGGTCTCTCCCGGAACCGTGGGATGAAAGCTGAGGCTCAACGGCCGTGTTTGTCCGGCCGCCAGCGTGAAACTGCCTCCGCCGCTGTCGATGCGATAGCGTGCGCCATCGGGGCCGGTCAGGTTCGTGGCGCTCACGTTCAGACTATAAGTCCCGGCATTCCGTACAGTGAAGGTTTGGCTCGCGCTGGTGCCCACGACGACCTGGCCAAAATCCTTCTCCGCCGGAGTGACATCGATGTCCGGCGCGACGCCTGTGCCGCTGAGGCGGACATCGAAGGGGCTCTCATCGGGATCGTTGCTGATGATGCGCACGGTGCCGCTCTTGGCGCCTGTGATAGTGGGCCGGAAACTGATCTGCACCCCGACCGTGACGCCGGGCGAGAGGGAATAGGGGGGTGGTTCCGGGTCACCCGGGCCATCGAGGGTGAATTGATCCGTGTCCGGTCCGAACGTTTCCACACCGGTGATGACCAGCGTGGCGAGCCCCGTGTTGCTGATGAGAAACACCTGGCTGGCGCTGTAGCCGACCGGCACGTTGCCATAATTTTTGGAGCTGGGTGAAATGCGGATATCCGGCGAAAAGGCGGCGTTCTCCTGGTCGCGCTGCAAGGCGGGTTCATTGCCGGAGATGGGAATGAGCGAAAGACGGGGTGTGGACGGCAGCTGTGCGAAAAGAGTTCCCGAGAGCAACAGGGAAACGATGCACACCCATGCGGGATAAATCCATTTCTTTGGCGTTTTCATGGCCGATTCTCCGGGCTTCATTTTACCTGTCTGATGGCAACGCAGGGACACGATGGCGCGCTATTAAATAGGACCCAGGCGATTCTGCCGAACCCGGCTCCCGCGCCGATAAAAATGCCGGGCAGGGTATCCTGCGGCGTATCCTTTAACCCCCCGGTTCTTTTGAACGTTTGCACACTTTGCCCACGCCGCCACCCGCCGGTTTGATGGTTGCAGCTAAAGACGTCGAACCGGTATCAATACCTTCAAACCGGGCAATTCTTAAAATATAGCTTTATTCGCAATCGGATTCAAGTCAATTTTGGTGCAGCCTGCTCATGTGGACCAATGGGCCGGATTTTGCCGGCATAAAAACGCTTTGGGCCCCACAACGATGGTGGAGCCCAATGCCTCAGAATCGATTCGGCGTGCCGCGCCGGCGCTATTCACCAACCAGGATGGCGACCAGTTCGCGATCGGGTTCGCCGCTTTCCTCCAGAATCGGGAAATCGCCTTTATAGCACCAGTGGCAGCTGGCAATCTGGTTGGCTCTGAAAATTTCGCACAGATCCTGGTAGTAACGCAATCTGATCTCATTGGCAATGGTGGGATAGACGCCGAATTCGCCGCAATAGAGCGGCAGATTTCTCTCGCGCGCGAACGCGATCGCCGGCGCCATCTCTTTTTCCAGTCTCGCTTTGTCGAAATACCCGTTGGCCCAGGTGCGCATGGCCTCGGCCGCTGCGGGCGAAAGCTGCCGGTAAACGAGGGTGTCGACGATCAGTCCGGGATATTGGACCGGACCGTCGTATTCGGCAATGACGGCCCACCACGCCTGATGGTGCGTCAGTGCAAAGGGCGTATAGAAATGGTAACTCAGGATGAGATGGGGGTCCTTCTCGGGAATGCGCAAATCGGGAAATGTGGAAGCACTTTGCCAGCGGTTGGAGCCGATTACGATGGTGCGTTGCGGTTCCTCGACGCGGATTTGCTGAATCAGTCTGTTGAAGAGGGCATTCCAGTCCTCCGGGTCTTCCGCCACGGCTTCATTCAGGAGTTCGTAGGCCAGCAGGGCAACCGGATAGACGCGCAGCTCGGCGGAGAGCTGCCGCCACAGGTCCGCCAGTTTTTCCTGCTCGGCCGGATCGCTCCACAAGGCGTTGTCGCTGGCGTTGAAAAAGTGCGAACGGATGATGTGCAGATCCACAATCACGCGCAGCTTGTTGGCCAGTGCCCAGTTGATGGCATTGTGCAGCAGGGTGAAGCCTTCTTCCTCCCGGCGCCCGGTCGAATCCCACAGTTGTACTTCATCCACGGGTATGCGCACATGATCGAATCCCAGCGATGCGATCTTGACAAAATCGGCTTCGGTGATATAGGCGAGGCGCTCCGCCCCGCGCGCTTCACTCTGGGAGAGCCAATGACTGACATTGACGCCTTTGTGGATTTGAAAGTTGTTGGAGACTTGTTTCGAAGTGCATGACACCAGCAGCAGTGCAGCGGCGATGAGAAGGATTACGGGTGCATTCGTTTTGCTCATTCTGTTTCTCCTGATTGGTCGATCGGTCGTCTGATTGTTTCTGCAGATCACGCGTCTTACGGTGATGCAATTCCGGATTCTGCAGCATTCAAATCCGCAGCCGGGGCATCAGAACGGGTGTTTGTCTCTTCCAGGCTTCATAGGCCTCCTGACCACCCCATTTATTCTCCGCTTTTCGCTCCAGCAGCGGAATGCCGCTGATCCGTGTCAAAAGCACGTAGACAAACACGGGGGAAAGCAGGGTGACCAGTTGCCAGCCGCGCAGGACGGGCAACGCGATCATTGCGATTCCGATCCAGAGGAGGATTTCGCCAAAGTAGTTGGGATGGCGGGAGATCGACCACAGTCCGCTGTGGATGAAACGATCCCGGTTTGCCGGATTGACGCGAAAGCGTCTTTTTTGTTCATCGGCCACGGCTTCAAAAATAAATCCGCAGAGCCACAGCAGAAAGCCGATGGCCGCGGCGGCATCAAGGGTTTTGCGTTGGGTGGAGGTGATGGCGGCCAGGGCGGCAGCGGCGGTGAAGGTCACCCACAAACCCTGCATGGTCCAGATATTCAGGAAGCGGATGAAGGTGGACTTGAGGCTGTCGAAACGGTCGTCTTTGCCCGCCAGGCGGATGCGGGTGAAAAGGAAGGCGCCGAGGCGGATGGCCCAGACCAGAACCAGGGTTCCGAGGAGCAGTGAACGGCCGTCCGTGCCGGGACTGCCCGTCAGGGCCACGAGCGTCACCGCGATGTAGGTCAGGCTGCCGGTGAGATCGTAGAATTTCTCGCTGTGCAGGATATACGCCGGGATGAAGGCCAGCCATTGCATGAAGAAGGCCAGCGCGACCGTCACGGCGAAAAGAGGCATGGGGCCGATGGCAGCGCCATGATGACTGCCCGCCACAGCGATCAAGACGCCGATGAGCAGCGCCGCGGGCATTGCGAAAAGTGCGGTACGATCAGATTTTTGCATTCAAGAATGGGCTCCGAAAAATTATAAACACATTCCAATGATCTGTTCTCAGAAAACAAAACGCCAAAGAATCA
Source organism: bacterium UBA2214 (assembly GCA_002327255.1). GTDB lineage: Bacteria > Zhuqueibacterota > Zhuqueibacteria > Residuimicrobiales > Residuimicrobiaceae > UBA2214. Next base: position 13,095 of record DCUM01000069.1, on the reverse strand, counting down.
AATCGGCCACAGCGGCGCACCTGGTGGTCTTTAATCGGGCAGACTCGTAAATGTCATGCGGTTCCGCATAATATAGTGAGCGCCTCTCCCTTTTCAAAGGCTTTTTGGGGACGACCCGGCGCGGATCACCGGCGAGACGAGCGCCTGCGGCAGGCCGAGGGCAGGTGGACTGTGCCACTCTGAAGCGTCCGTGTTCGTGAACCACGCAATCCGGCCACGGCCGGAGCGTCGCCCTGTATGATGTGTGGCGTTGTCGCTGTTTTCACAGGGAGGGGGGCCCGCCTGCGAAAATTCTCACGCTTGCATCACCGTGATCCCGGGTTCCATCGATTCAGAGTGCCGCGCCTCTCGCCCTTCCCACGCCAGGATCAGCAGGCGGTCGCGCAGAGAGGGCAGCAGCCATTTGAGCAGCAGCACGGGCAGACGCAGGAATCTGATGAGTCTTGCACCGGTATCGCGATCGTCCGCGGCGCGCACGCCGTGATAGCCGAGGCGAAAACGGCGCCAGCCGCCCTGACGCAAATAGTCGCGCATCTCCGCCGGCATATAGATGCGGTCATGCTTGTGTCCGTGTGCGGGAAATTCATTGGCGGAGAAGGGCGGATAGCTGAACTGCTTGAGGCGGCGGTTGAAGAGCATGTTGATGCGGTTGCCGAGACACATCATGTTGGGCGTGGAGAGGATCAGCAAGCCGCCCGGTCTGAGTTTGCGCTGCAGCCAGGCGAGCACCTGCGTCGGATCGAGATGCAGGTGCTCCAGCACTTCGAGAAAGAGGATGCAGTCAAAGGCGGTCTCGGGCAGCAGATCCGGCTCGGCGAGAATGCCGCCCTGAAAGAAATCGATGCCATGGCGCCGGCAGCGCGGGGCAAAAGCGGCCGTGTAGTCGAGCGTGGCGACGCGCTGAAAATAGTCCTTGAGGACAAACGTCAGGGGCGAGGTGCCGACATCGAGGCAACTCTTTGTCGGGCCAGCGCCAGGATGTCGGCTTGCGATTGCGACCACCTCGTGCCAGCGCCGCGCGTTTTCCAGCGTATAGGCCAGCTCCCGTTCGCGGGAATGCTCGAGGAAAAAATCATCCGGCTGCGCGGCCTCGGTGACGGCGACTAACTTTTTTTTAAATGCCGGCAGAGGGAGGCCGCGGCCTGATTCGTTCATTGGAATATTTCCAGATGGCCCAGCAGCCACCACAAGATGAGAAAAATGATGATGGTGGTCAGACAGCCGCCCCCGAGCTTTTTCGCTCCCCAGCCGGCGGCCAGTGCGCGCAACAGTTTGCTCATACATTCCTCCTCTTCGATTGATTGTTCAGGGTATGGTAACAGTCGTTTGACTGCAATATAAAGCAATCCACCTTTGCGATCAAGTAATTTTTCGGCACAACGTATTTTTTTAACAGGGGAAACGGCTTGATTTTCATACTCTTGATGACTCATTTGCCTTATGATCTTCATGGATCATCTGTTATCCCGTTTCCACAAATCTTTTAGCGCGAATCCGGCCAACCGCCTCTCCCTGTCAGGCGATTGTGGTAACAAGGAGCACCCGGCACCGCAACAATCGGCCACGATGCACTGGTGCGATCGCACCATCTCCTGGCACTTTGCCGGTCACAATACCGTCGCCTTTTACAAACTCTTCAACGAGCCCGCCACCTGTCGCGGACAGGCGGGCCATCCGGGTCTTTGATCCGGAATGGGAAGGGGCCAAGATCAAGAGCTGGAATAACGAACTCACGCCCGGCATCGTCCACAGTCGGTGCCTGCCCGATGAGGACGGGCTGCGCTGTTGCATCCCGGCCTGCCGGGCGCAATTATCTTGTTTTTTAGACCATGGTTTGCTAATTTACCCGCAGGACAGGGGGGAGGGATCGTCCGTTATGACGAAATGACGCGAAAAACCGGGCACGGCTGCGACCAGGGCCTGAAAGCATGGCCCCCGTGGGATGATCTAGCGCTTGCAACACCATCAAATTTCCTGTCAGTATTTCCTGACAGCCATCAGTCAAGAACAGGAGGCAAAAAATGAGGAACACGAAGAAGAGTGCATTGTTGTTCTGGATACTGTCCGCTTTGCTGATCGTCTCCATACTGCAGGCGCGGACGCGGGATGAAGAACCGTCACGCGCGATTGCGCGCTGGATTGAGACGCTGGCAAAAAACCCGGCTGCTGTACCCTCCGCTCTGCTGAGTATGCAAGAGAGCGTGGAAAAACTCATCCAGCCTCCCCGAAAAGGCAATGGTTCCCCCAGGTATCAAAAAATTGCGTCAGCCGGCCCAGTGACTCTCTTTGAGGTTATCGAGCAGGAATGGGACGGTTCACAATGGCACAATGCACGGCGTTCTGAAATAACCTGGCATGATACGCACGGCTATACGGATATTTTTAATCAGGAGTGGGACGGTTCACAATGGGTAAACAGGCAAAGAATAACAAGCGCATTCAACACTCAGGAACAAATAACCAGCGTCCAGGCGGATACCTGGAGCGGGAGTGCATGGTCGCCGGTTTCTACAATCCGCAAAGCCTATGACGCACAGGGCAATCAGATTGAAGAGATTTGGCAAACTGCCTCAGGGGATGACGGGACGCTGCAAAACTTTATGCGGGAGGTGTACACCTATGAAGGCGGTAACCTCATGAAAACGGAGGGTCATTTCTGGATGGATGGACTTTGGGTAAAAACCCAAGAGACCGTCAATGACTATAACGCTCAGGGATTGCTGGCAGCGGCGATAAGCTCATATGTTATCAACCAGCAAGTTATCAATATGGGAAAGAACCTTTACACCTATCATGCGTCGGGGCTGCTTGAATCAAAGACCCAACAGAGCGTCGATATTTTCACCCAGACCTGGGTCAATGAAACAAAAACCTCTTATCAATATCATATTTCCGGAGATCTGACGGCAGAGCTTTATCAGATCTGGGATGGAGGCGCCTGGAATAATCACACTCTGTATACAGCCCTCTTTGACAACCAGGCTCGATTGATCGAAGAGGTTTATGGGATGTGGAGAGACGCAGACTGGCAAAATCAGGAAAGAGGACTGTATGCCTATGACGGAAACGGAAACAACACGGTTTATACTGAACAGATATGGGAAGACGAAGCATGGCGGAACGCGTATAATACGTTGTCAACGTTTGATTCCGCCGGCAGACCCCTTGAAGAAAAAGGCCAGTCCTGGGAAAACGGCCAGTGGGTCAATGATGAGCGCTCGCTTTATAACTGGGGCTTTCAGTCTGCCATAGAGAAAATTGAACGTTTTCTGCCGGTCTCATTTGATGTCGGCAATTACCCCAACCCCTTCAATCCATCGACAACCATTCTCCTCTCTCTTCCTGCTCACGAACGTTTGAGTTTGCGCGTATATGATTTGCGCGGCAGCTTGATTAAAACGCTTGCAGATTCCCGTTCAATGAACGCAGGCGTTCATGCTGTTCCATGGGATGGTACAGATCAGAACGGAATGCCCGTGCCTTCAGGATTTTATTTTTACAGAGTCGAAGGCGAACACCATTCTGCGACGGGGAGATGCATGCTGGTCAAATGAGCCAAATTTTATGGCAGATTTTGGCTGAAAGCCGGTTTTTTGCAGATTGGTGGAGACAGAGTAGCCGGAACTATTAAAGCCCAAACAGGGCGGAGAATTCGAAGAACACGACACGCAGTAATAAATATGATCGATTGGCCAAAAAGAGGCCGGTACAGATATGGAGAAACACTTTGCCGGTCACAACACCGTCGCCTTTTGCGAGCGCTTCAACGAGCCCGCCACCTGTCGCGGACAGTTGGGTCACATCGCCTGGAGCGATTGGAAAAAGATCGTCGAGACCATGATCACCATCATTCGCGCACACGATCTGGAGACCATCCCGCTGTTGGCCGGCTTTTCAAAAAGACGATGCAAGGGAAACTGGGGTTTCAGGTAAAAAAGTAGAATCACCGCGCAGGATGTCCATGCGTTTTTCAGCTGGAAATAATAAGGCGCCCCCACGCCTTGTTCCCCCTCTGCAGGATGCTGACAGGACGCATGCAGGAGGCCTTCCCCCGGGTTGCCCTGCGATCATCCAGGTTCTGTCCTGCAATCACTATTTCTTAGAGATGCGCGAAAAAATCTTGAATTATAAGAAAAAAATATTAACTTTCAAGGCACAAAACAGGAAGGTGAATGGATCAGGGTGCCCTACAATCTCTCGTTGCCGCCATTGTCCGGGGTGATGCCAAGGCCGAAAGGACTTTTTTTGAATATTTCCGCCAGGAAGTGGAATTCTTTGTCCGGCTCAAGATCGGCAGGCATAACATGGATTGGGAGGATCTGCGCCAGGAGATTTTTATCGCGCTCTTCAAACGGATGCGCGACGGCGCGTACGATGCGGAGAGGGGCAGCGTCGGCGCTTTCATCCACTCCACCATGAAATTCAAGATCATGGACTATCTCAAGAGCCGGCAGCATCATCAACGTACCCTGCAGCGCGAATTGGCTGTGCAGACCTTAATCGATGCGGATGATCCGGAACAGCGCGTCATCCATCATGAACAACTCGATTACGCGGCGACGCTGCTCGGTCAGCTTCCGGAACCGCATCGTTCCATTCTGGCCGATTACTATGTTCAAGGCTTGCCGGTCCATGAGATTGCCGCCAAACAGGGACTCACGGCTCAAAAAGTCAGCAACTATAAAAGTTATGCATTGTCTCTCCTGCAGATAAAATGCAAAAAGACTAAATATTTTCGCTTCAAAGTCTAAGAATAGGTAGTTCATCGGGGTATTGGTCGAGGCTCAGCGTGTTGTTTTATTGGTATGAAAAAATATTCATGACAAAGACCCGTAAAATTGATTTATATCTGGACGGGGCACTCCCGGAAGCCGAACGGGAGCGTTTTGAACAGCGCTGCCTGGAAGACAAAAAGCTGTTTGCCCTGTTGCAGGAACGTGTCGAATGGCGCGAGAAGGTGGTACATCTGCTGCAGCAGAAAGGGGCGGAAAAACCGGCGTCCTCCTCGAGCGGGTGGAGCCGCTATTCTCCCTTTGGGACGGGCAAGCGTATGGCCTGGGGTTATGGCCTTGCGGCGGCCGCCGCTCTGTGCGTGGGACTGCTCTTTCTGATGCCCGGCGGACGGGAATCCCTGGAGGTCAACGCGGAACTTGAGAAAGCCCTGGGCCATCGTCTCCTTCGCGGGGAAACGGTCGAGGTACTCTCGCCGCAATTGTCGCAAAAAGTGGGGCAAGACCCCCTTTTCTCCTGGCGCACGCGGCAAGCCGGTGCTTTCGAGGTCATCCTGCTGGATCATATGGGTGTCGAGATCGCTGCTTACCAGACCGAGGACAATTCGCTCCTGTGCGACAGCCCCCTCGCCCCAGGGCTTTACTACTGGAAATTGCTCATGAATGAGGACTGGATCTATACCGGCAAGTTTATTGTTGAGAAACCTTGATTTCTGGTGCAAGCCCTTTCATTCCCCTTGGAGAATAAAACGGCTCCGCACGCCCGGGCCACGCCACCATCCTGACGGCCGCTTTCCTCTTCAAAGTGGACAGAAGCGCATATCCTGTTTCATGATTCCTGGCAAAACACATCCGGCAGCCCGGGACTGCATCGTCGTTGCCTGATTCAAAAAATATCCTGTGCGGCATCCTTTTGTTGCGCCAGCGCTTGCATGCTCAACACCAGCATGCGATTGGATTGGGTGAAAAGCCGGTTGACCATCAGCAGCGTTGTGACCTGGTTGACGCGGACCTTACCCCGCGCCACGGCGCTCGAGCAGGCTTGAATAAACTGTTTGTCCATCTCTTCCACAGACAGGAAGAATTGCTGCAACGTCCCCGTCTCCGTATTCTTTTGCCATTCCAGCAATACAGTATCGATGAGGCCGACGAGCTGCTGCAGACGCGCCTTGAGAGCCCCGTACGCTTCCACCATAAAAGCCGTATCATCTGCGCCGAACTCTTCAATCTCTTTCGACAGCTCGTAAAAATTTTTACCGGCATTCATGATGCTGCGGCTCGCTCGAATGACCTGAGTCATTTCCCGCCCCTCTGACTCGGTGATGTCTGCTGTTTGCAATTGCGCATAAAAAGAAAATATTTGTGCATGATAAGCCGCCAGTTCCTCATAGGTGATCCCCGGGCGAGCGGCTGAACGGTGCGACGGGAGACCCTGGTCGCGCTCCTGCCCTGGCGCTGGAATCGCATAGAGTGCGGCGATATAGTGCATGGAGAGATGGAGCTGATGCCGGACTTCCTTGCGCAAGGCGGCCACGGCCGCTTCCGGCACCTCTGTGCTGGTGTTGTGCAGATAGCGCGTCAGAACGACACGTTTTTCGGGAAAAATGCGCTCCAGATAACGCACCAGGAGCGGGATGGTTGGCAAGAACAGCATCACGCCCAGAACATTGAAGAGGGTGTGAAAGGCGGCGATCCCCAGCACGGCGTTGTCCTCGAGGTGAAAAACGCCGCGGATGATCCAGAACAGTACAGGCAGCAGCGGCAAAACCGCCACGGCGGTGCCCAGGTTAAAGATTACGGCGCTAAGAGCGGTCTGCTTTTTGGCCGGAATGCCGCCGATGGCGCCCAGCAGGATGGTCACCGTCGTTCCGACATTGGCGCCGATGACCATGGCCGCCGCCTGGCTAAAGTCGATGATACCGGAAAAAAGGGTGGTGAGGATGATGGCGATGGTGGCGGAACTCGACTGCATGACGGCGGTCATCACGATGCCGGCCAGGACGTAAACCCAGAGGCCAAAATCCGGCAGCGCGGCGAGGTCCATGGAGGCGGCCAGATTCTCGACGCTGATTTTCATATAGTCGAGGCCGAGGAAGAGAAATCCGAACGCCGCACACAGTTTGCTGATATGGACGTAGCGGGCAGAGCGCGAAAAAAAGATCAATCCCAGACCGCCAGCGCCGATCAACGGCAGGGCGAAGGCGTCGATTTTGAACTTGAATCCAAAGACTGCCACGATCCATGCCGTAATGGTCGTGCCGACCATGCTGCCCATCAGCACCGCGATGGCGTTTTGAAGGGCGATGAGTCCGGCGCCGACAAAGGCGAGCACCATGAGCGAAACCGCGGAACTGCTCTGCAATATGGTGGTGCTGACCAGACCCGTCAGCAAGCCGCGGAAACGCGTGCCGGTATACCTGCGGATCAATTTTTTGAAGGAACGCCCGGCGAGGAGCTTGATCGACTCCTCCATCATGAACATGCCAAAGAGAAAAATACCGAGTCCGGCGAGAAATTTCCATCCATCAAAGTCAGCCATGGTCAGCCAATCCTTATCATTACTGAATCGGGCGATTTCTTCCCGATGTCACACCCTCCCGAAAGCGCACAGATTCCGGGAGGGTGATGAATCGCCCCGTTCAGGAGATGCTTTATTCCATTTGTTTTCTGTCAGCGTAGCGCGCCATTTTGTGGAATATACCATTTTGTGCGGTAGCGGTCAAGCCAAAAGAGGGTAGAGGGGTGTGCCGGCGGTGTGGCGGTTGCGCTCCCCGGGAAGGGCACAATCCCCGTCATGCCGGTCATCCGGCACCATGAAATCGCTGGTGAGAGGCTCTGTTCCCGGCCATCTCTGCATCTCGAGATCCCGGCCATGCACCGGTGATTTAACCGATCCCGGTCCTCTCGTGATCCCGGCTGTCTCGTCCTCTCGCATTTCCGGTGATGCGCCGGTGATTTTAACGATTCCGGTCCTCTGTTACTCTCGCGATCCTGGTTATATCGTTATTTCGCGATTCCGGTCCTCTCTCAATCTCCCGATCCCGGCCATGCGCAGGTGATTTTTCTTGTTTTTCGTCCCCTGATTGACTAATTTTCCCGCAAGTTTGTCGTTCCCCGTGACCACACAGACTCATGAGAAGGTCTTTTATCAATCCGGAAAGCCCATGATGAACACATGCATTGATTTGTCAATTGCGAGATGCCTCTTGCTCTGCGCCATCCTTTTTGCAGGCGGTTCCCTGCAGGCGCAGCCAAAGAGCCTGCCATGCTTCAACTTGAAGACAGGCGTGCTGCCCCCCGGTCCGGCCAATGCCATCACCGATGTCAACGGCGTTCTGGTGGGCCAGGTGACGCTGATCGAGGGCGAGGAAGTGCGCACCGGCGTCACCGCCATCCTGCCCCACGGCGGCAATCTTTTTCGCGAAAAAGTCCCGGCGGCGATTCATGCCGGCAACGGCTTTGGCAAATTGGCCGGGTATACCCAGGTCCGGGAGCTGGGCAACATCGAAACGCCCATCATCCTCACCAACACCCTCGCCGTGCCCGCCGCCTGTCAGGGGCTCATCGAATACACCCTGGCCCTGCCGGGTAATGAATCAGTGCGTTCGCTCAATCCCGTGGTCGGGGAGACCAACGACGGCTGGCTCAACAACATCCGCAAGTTTTCCGTCACTCCAGGTCACATCATCGCGGCCATCGAGGCGGCCAGCGGCGCCAGACCCGCGGAGGGCAGCGTCGGCGCCGGCACCGGTACGATCTGTTTCGGCTTCAAGGGTGGCATCGGCACCGCTTCGCGGGTGATCCCGGAAAAACTCGGCGGCTACACCGTGGGCGTACTGGTGCAAACCAACTATTCCGGCGTGCTGCAGATCGCCGGCGTGCCGGTGGGCGCGGAATTGGGCACCTACTATTTAAAGAAAGAGATCGACAACGGCAGCGCGGATGGCTCGTGCATGATGGTGGTGGCCACGGACGCACCCATCGATGCGCGCAACCTCGAACGGCTCGCCGCCCGCGCCATGCTCGGCCTGGCGCGCACCGGCGGCATCGCCGCCAACGGCAGCGGCGACTATGTGGTGGCCTTCTCGACCCATCCCGATCTGCGCATCCGGGAACGCGGCTTGGAAGCGGCGTTTTACCCATTGCTTGCCAACGAGGCGATGAGTCCGCTTTTTCTCGCCGTCATCGAGGCCACGGAAGAGGCCATCTACCATTCGCTCTTCTGCGCCACACCCATCAGCGGCTGGCAAGGGCACACCGTGCCGGTGCTGCCGCTCGATCGGGTCAGGGAGATTTTCGCCAGGTTCGGACGCCGGCCATGAAAAAGTGCATCGGCATTCTCGGCGGCATGGGACCGGAGGCCACGGCGTATCTCTTTTCACAGATCATCCGCAACACGGCGGCGCGCAGCGACCAGGAGCACATTCACATACTCATAGACAACCGGCCCGCCATACCCGACCGCTCGGCGTGGATTCTCGGCCGCGGGGAGGACCCGCTCCCGGAGATGCGCCGTTCGGCCGAACTGCTGCAGCGCATGGGCGCGGATTTCATCCTCATCCCCTGCAATGCCGCGCACTATTTTATCGATGCGCTGCAGAAAAGCCTGCGCATCCCCGTCGTCGACATGATCGCGGCTGCGGCCGAATCGATCAAGACACAGTATGGCAAGGGCGTAACCTGCGGCCTGCTGGCGACGCAGGGCACCTATCACGCGGGTTTGTACCGTCAGCATTTTGCCGGACAGGGATTGGAACTCCTCGTGCCCCCGCCGCAGGGCCGGGAGACGATCATGTCGGCCATTTACGGCGCAGCGGGCATCAAGGCCGGAAACAGGGAGCAGCCGCGCGAAATATTGATCGCCGCAGCGCGGGGGCTGACAGAGCAGGGCGCCCGGATCATCATCGCCGGCTGCACCGAGATCTCTTTTGTATTGGGTGAAGGGGTGCTGGATTTCACCCTGGCCTGTCCGCTGCGCATCCTCGCCCGTCACGCGGTCACATTGGCCGGGTATGCGGTGGAGGAGAGCCCGGAGTCGGGGAAGTGCGCTTTTGCTGAAGATCAGTAGTGTCCCAACGTTATGAATAATATGATCTCCTATGGTATTATATGAGAGGCCCTAATAACCGGGGATCGATTTCAAAATAAATCGTCTGCTTTGGAGCGCATTTTAATACGCTTATATCGTCTTGTTGTGGATCCCGGATTCGGTGTTAACTGGCAAACTCATCAGGAAATCGGCCACCCTTCGGGTTACCGGTTTAGCTTGATAACACCGAATCCGGGTGGATACTGGGACATTACTGGCTGCAGATTAAGTTCTTTGTGCTGCGATTTGTTCAATTCGTTCCGATTTGATTAAATTATGTTGATTTTGACCCGTCGATTGGCTATTTTTCTCCATTGTTTTGCATCACGACCATCAGCCAGGCTTTACACCGGCTCTTTTCGATCCAAATTTAACAGCGTTTGATAATAACACTCATCCCATCCCAGGAGGAAAACCATGGCAGAGGGAAAACCCGGACTTTCCTACAAACCCTATGTTCCGGCGGAGAAGAATCTCAAGGAATTCACGCTCAAGGCGCTGCTGCTCGGCCTCATCATGTGCGTGGTGCTGGGCGCGGCCAACGCCTATCTCGGCCTGAAGGCCGGCATGACCATCGCCGCCACCTATCCCGCGGCGGTCATCGGCATGGCCTTTCTGCGGCTCTTCAAGGGCAACATCCTTGAGGAGAACATGGCGCGAACCGTGGGTTCCATCGGCGAATCGGTGGCGGCCGGCGCCATCTTCACCTTGCCCGCCTTCTTCATCGCCAAAATCTGGTATCCCAACTTTTTCACGGTTCAAAATTATCTCATCTCTTCCATCATCATGCTCGTCGGCGGTGTGCTCGGCATCATGTTCGTCGCGCTGCTGCGCCGCGTCATGGTGGAAGACACCGAACTGCCCTTCCCCGAATCGGTGGCGGCCGCTGAAATCCACAAGGCGGGACGCTCGGGCGGCACCGGCGCCAAGTTCCTCTTTGGCGCCATGGGCATCGGCGCCTTCATTCAGGCGCTGATCCAGTTCAATATTTTCAAAAGTTCCTGGGAGCACTTTGTCACCTTTGGCAAAAAACTCATCGATCTGCGCGGCAGCGGCGAAGCGGCCGCACAGAGCGGCATGCTGCTCTCCTCGCCCGGCATCAGCCCGGCCTACATCGGCGTCGGCTATATCATCGGCCCCAAACTGGCTTCGCTCAACTTCAGCGGCGGCCTGCTGGCCTGGGGTCTTTTCGTGCCCATCCTCACCTACTTCATCGGACCGAGCCTGCTGCCCGCCGGCGAGGCCGAAACCGGCACCTGGGTCGAGATGGCGCGGAACGTGTGGCGCTACATCGTCCGTCCCATCGCCATCGGCGGCATGTTGATGAGCGCGGGATACACGTTGTTCAAGATGCGTAAAAGCCTGGCCATCGGTCTGAAACGCTCCGTTGGCGATGTCAGGAAGGCGGCGACCGGTGAACACACCGTTGTGCGCACGGAAAAAGATTTGAGCTTTAAGCAGATTTCCCTTGGCATTCTCCTCACCTCCATCGCCACCTTTTTCATCTATTACTTTTTCGCGCAAAATGTCTTTGCGGCCCTGGTGGCGATGATTGTGATGATTGTTGCGGGATTCTTCTTCGCGGCTGTTTCCGGTTATCTGGTGGGCATCATCGGCTCCAGCAACAATCCGATCAGCGGCCTGACGCTTTCCACCCTGCTGATCGCCGCCCTGTTGATGGTGCTGCTAGGCATGAAGGGCACGCCGGGCGTCGCTGCGGTTATCGGCGTCGCCGCGGTGGTTTGCGTGGCCGCGGCCGTGGCCGGTGAAATGCTGCAGGACCTCAAGGTGGGGCACATCCTCGGCGGCACGCCGTGGAAGATGCAGATCGGCGACCTCATCGGCGTCGCCCTGGCCTCCTTTGTCATGTTTCTGCCCATCATTCTGCTGCATGAGGGCGACATCAAAACCGGCGGCATGGGACTCGGCGGTGAGAAATATCCCGCGCCGCAAGCGAGTCTGATGGCGCTGCTCTCCCAGGGCATCGTCCAGGGTGATATGGCGTGGCCCCTGATCATCGTCGGCATGCTGATGGGACTCGGTTTCATTCTCATGCAGGTGCGCAGCCCGATGCTGGTCAGCGTCGGCATGTATCTGCCGCTGGAGACCACCTTTGCGATTTTTATCGGCGGCGTGATCAAGGGCGTCGTCGAAAAGGCGGGAGAAGCGAGAAAGCACAACGAGGCGCAGAAAGCGCGGGTCGAGAACACCGGCGTCTTGCTGGCGGCGGGCTTGATCGCCGGGGAGGCGCTGATCGGACTCCTGTTTGCGCTGCTGGCCGTGCTCGATGTCAAGTACGGCGGTTTTCTGCCGGGCCTGTTTGGCTTCCTGCCGCTGCCGTTCTACATCAGCCTTGGGGTGCTGCTCTTCATCGGCTGGTATCTGGTGCGCGTCCCGGTCCGCAATGCCGGCCGGGCGGATGAACCGGCTCCCCCGAGCGCGGTGATGTAACACCCCGTCATTCCCCCTCTTTGCGGTTATCCTGGCAAATCCATCAACCCCGGGTGTCGTTTTTACAGCGACCCCGGGGTTTTTTGTTCGGGATATACCGTGAAGCACCGTCGTTGTGAGAACCCTATCATGAACTAAAAGAGTAAAATAGGGCAGAAGGGACTTGTATCGGGGGGCGGCTGCGAGACTGATGATTTGTTCGGATATTTTTAAGCGAGCCAGCAGGGTCTATTCATAACTCTCTGCGGGCGCGGAGGTTGCCAAGTTGAAGCGGGTGGTGTGGTGGCAGAAAGCGCATTCCGGGAACTTTTCCTGAAAAGCCCTTCGACGAGGGCGGCCCGGGAGTGCCGGCCGGGATTGATGGTGTTTCGTGGTGCTTGTAGAATTTTCAGATTTTGGCGAATCGGCAAGCTCATAAAAAAGCGTGATGGCGTGCCGGGCTTGTTTGGCCTGTTCATCCGTTACGTTTTTCAAGCTGAACAAAGAGGGCGGGAGAGTTGGGTGCAATCCAGCGGGGAGCGCGTGAGCATGGCAAAAGTCGCGATCGTTCTGCAGCCAGTTCAGGTAGCTGGTGATCAGGGATTGTGGAATGCGTTGTTTGGCCAGGCATGCCGAGCAGGGAAATTTGATACTATCAGGCAGCTATTGCATGATATACTTTATCTGCATATCATTACCATATACAGAGTATTTCAAAAAGGCAACTAATTTCTTGCGCCAGGTCAGTTTTTTGTCTATCTTTCAGAAAATTCAGAAACTGCATAATCATTTGTTCAGCCCTCGCTGCGCTCGGGCTGAATCGCGGCGCTGAGCATCGAGTGCCTG
>DCUM01000032.1:9338-16654 GCA_002327255.1 bacterium UBA2214 | reverse complement strand
TCCGATTTCTCCGATTCCTCCACCAGGGGGAAGACGATATAGGCCTGCGCGCCCTCCTGCACCTGCTTGCGCAGAAACTGGTAAATCTTGTGGCGTCTGCTCTCATCACGCCAATCGGTCTTGACCGGCTTGCGGCCCGCCGGCAGCTCATCGATCACCGCGACGTCGAGATCGCCGTACACGGTCATGGAGAGCGTGCGCGGAATCGGCGTCGCGGTCATCACCAGAACGTGCGGATTGAGCCCTTTTTCGCGCAGCAGGGCGCGCTGCATGACGCCGAAACGGTGCTGCTCGTCGATCACCACCAGTCCGAGCTGGTGAAAATCGACCCCTTCCTGAATCAGGGCATGGGTGCCGGTGATGATCCGGGCGCGGCCGTCGGCGACACGTTCGAGGATTTCCTCCCGTTCCTTGCGCGGCTGGCCGCCGATGAGCAGCACCACTTCCACACCCAGGGTCTCGAGCTGGTTGCGCAGCGTCAGATAGTGCTGCTCCGCGAGGATTTCCGTCGGTGCCATCAAAGCCGCCTGATAGCCGTTCTCCACGGCGATCAGCATGGTGATGAGCGCGACGATGGTCTTGCCGGAGCCCACATCGCCCTGCAGCAGCCGGTTCATGGTGCGGCCGCTCTTGAGGTCGGCACGGATTTGCCGGGTGACGCGTTTCTGGGCTTCGGTAAGCTGAAAGGGCAGCTGTTTGACCAGTTTGCGCGTCGTTTCGCCCACCTGCTCGAAGCGGATGCCGCCCTTTCCCTCCTGCTGATGACGGCGGCGCAGGGCAACGAGAATTTCCATAAAGAACAATTCGTCGAATTTCAGGCGCGTCTGGGCGGCCTGGAGATGCTCGAAACCATCCGGATAGTGTATCTGCTGCAGCGCCTGTGCCAGCGGCATGAGACGGTGCTGCTGAATGATCGCTGCGGGCACCGTCTCCGGGATTTGTCCGGCATATCGCTTCAGCATGGCACTGATGAGGCGGCGAAATCCGCGGCTGTCAAAACCCGCCTTGCCCAGCGCTTCGCTGGAGGGATAGAGCGGGATGATCTTGCCGGTATGCACCAGATCGCCTTCACCCGACTTGCCGAGACGGTCAAATTCGGGATGGGTCATCTGCAAGCCCTTGAACACACCCACCTTGCCGCTCACCGCCAGCCATTCGCCGGGCTGAAAAATCTTTTGCCAGTAGACCAGCCGCGAAAACCACACGCAGTGCAAAAAGCCGCTTCCGTCGCCGATCACCAGGATGAAACGATTGCGCCGCCCCCGTTGCATCCCCATATTGATGACCTTGCCGACGACGGTGACCTCCTGGTCTTCCCTGAGCCTGGCGATGGGGGTCACCGTGGAACGATCCAGATAGCGGCGCGGAAAATAATAAAAGAGATCGCCAAAGGTAGCGATGCCGGCTTTGTGCAGCGCCGCCACCCGTTTGGGACCGATTCCCTGCAACCGCTCCAACGGCCAGTCGAGAAAGGTTTTTTCGCTCGTGGTCATGCGCTGGCTGTTCGCATCCGCAGGAGCCGGCTATTTATATAAAACCGTATAGGTGAAGGAGGCTTCACCCCGCGCCGGCACCTGCAACGGGAACTCGGCCGTATAAGCATCTTTCTTGATGAAGTGCGGCGCCTTGCCGGTCAACTGCCAGTCACCGTAGAAACGTTCCAGCACCGTCACCTCAATGGCTTCTTCCTTGTGATTCCGTATCTGGATGAAAACCGTCTCCTGCCGCGCCTTGTCGCTGATATCGCGGACGTCCTTGACGATACGCTCACCGACAATATCGAAGGCATTGCCGAGGAGAACGCGCAGCACTTCGTCTTTGGGCGTATGATTGATCAAATCCTCGCCGATGAACTCCTGGGCGCCGTCGCGGTCACGCTTGTAGACGCGGATTTTGCCCTTGGGCAGAGCCATGCCCAGCCCGTGCTCCTTGTCGTTCCTGAATTGCAGCTTGACCTGTATTTTTTTGTCATCCTGCATGGGATCGTATATATACAGCTTTTGCACCGGCACCTGGGCCGCGGGGAAAAGCGACAACTGTTTGGTCTGCCGGTCCTTCAAGGTCGCCGGACGCTGCAGGGTATAGAGATGGTACTCAAAGAACTCTTTTTCTTCGAACTGGGGTGCAGCGGCCATGGCCATTTCCGCCTTGAACATGGCGCGCACCGGNNTCGTTGGTCACCGCGACATATTCGGCATGCCAGCTCAGACCGCCGGTCAGATAGCTGATCTCCGCCTGATGTTTTCCCGCTTTGTTGCACTGCAGTCGCCAGATCAGGGTCGGCCGCGTGAACAGACCCTCCGGCAGTGCCGGGAACTGGATGCTGTGCAGGGCGCTGGCCTTGACGGCCTGTACCCTGCCTTCCTGATCTTTCAGAACCACATCACCGCCCAAAGCGCTCAGCAGCTTGCCCGCAAAGACCGCGCCGCCCTCGGTGGTGGCGATGATCTCTTCATCAATATACTTTTGCAGGAGCCGTTCGGTTCCCACGAGATCGTACTCAAAATTCTGTTCGAGCAGATTGATGGCAGCCGGATCCGAGATGGCGCGAAAGTGGACCGATGTGGGGTCGATTTTGGCGGCAACGCCGCTGAAGGCGTAATTTTGCTCGCCCTTTTTCAGCTCCAATTCGCGGCTCTCGCGGACGAGGGCCAGATCATCGTTATAGACGGTTACAGCCACCTGCGATTTCATGACGCCTCCCACCCAAGCGGGTATTAGACCAAGCAGGATCAACAAGGAGCGACAGGATGTACGCATATTGATCGCCTTTCAAATTTTATGATTGATGGACGAGCATCTGCAGACTGTGCTGCAATTTTTCGAGACTATGGCTGAAATCCTGTTTTTTCTTCTCTTCTTTTTCGATGACTTCCCGCGGGGCACGCGCGATGAAATCGCGGTTCATGAGTTTGTTGTTCAATGCCACCAGATGCCCTTCGAGACGCGCGATCTCTTTTTCGAGCCGATTTTTCTCCACCTCGAGATCGATGAGATCGGCCAGCGGCATGAGAATCTCGATGCCCTGAACGACCGCACTGGCGGCTGCGCCCGGACGCGGCTGATTGTACTTCACATCGCCGACGCGCGCCAGCTTTTGCAAATAGGATGCGTATTTTTCCACCAGCGCCAGCGCGCCCCGGTCGCTGCTGTTGAAGATGACATCCGCCTCTTTGGCGGGCGGGATATTCATCTCGCCGCGGATATTGCGGATGGCGCCGATGAGGGTCTGCAACAGCGCCATGGCGTTCTCCGTCTCCCCGTCGAGCCAGCGTTCATCGGCCATGGGATAGGGCTGCAGCATGATGGAACGCACCGGCGCCGCTTCCTGATACGCTTCGGGCAGCGACTGCCAGATTTCCTCGGTGATGAAGGGCATGAAGGGATGCAGCATGCGCACGCTGGATTCCAGCACCCAGGTTGCGATCGAGCGCGCCACCCGCCGCGCCCCGGGTTGCGATTCGTCGTAGAGACGTCTTTTGATCAGTTCCACATACCAGTCGCAGAATTCGCCCCAGATGAATTCATAGACGGCGCGGGTGGCATCGTTGAGGCGAAACTCCTGCAGCGCCTTGTCGACCTCGGCCAGCGCGCGGTTGAGGCGGCTGAGAATCCAGCGGTCCGCCAGTTCCAGCTCTTCCGCGGGTATCTGCGCGATCGGCAACAGCGTCTCACCCTCTTCCAGATTCATGAGGACAAAACGGGCGGCATTCCACAGTTTGTTGGCAAATTTTTGCCCCATCTCCACCAGCGTATGGTCGAAGCGGACATCACCGCCCAGCGGCGTCAGGAAAACCATGGTGAGACGCACGGCATCGGCACCATAAGCCGGGATGCCCTCTTTGTAATCCGCTTTATTCTTGCCGAACTCACCCATCATTTCGGGTGTTGCGCCATCGATGAGCCACAAGGGATCCGGCGAATTGCCCAGCGACTTGGACATCTTGCGGCCTTCGAGATCGCGCACCATGCCGTTGAAATAGACTTCACGGAAGGGGATGGCGCCCATGAATTCCTCTGAGGCCATGATCATGCGCGCCACCCAAAAAAAGATGATATCCGGGCCGGTGACCAGAGTATCGGTGGGATAAAATTTCTGCAACTCAGCGGTTTTATCCGGCCAGCCCAGGGTGCTGAAGGGCCAGAGCCAGGAGGAGAACCAGGTATCGAGGACGTCCTCATCCTGACGCAGCTGGCTGCTGCCGCACTCGGGACAGGAGGACGGCGTTTCGCGGCTGATGACGGTGTGTCCCTGATCGCAGTACCACGCCGGGATGCGGTGCCCCCACCAGATTTGCCGGCTGATGCACCAGTCGCGGATGTTGGTCATCCAGTGAAAATAGGTCTCTTCCCAGTGTTTGGGATAGAAGCGGATTTTTCCTGAACGCACCGCTGCGAGGGCAGGTTCGGCGAGCGGCTGCATTTTGACGAACCACTGCTCGGAGAGATAGGGTTCGATGACGTCGCCGGAGCGATAACAGTGCGGCACGGGGATGACCTTTTTGATCTCACCGCGCAACAAGCCGAGGCTTTCCAGATCGGCGAGAATTTTTTTGCGCGCCGCAAAACGATCCATGCCCTCATAGGGGCCGGCGGCGGCGCTCATCCTGCCATCGGAAGCGATGACGGAGACCACCTCGAGGCCGTGGCGCAGCCCCACTTCGAAATCATTGAAATCGTGGGCCGGAGTGATCTTGACGGCGCCGCTGCCAAAAGCGGGGTCGGCATGTTCGTCGGCGATGATCGGTATCTGACGGTTCATCAGAGGCAGCGTCACTTTTTGGCCGATGAGATGCTGATAGCGTTCATCCGCAGGATTGACCGCCACGGCGGTATCACCGAGCATGGTTTCCGGCCGGGTGGTCGCCACAACGATCTCGCCGCCGCCATCGGCCAGCGGATAGGCGATGTTCCAGAGCTTGCCCTCTTCATCGCGATAATCGACTTCTTCGTCGGCCAGGGCGGTATGACAGTTGGGACACCAGTTGATGAGACGATTACCTTTATAAATGAGTCCTTTTTCATACAAAGCGACAAAGACCTCACGCACCGCACGGCTGCGGGGCTCGTCCATGGTGAAACACTCGCGCTCCCAATCGCAAGCAGCGCCGAGCTTGCGCAGCTGTTGGAGGATGATGCCACCATACTTTTCGCGCCACTCCCAGACCCTGTCGAGGAATTGGTCACGTCCGAGGGTATGACGGCTCGAGCCCTCGAGGCGCAGCGCGGCCTCGACTTTGTTCTGTGTGGCGATTCCGGCATGATCCGTGCCCGGCATCCACAAGGTCTCATAACCCTGCATTTTTTTCCAGCGAATCAACAAATCCTGGATGGTATTGTTGAGAATGTGTCCGATGGTCAGCATGCCCGTGACGTTGGGGGGCGGAATCATGATGGTATAGGCCGGTTTGCTGCTCGCGGCGTCCGCGTGGAAAAGCTGATGATCGATCCAGTAGGCGTACCAATGGTTCTCGACCTGTTTGGGATCGTATAGTTTGTCCAATTCCTTACGGCTCATTCATTTCCTCAATGGGTTATTATCTTTGCAGGGCCAGACTGAAGGCGGTCGTCAGTTTGAGAATATCCTGATTGGTTTTTTCCAGATGGATGACCAGCGTTTTGGCGATATTGCGCAGCAGGTAGTAGCCCAATTCGGTATCCGCTTCGCAGAGTTTAACAAAATCATCGCTTGTGATGATACCGACGCGACATACCTCCAGGGTGATGACCGTCGCAGTACGGCGGCTGTCTTCATTGAGCAGCGCCATTTCGCCAAAACAGGGCGCATCGCCGGCGTGCAGGGAGATGAGTGATTTCTCCCGGGTATCCAATCCCTCCCGTCCGAGCTTGAGCGTCAGGCTTTTACAGACCTCGACGCGGCCGGAGAGCAGGAGAAACATCTCATGGCCGGGTTCGCCTTCCCTGGTGATCGCCTCACCCGCCTTGAAGGTGGTTTCCCGGACAATTTTGGCGATCTTGCCGAGCTGTTGCGGCGACAGGCCGGCGAAAATGGGGAAATGGCCCAGTGCTTCATGACGGACAGACATAAGGGCTCCTTTTACACCCGTTCCATGACGATGGCGTAGTCCTGAGGCGCGATCTGATAGTTGAAATCGGGCATGAGATCGACGCGCAGGCTGTCGCGTTTGCTCATGCCTTTACCCGCGGAGGCGAGTTTTTCGCGGATGAAGCGATCGATGGCGCTGTAATCATCCGAGAGGATATCGTCCAGTTTGAAACCCTCCTCTTCGCTGAGCACACCGAGCAGGGTGGCCTTTTTCTGTTCGAGAAAGTAGGCGCTGGCCTGGGCGAAGGTCTTGCCGACGAGATGATTGGGCATCTTGCGCCGTATCAGCTGAACGCCCGCCCGGCCCGTGAAAAGCGTGTCAAGCATTTCCGGGATCCCCGGTGCCGTCACGTGGGCGCCGAGGAGATAGCCGCTGTAGCGGTCGCTGACCACGACATGGTCGGCATTGGCGCGGTGCATATGCGATTCGTTCGCCGGATCGATAATATGGGCGATGACGCGCACCCCGGGCTCGATGGCTTTGACCGACAAGGTTGCCAGGATGGTGCGTTCATCGGTTTTGGATTTTCCGGAAACGGACTCATCCGGAAGGATAATGGCGGCGTGCGCCTGGGCGATGGCGGCGCGATGGAGCACCTGTTCGTCGCTGAAATCGCCGCTGACAAATTTGATTTGCACGCTGTGAAAGCGGACGATGACCGCCTCCATCTGATCGGGATCCATCTGATTGACGAGCACCAGCGTACGGTTATCGCGGATCATCTCCTCCCGGATCGCCTCGATGATTTCCGGCGCCGCACGGTTCCATCCCAGCACAGCGATATGATTTTTGAGATTCAGCTTTTTCAAACCTTTTCCCTCTTTGAGGCGGTTGGTGATAATGGTCGTGGACACAGCGGCCGTAAAAACCGACAACAGGACCACACCGGAAAGCATGACCAGGGTTGCCACCAGGCGTCCGGCCATGGTCTGCGGAACCATGTCGCCATAACCGACGGTGGTCATGGTGACCATGGCCCACCAGAGTCCGGAGGAGATACGCTCGAAACCGGGGGTGTGCTCCTGTTCGAAAAAGGTCACGACCACAGCCGCGGAAAAGGCGAGTATAAAAATGGCGGCCAGCGCCTTGATCAAATGATTGCGGCTGAATCGGTAAAAAAACAACCGCATCCCGCTTCCCAGCCGGCGGCGCAGCTGTAAATATCGAAATAAATTGACCATAAGCATAAATATATCAATTTGGTTATAAATAGTCAATGACTTTATGAGGGGATGATCACGGCCGCAG
>DCUM01000032.1:7232-9239 GCA_002327255.1 bacterium UBA2214 | reverse complement strand
GCCGCAGCGGGTCGCCGGTGCGACGTGGCAAGAAAAGGGAAATGGGGGGTATTAATCGAATAAATTGATCTGGGCGCTGGCGGCGCTGCGCTGGCCCGTCCTGGCCAGCTCGCGGATGCGATCTTCCAGCGCCATGATGATCTGCATCTGATCGCCGGACAAGAGTTTGCACCCCACCTCCGCTTCGATCGCAATCAGGGTATCATCCAGTTGAAAGGATTTATTCTCCAGCTCATTGAGGTTGCTGAAACGGTTCCAATAGGCAACCCAATCGGTTCGCAAGGATTTGGACATGGCAGATAACCTCTACGATGCAAAATCGGCGTCTCCACCCTCGAGGTGGTGGAGACGGTACAGAGCAATGGCGCCATTGAACAGATTGAACCACTCGCCAACCTGGCGACGCCACTCGCGATAGGCCTCCAGGGTCAGCACGCCCTCCAGATAGCGGCCGTGAACATCACAATCCACTGCACGATATAAAGCATCCAGTCTGGATTTTATTCCCGGCTCACGTTCATTCAGATAGTTCATGAAATCGTTCACCGAAACCCCATGCTTGTGCTGCAAAACCGCAAACCATTTATGGATGCGTTTGATGGCTGCCGTCATGATCTGCGCGGGCGGTTGCAGACGCCGCGGAGTCCTTGATGGGGGCGGCTTGATGAATAAAATATCTGTTTGAGCTTGCATGGTCAGCACTGCCTTTCATTAATACTTGCGCAACAATCCCTTGACCTTGCCGATGATGCGAAATCCGGGATCATCGCCGGGGATATAAATCGGCTGCATGGTCTGATTTTCGGGCTGCAACCGTATCCGTTCCTTTTCCCTGTAAAACCGTTTGACCGTCGCCTCTTCGTCCAGCATTGCGATGATGATATCGCCATTGCGGCACGTTTGCGTCAATTGCACCACCAGCAGATCGCCGTCGCGGATATCGGCATCGATCATGCTGTGGCCGCGCACGCGCAGCAGGAAAATATCCTCCTGGCCGACCCAATCGGAGTCGAGATAGAGTTCCCCTTCACGCTCCTCGACCGCCAACTCCGGCATACCGGCCACGACATTGCCGATAATCGGACAGGGACGCGTACGTCCCCTCCCCGGCGCCGCTTCATCGCCGACGATGTGGTAGGAACGCGATTTTCCGCCTTCACGCCGGCGCAGCACGCCCTTTTCCTGAAGCGACAGCAGCATTTTGTGAATGCCGGCCGCAGAAGCCATCCCCAAAAGCTCCGCCAGTTCGCGCATCGTCGGCGGATAACCATTTTCCTGCTGAAAACGGCGAATCGCTTCCAAAACCTGACGCTGTTTGAATGTCAAATCTTTATCCATAGGTGAACATTCGCTTTATTTTATGTACATCCGTTCATCTATAATATAGCACAAAGAGGACAATTTGTCAAGTCTTTTTTGAACAGATGTTCACTTTTTTCCCGCATTGTGTAACACAGGCCCCATAACGCCCCAACCGTGTGTCACACTTTCCCCACACACCGGGTCGCTTTTCCGTGACACCATATCTATTATATTGTTTTTATTGTTACTTTTATCATGGACATCCTGTCGTGTTTGTGGTATTGCTTTTGCATGCTTCAGGATGTTCCGGACCCATGCTCCGAATAAATAAACAACTGTTCACCTTTTGTGAGGTTTCCCCTTGAAATCATTTTGCCTCTACGCGACCATTCTGCTCATCGCCATCACCGTGCCGGCCGCGGCGCAGTCGAACCACAGCGCCCGCGTCGACTCTTTGAAAAAACTCGCCGCCGAATTGCGCGAAAATTCGAAAGCCGACAAGAAAGCAGCCGACCTCGTGGCTGATGACAAAAAATTCCCAAAGAAACAAGTGCTTGATCACAAGCAGTTCGAGTTGATCCGTGTTGAGCAGGATCGGCTCATCTATTATGTCACCGCCAATCTCAACGCCGCACAAACTGTGCAAACCACCGCCCTGTGGCCCGGCGGCAGCCTCGGACTGGGGTTGAGCGGCAGCGGCATGAC
>DCUM01000032.1:5202-7221 GCA_002327255.1 bacterium UBA2214 | reverse complement strand
GCAAATCGACGGCGCCACCAGCATCAGCAATCATGCCAGCCACGTCGCGGGAACCCTCATCGCCTCGGGCATTAACCTGAACGCCAGGGGCATGGCCTACGCCGCACAGCTGCACGCCTGCGACTGGATCAACGACCACGCCGAAATGGCCGACGCCGCGGCCGAAGGACTTCTCGTCTCCAACCACTCCTACACCCATGGGCTGGGGTGGATCTACAACCTGCGCGGCGACGGACTCTGGGTGTGGATGGGCGATCCTTCCGTCAGCACCTACGAAGATTATTACTTTGGTCTCTACAGCATATCCGCCCTGCAGATGGATCAGATCGCCCGGTTTGCTCCCTGTTACCTCATGGTGCGGCCCGCCGGCAATGACCGCTCCGAGGTCGGCCCTCCGGCCGGCACCTCCTATTGGCTCTACAACAACGGCAATTTCATCCTCAGCAGCGAACCGCGCGATTCCGACGGCCCTTATGACTGCATCGGCGACGACGGTATGGCCAAAAATATCCTCACCGTCGGCGGTATCGAGGACATCACCGACAATAACTATTCAGCGGCCAATATCGCCGCCAAAATGACGGTCTTCAGCAGCTGGGGACCCGCGGATGACGGCCGCATCAAACCCGATCTCGTGGCCTGCGGCGCCAACACCTATTCCATTTTCGGCAGCGCCGACACCGACTATTTCACCCTCAACGGCACTTCCTCCGCCGCTCCCAATGTGGCGGGATCCGTCGCCCTCCTGCAGCAATATTATCAGCAAACCCACCCCGGCGCCCTGATGACCTCCGCGCTGGTCAAGGCGCTGCTCATCAACACCGCCCGGGAATCGGGCGCCGCCGAGGGCCCGGACTATAGCGCCGGGTGGGGTCTTGTCAACATCGCCGCTGCCGCACAAATGATCAGCGAGGATCTCACCATCCCGGAACGTTTGCAAGAGGCCACCCTGTTGCAAGGCGCCCTGCAATCCTCTCCGCTCTATTGCAGCGGCAGCGAACCGCTGAAAATCACCATCGCCTGGAACGACCCGCCGGGATCACCAATCTATGCGCTGAATCCCCCCACAGCGATGCTGGTGAATGATCTGGATCTCCGCCTCACACGCGCCGCAGACGGGGAGATCATCTACCCCTGGCGCCTCGACCGCGCCCATCCCTCCCTCCCCGCCACGCGCGGAGACAACAGCGTCGACAATGTGGAGCAGATCTGCCTGTCCACGCCAACACCGGGCTATTATCTCCTCACCGTCACCCACAAGGGGACGCTGGAGTCGGGCGCCCAGGATTATGGCCTGGTCCTTTCCGGCGCAACCGCGGTGCAAACCTGGCCCCTGGTCCTATCGGTGGCCGGACAAGGACAGATCAACAAGTCTCCCGATCTGATGACCTATTGGCCGGGAAGCACGGTACAACTCTCCGCGGTTCCGGCATCCGGATGGGATTTCACACAGTGGAGCGGCGACTTGAACAGCACCGCCAATCCGGCAACGGTGATCATGGACGGTCCAAAAGCCATCACGGCTGAATTTGCGGCCTCACCGCTGGCGGTCGTCAACACCGGACTCGAGTTTGTCAGCAATGAGGCGGGCGTTCCGCTACCGGGAGAAGGCACCTTGACATTCTATGTCGGCGGCGTCGCGCGCGACGGTCTTACCCATGCCATCCGCGACTTTCAGGGCAGCTTTCTGCTGGATGAACGCTTGCGCGGACTGGTCATCGGCGTCTCCTTCTCCGGTCACCATTTTTCCGCAGCCGAATACGCCGTTCGCACGGAAACGTATGATGACAATCCCCTGAGTCCCCATTACGGCCGCATCTTTTACGCCTATCATCTCACCGGCAGCAATCCGGCGGTTTTTGATGAGGATCCGGTACGCGTTTCCACAGTCGAGATTCGTTACTATCTCGCCGAACAGCACGGCGGCATACGCTGGAACGACGGCGTTTCCGATTTTCAGGTGACCGGTATCGATGGCATCACTCTCACAGGCCAGGAAGAGACGCCTCTGCCCGGGGA
>DCUM01000032.1:0-5123 GCA_002327255.1 bacterium UBA2214 | reverse complement strand
GACAGTGAGGAGGCCTTCATGCGCATCACCCATACCATGATCCCGGGGGCCGGCAACAGCGCTTCCCTGCAGCACTACGCGTTCCTCGACGAGGCAGTCACAGCCGGAAAAACCTACACCTATCGTCTCGAGGACATCGATTACCGGGGCCGCAGCACCCGGCACGCGCCTGTGACCATTGCTGTGGCTGTCCCGCTGGACTTTTCGCTCGGCCAGAACTACCCGAATCCCTTCAATCCCGTCACCCGCTTCACCTATTCCCTGCCAAAGAGCGGCTGGACGACGCTGACCATCTACAACATTCAGGGACAAGTGGTACGGACGCTGGTACAGGGCGATTTGCAGGCAGGTCATTATGTGCAGGCGTGGGATGGCCGCGATGCGCAGGGATTGCCCGTTCCTTCCGGCACCTATCTGTACCGGCTGCTCCAGGGCGCACAGCAGCAGACGCGCAAGATGCAGCTGCTGAAATAAGGAGATAGCAAAACAGGGAAATAGATCTTGTCAATTAATTTTTAGGCAAGATGGTAAAAATTGCAGCGCGAGCAGGCTGCTCGCCCTACAACGGTTTCGGTTTATCCGGGTTAGCGAAACAGGTAAAATGGAAAATGAGGAATAGGGAGACCGGGGCGAGGGTTATTTTTATTACGGCGGGAAGAATGCCGCAAGTGATGATGCGGTCGGTAAAATTTGATCTTGCAGAGCCCGGAGCTGAGCCCGACTGGGAAACACAGGCAAAGCAGCTTGCAGTCTATACCCGCGAAACATGAGCGATACCAATTTTGGTAAAAAGATGCCCTTGTCCCCCTCAGCGTGTGCATTTTTGCGCGCTATCCGCCCGCGAGACGCGGCCGGGCACCGCTACAGCGATGATTTCGCCTATCTGGCCTCTGCGGCTCTCTACACCTTTGCGTCGCAGCACGTCCGCGATCTGGCCGTGATGGATGCGGGCTGTGGCCTCGGCTTCGGCAGCCGCATTCTGGCACAGACCGCCCGCTGCGTCCACGCCATCGATTGCGATGAACAGGCCCTGACCCATGCCCGGGCGCATTGCCGCCAACCCAACCTGACCTTCATCCACGCCGATGCGCGGTACACCGCACTCGCAGATCATAGCCTGGACGCCGTGGTCTGTTTCGAGATGATCGAGCACCTCGCGCCTGCTCATACCTCCGCCCTTTTTGACGAATGGAAACGGCTGCTGGCGCCAGGCGGCCTCGTCATCCTGTCAACACCCAACCAGCCGCTCTATGACCGCATCAGCCGCACCAGGGGACACCGCAATGAGATGACCGTAAAGACCTTCTTCACCCTGCTGCGGAGCCATTTTCCCCGCGTCGAACCCTGTTACCAGCGCAAAGGCGAGTGGGAGCGTCTCGGTGCGTATTACCGGCGTGTGCAAAGGGACCGCTTCCATCTCCGCCGTTTTTTACCCGGCGCGCTGCGGCGTTTCATCCGCGCACGCGGGGCGCCCGGCCGCCAGGCCCCCTGGCCCGAACTCTGGGCACAACTCCAGGTCCACCGCGCCACTGCTTTATCCGAACTCGAGGATGCCGTCATTCAGGTGGCGCTGTGCCGAAACGATCCATCTTAAAAAACACCGGGAATGAAGCGGCGGCGCACCACGGCCGCATAGTGCTGATAAAGCGGATCGCGCATGAGCAGCGTCTCTTCGGCCAGAGCGCGCCAGATTTGCCCCGCCAGGATCAGTCCGGTTAAAAGAAAATTCTGCAGGGAGGGGTGGCCGACGAGAAAACCGGCGTAAAAGAGCAACTCGCTGGCATAGAGGGGGTGGCGCACCACGCGGTAAGCGCCGTGCACCTGTACCGTGCGGTTGGCCGGCACGATGCCAAAGCTGCGGCCCAGGCTGAGCAGTGCATAAAGAATGCCGCAAATCCCCAGGGCCTGCAGCGCCAGGGATGCAAACTGACCGGCCTGCCAGGGCTGTGCCAGGGGACGCAGTCCCATGGCGCAGGCGAGGGTCAGGAAAGCGATGATCCAGTCCAGGGGCCGCTTCGACGTCTCCTGGCTGGGGCGACGAATCAGGAAAAGTATCATCAGCAGGCTGTTATGCAGCAGCACCCCCAGGCCCTGCCAGGTAAAATGTCCCCAACCCTGATGGAAGATGAACACGACCAGTTGCGCCCAGAGTATGGCGATGAAGAGATTCATGGGCCAATGCAGGATCGAACTCCAGGCGGCGTGCTCGGGGCGGTGTCTGCCGTCGCTGGTGAGGGTCAACCTGTCGCCGATGCGAAGATCATGACGCTGGCAGAATCCGGCCGGCGCCTCGATGACGCTGAATGTGCCGGTTGCCGCCGAAGCCAGGCGGTTGGGCTGCAGCGAAGCCATGGTGGCCACTATCCGGTTTTCGCGATCCAGGAAAATGACATCGATGGGCATGCGCATGCCCCAGGTATGAACCCCCCGGCACGGCAGGAGATGCAGTAATTCATCCGCTTCGGCTTGCGAACGCCCCAGCCAGCCTGCGAGGCGTGACAGGAATGTATCGGCCGTCATGAGGCGGACTGGCAGCCACTCTTGCGTTCGCTGTGCAAATAAAGGCATGAGGCGATCCTATCGCAAAGCAGCCGCTTCCAGCATCGCCAGGGCGGCGGGCCCCATCAGAATGATGAAAAGGGATGGAAGAATGAACAACACCAGGGGCAGCAGCATTTTGATGCCCGCCCGTGCAGCCTGCTCCTCGGCTTTTTGCCGGATGCGGGTGCGCAGCGAATCGGCCTGGGCGCGCAGGGTATCGGCGATACTGGTGCCCAGTTTATCGGCCATCACCAGGGCGCCGACGAGGATTTTCAAGTCTTCCACGTGGTTGCGATGCGCCATGGCGCGCAAGGCCACTTCGCGCGAAGAACCGGTGCGCAAATCCTGGGTGACGCGGATGAATTCGTCGCTCAAGGGGCGGCAGCGCAGGACCATGTCATGACCGACGCGCATGATGGCGGCATTCAACCCCAGTCCCGCCTCGACGCAGATGACCAGCAGGTCCAGCGCATCGGCGAGGCCGCCCGCAATCAGCTCCTGACGGCGGCGGATTTTGCTGTTGACGGCCATATCGGGCACGACATAAAAAATCAGCGCGCCGCACAGTGCCAGCAGCAAAATGACCGGCGTTGACTGATCCCCCAGGTATCCCAAATACAAGAAAAACGCGAAACTGACCATGGCAAAGACCCGTTTCATGCCCATCAACTTGCGCACTGCAGACTCATGGTAATAACCCGCACTCATCAGGGATTTGCGCATCTTGTTTTTGGATTGGCCGCCGCGTTTCTGCTGATGTCCGGCCAGCTCCAGCATGCGGCTGAATCCCGCCGTACGCTTCTTGTCGGCCTTGCCACCAACCTGATCTGAGGAGCTGCTGTCGCCGGCGCCCATGGACCATTCGTGCATGCGTTTGTAGGTGGGATCCAGACGTCCCCGCAGCATCCGCAGCAGCACCAAAATAACCAGAAAAGTGGAAATGAATACCAGAGCCAGGATAAAATACAGATTCATCTTGCAGAGCCCTCACTGATATTTGATGGCGACAATTTTTCGAATAGCCAAAAAACCGACCACCTGAAGCGTGATGGCGATCGCCAGCAGCCAGTGTCCGGCTTTGCTTTTAAACAGCGGCGTCAGGTAATCCGGACTCAGGGTGGAGATGATGAGTACAAAAACGATGGGGAGCGTGCCGAGAATCCATGCCGACATCCGGCCTTGCGCGGTATAGGTGCGCAGCTGTCCGATGAGCTTGAAGCGCTCGCGAATGGTATAGCCGATCTTTTCGAGTATCTCCGTGAGATTGCCGCCGGTCTCTTTCTGCAGCAGCACCGCGGTGACGAAGAGCTTGAGATCGATGCTCTCAACCCTTTCGGTCAAGTGGATCAGCACATCGCGCAGTTGCATGCCGAGGTTGTACTCCTCGAAGGTGCGGCGGAACTCGATGCCGACGGGGTCTGGCGCTTCCTCAGCCACCAGCTGCATGGAACGCGTGAACGCGTGTCCGGCGCGCAGGGCACTGGTCATCATATCGATGGCATCCGGAAATTCGCGGATAAAAGACTTGAGCCGCTGGTTGCGCTTCATCAGGAGATACCAGACTGGCAAGGCCGCCGCCACGAATCCCAGCAGCAGTGCCAGGGGCGGTTTGCCCAGTCGCAGGGGCAGAAGCGTCCCCAGCCCGCCGAAAATCCCCATCAGCAGAATGACTTCACCCACTTTGACGTTGATGTCCGCCTGACGGATCACCTGCGCCAGTTTCCTGGTGAGATTCGCTCTTTCGAGGAGCAGGTTGAAAAAGGGAATCCGGCTGAAGTGATCATCGCGAATCAGAAAGGGTATATCGGATTGTTCGGCCTTATCCTCGCGGTCGAATTCGCTCAACCGCTTCCTGATGATGCGCGCGTCGCTGCGCTGTTTCTGAATGGAGAGAAATATCTGCAGGGAAACCAGCACGAAGGTCACAAAGACCAGAGAGACGGCCAATACCAGCATAGATCAGGACTCCTTGTGGCTGTACTGTAGATTGGGTTCAAAGACATCCGCAGGCAGCTGGATGCCCGAGGCTTCGAGCTGTTCGGCAAATTTGGGACGAATTCCGGTGGTGCGGAACGCGCCCAGCACAACGCCATCCTCACGCACGCCGAGTTTCTCAAACATGAAAATATCCTGCAGCGTGACGACTTCCCCTTCCATGCCGGTCACTTCCGATATCTTGACGATTTTTCGCGAGCCATCGGAAAGCCGGGCGATCTGGACAATGACGTTGATGGCGGAAGCGATCTGCTCGCGCATGGCCTTGTCGGTGAGGTTCATGCCGGCCATCAGGATCATCGTCTCCAGGCGGCGCAGGGCATCGCGGGGAGAATTGGCATGCAGCGTCGCCAGGGAGCCATCGTGGCCGGTGTTCATGGCCTGCAGCATGTCCAGGGCCTCGCCGCCGCGTACTTCGCCGACGATGATGCGGTCAGGGCGCATGCGCAGCGAGTTGCGNNGTCCGGCCGCATGCGCAAGGCATTGCGGACCAGATCGCGCTGGGTTACCTGGCCCTTGCCCTCCAGATTGGGAGGCCGGGTCTCGAGGCGCACCACGTGTCCCTGCTGCAGTTGCAGCTCGGCCGC